>NZ_JBJGZA010000036.1:0-46979 GCF_054050255.1 Geodermatophilus sp. SYSU D00700 | reverse complement strand
CCCCCCCGCCGCGCCGCCCGCGCCCCGCGCCCCCCCCGCCCCCCCCCCCCCCCCCCCCCCCCCGCCCCCGCCCCCCCCCCCCCCCCCCCCGCCCCCCCCCCCCCCCCCCCCCGGACGGGTGTCACGACACGCGGACGGCGAGCAGGGCGACGTCGTCCTCGGCGTCGGGGAGGAACAGCCGCTGCAGCACCCGGTCGCACAGCCGCTCGAGCGGCAGGCCCGCGGTACCCCGCAGCACGTCGAGCAGCTGCTCGGTACCGGCCTGCAGGTCCCGGTCGCGTCGCTCGACCAGCCCGTCGGTGTGCAGCAGCACCGTGCTGCCCGCGGCCAGGGCGGCGGTGTGGTCGGTGCGCGGGCGGTCGGGGTCCACGCCGAGCAGCAGGTCGGCCGGCTCGGACCGCAGCACCCGCACGCTCCCGTCGGGGTCCACGACCACCGGCGGCGGGTGGCCGGCGCTCGACCAGTGCAGCACGGCCCCGTCGGCGCCGGTGCGGTCCAGCCGCGCCACCAGCGCGGTGGCCATGGCACCCAGCGCCAGGCCGTCGGCCGCGCGGTCGAGCTGGCCGAGGATCGCGGCCGGTCCGGCACCGCTGGCGTGGCTGATGCCCCGCAGCAGCCCGCGGAGCTGGCCCATCACCGCGGCGGCATTGCGGTCGTGCCCGACGACGTCGCCGATGACGAGCACCGTGCCGCCCAGCACCCCGGGGAAGGCGTCGTACCAGTCCCCGCCCACCTCGGCGCCCTCCGACGCCGGGACGTAGCGGACGACGATGTCGAGCCCCTCCGGCCGCGGCGGCGCGGTGAGCATGCTGCGCTGCAGGGCGTGCGCCAGCCCGCGCTGCTGCTCGAACAGCCGCGCGGTCTGCAGCGCCAGGCCGGCCCGGCGGCCCACCTCGGCGGCGGTCTCGACCTCCCCCGGCGTGTGCGGGCCGCGCTCGGCGTCGTTGGCCGTGCCGAGGGCGCCGATGACCTCCCCGCGTGCCACGAGCGGCACGATCAGGGCCGCGTGCGGCGCCAGCCGCAGCAGCGCCTCCTGGGCCACGGGGTCGTGCAGCGCCCGCCTGATGCGCTCGACGTCGACCTCGGGCACCACCAGCGGCCGGCCGGTCCGGGTCACCACCCGCGCGGCGTGCTCGTCGGTCATCCCGTGCACCATGGCCCCGACGTACTCGGCCACGTCCGCCCGGCGGGCGGGGTCGCGGTGGGACCAGGCCATCTCGTGCAGCCGGCCCTGCTCGTCGGTGACCACGATCCAGCACCAGTCCGCGAGGGCCGGCACCACCAGGTCGGCCAGCCGGCCCAGCTGCTCGGTGATCTCCAGGCTCCCGGACAGCACCCGCCCGGCGTCGGCGAGCAGCTGCAGCCGCTGGTTGGCCTCGGCCATCGCGGCGACGGCGGCGGCGCGCTCGTCGTCGGCCCGCAGCCGGGACACGCTCAGGGCGATCTGCGCGGTCAGCGCGTCGAGGAGCTCGACGTCGGCGTCCTCGAAGGCGTGCTCGGTGTCCCAGACGACGACGAAGCTGCCGAGCAGCCCGGCCTCCACCCGCAGTGGCAGGGCGGCCATGGCGCGCAGGCCCAGGGCCGGGCCGACCTCGGCCATCTGCGGGAAGCGGGCGACGGCCTCGTCGAGGTCGGTGAGCAGCACGCGCTCGCCGTGGCGGGCCGCGTACTGGGTGGGCAGCGCGTCGTCGAGCTCGATGGCCAGCCCCTCGGGCGGGGCCTCCACCTCGGCCTCGGCGGCGGCCGCGGCGACGGTGTCGGCGAGCTGCCGGGCGAGGTAGATCCGCAGCACCCCCTCGCCGTCGAAGGCGGCCAGCGCGCTGGAGGACGCGCCGAGCAGCCGGGCGCCCCGCAGCGTGATGTCGGCCAGCTGCGACAGCGCGGTCGCGTTGGCCAGCTCCGCGGCGACCTCGGCGACGGCGGCGGCGCGCTGCACCGCGGCCATCCGGCGGGCGGCCTGCTCGCGGGCGTCGGTGACGTCGACGACGGTGCCGAGCACCCGCACCGCGTCGCCCCAGGAGTCGCGCACCACGCGGCCGCGCGAGACCGTCCAGCGGGTCGAGCCGTCGGTGTGCATCGCCCGCGCCTCGACCACGTACTCCCCCGTGCCGGCCAGCGCGTCGGTCATGGCCGAGCGGACGGCGGCGTGGTCGTCGGGGTGGATCCGGGCGGCGATCATCGCGTCGACGTCGGTGATCACGAGGGGGCCGGACAGGCCGTGGATGGCCGCGCAGCGCTCGTCCCAGTGCAGGACGCGGGTGCGCAGGTCGTGGTCCCAGATGCCGATCGCCCCGGCCTCGAGGGCGACCTCGAGGCGGACCCGGGAGGCGCCGATCGCCGACCGGGCCGCGGCGAGCTCGAGCTCGGCGACCACCGAGGCGGCCAGGTGCTCCAGCAGCGCGACGTCGTCGTCCTGCCACGTGCGCCGCCGGCCGTCGTAGACGGCGAGGACGCCGATCACGTGCCCCGAGGCGGAGACCAGGGGGCTGCCGAGGTAGGCGACCACCTCCCCGGACACGACGGCGGGGAGGGCGGACACCCGCGCGTCGGCGGGGGCGTCGGGGACCACCAGGGGGCGGCCCTCCCGGACGACGCAGGCGGAGAACTCCCCGGTGAGCTGCGCGCGACCGCCGACGACGCCGGGCGGCAGGCCGTGCCCGCCGACGACGGTGTCCTGGTCGGTGAACACGGTGACCTTGGCGTGCCCCGCGTCGAGCAGGCGCGCGGCGAGTCCGGAGAGCCGGTCGTAGGCCGCGGGCCCGGACACCTCGAGCAACAGCCGGCGCGCGGCGGCGACGCGGTGGGCGTCGTGCAGCACGTCGGCGGCAGGCGACGGCGCGGGGACGGACACGGCCCTCCTCGGCCAGGCGCGGCCCGGGCGGCCGCAGCCGACCATGCTGCCACGCTCCGCGCGGAACGGAATCGACCGTCCGCGCTCCTCCCCCCGGACGGGTCGTCCCCCGGGCGGGTGAGCCCCGCCGGGCGCCCGGTGGAGCGGCTCCCGGACCGGGCCGATGGACCGCGCATGACGGGGATGCTGACGCGGGCGCTGCCGGACTGCCGGCCGCTGCTCGCCCACCCGGACGACCTGACCCTGGTCTTCCAGCCGATCGTCGACCTCGCGCGCGCCCGGGTCGCCGGCTACGAGGCCCTGGCCCGCTTCCCCGGTACCGCCGGCCCCGACGTGTGGTTCGCCGCGGCCGCCGACGCCGGGGTCGCCGCCGAGCTCCAGGCCCTCGCGGTCGGCAAGGCGCTGGCCGCGGTGCCGGACCTGCCCGCGGACACCTTCCTCGCCGTCAACGTCGGCCCGCACCTGCTCGGCACCCGGCCGGTGCAGCAGGCGCTGGCCACCCGCCCGGACCTGCGCCGCGTCGTCGTCGAGCTGACCGAGCAGGGGCCGGTGCCCGACGTCGCCGCGCTGCGCGTGGAGGTCGCGGCGCTGCGGGCCCGGGGTGCGCTGGTGGCCCTCGACGACACCGGCTCGGGCTGGTCGGGCCTGCGCCGGCTCGCGGCGCTGCGGCCCCAGCTGGTGAAGCTGGACCGGTCGCTGGTGGCCGGCGCCGACACCGACCCGGTGTGCACGGCCGTGGTGGAGATGGTCGGCGGGTTCGCCGGCCGCATCGACGCCTGGCTGGTCGCCGAGGGGATCGAGACGCGCGGCGAGCTGACCGCCGCCTGCCGGCTCGGGGTGCCGCTGGCCCAGGGCTGGCTGCTCGGCCGCCCGGCACCCGGCTTCGGCGGGCTGTCCCCCGAGGTGGTCGGGCTCGTGCGCGGCTGCACCGCCCGCGCCCGGCAGCGGGCGACCGTGGCGGGCCTGCTGCGCCCGGTCCGCCAGGTCGAGGTGAGCGAGCCGCAGCCGGGCCTGCCCCCGGTGGTCCTCGTCGGGCCGGACGGCGAGCCGCTGGCGCTGCGACTGGCCGATCCCCGCACCGGCGCCGCGCACACCGCACCGGTGTCGCTGCGGGTCGGCCCGGCCGACGACGTCGTCGCGACGCTGCACACGGCCCTGACCCGCCCGCCGGCGCACCGCTTCGACCCCGTCGTCTGCACCGACGCCACCGGCACCGTGCTCGGGCTGGTGCGGGTCGAGGACCTCGCCTCCGCGGCCGCCGCCCGCTGAGGTGCCTTCATCGCTACAAGGGCACCCCTCCGGACGTCGGTGAGGTGCCTTCATCGCTACAAAGGCACCTCGGAGGGGCTACTCGGAGGCGGCGGTGAGGGCGGCGCGCTCGTCGTCGGTGAGCACGAGGTCCTGCACCGGCAGCAGGTCGGCGAGCTGGTCGACGTCGCGGGCGCTGGCGATCGGCGCGGTGACCGTGGGCTGGTCGGCCAGCCACCGCAGGGCGACGGCGGCCTGGCTCACCCCGTGCGCGGACGCCACCTCGGCCAGCGCCGCGAGCACCCGGTCGCCGCGCTCGCCGAGGTAGGCGCTCGCCCGCTCGGCGCGCGGCGAGTCGACCCGCTCGCCGGCGCGGTACTTGCCGGTCAGGAAGCCCCGGGCCAGGCCGAAGTAGGGCAGGCAGCCCAGCCCGTGCGCCGCGACGACGTCGCGCAGCCCGTCCTCGTAGGCGGGCCGCTCGAGGAGGTTGTAGAGCGGCTGCAGCGCCACGTACCGCGTGGTCCCGAGCCGCTCGGAGGTCTCCAGCGCCTCGGTCAGCCGCGCCGGCGAGTAGTTCGACGCCGCCACGTGCAGCACCTTGCCGGAGCGAACCAGCTCGTCGAACGCCGTGAGCGTCTCCTCCAGCGGCGTCGTCTCGTCGTCGTAGTGCGCGTAGTAGAGGTCGATCCGGTCGGTCCGCAGGTTCCGCAGCGACCGCTCCGCGGCGGCCCGGATCTCGCCCGCCGCCAGCGGGTGCGCCTTCTGCTGCGGCGAGGCCTTGGTGGCCACCACCAGCCGGTCGCGCAGGCCGCGCTCGGCCATCCAGCCGCCGAGGATCTGCTCGGAGCGGCCGTCGCCGTACATCTCGGCGGTGTCGACGAAGGGCCGCTGGGTGCTGGGGACGGCGTCTACGAAGCGGTCGAGGACGGCCTGCGACGTCGCCGCGTCGGCGGTCCAGCCGAAGACGTTGCCGCCCAGGCACAGGTCGCTGACGACCAGGTCGGTCCCGGAGAGCTGTGGCACCCCCTCACGCTAGGTCGGCCCGCGCCCACCCGCCTGCGCTGGGACGGGTGGTACCGGCGGGTCGGCTGCATGCGATCGTGGCCCTGGACTGGCCAGATCCCCCGCTGTCGTGACACGGTGCCCCGGGCCGGGGCCCCCGCGGGGGGACCGGTCCGTCCCGGACGACCGTCCGGGAGCCGGCCGCGCGCTGCGGCCGGCGCCGTCACCGGCGGCCCGCCGAGACCCGGGCGGGCGCCGACACCCACGAGAGGATCCCCGTGAACAAGGCCGAACTCGTCACCGCCATCTCCAAGCGCGCGGACGTGCCCAGCGCCACCGTGGACGCCGTCCTGGCCGGCCTGCAGGAGGAGCTCGTCGACGCGATCACCCGCGGCGAGAAGGTCGCCGTCTCCGGTCTGCTGACCGTCGAGCGGACCCAGCGCTCGGCCCGGACCGGCCGCAACCCGCAGACCGGCGAGTCGATCGACATCCCCGCCGCCAACACCGTCAAGGTCACCGCTGGCTCGAACCTGAAGAAGGCCGCCAGCAACGTCCCGGTCTGATCCGCCGGGCCCTCGCGACGTCCCAGTCTGATCCGCCGGGTCCCCGCGACGTCCGGTCCGACCGGCGCGTCCCCCGGACGTGACCGCGGGACCCACGCGGTCGCCCGCCGGGGCGGCGCCTGCCTCCTGTGACCCGCCGCACCGGCATGGGTCAGGATGCGCAGGGCAGGCGCCGCCCGAGGGGACGGCACCGGGACGGAGGCACGCGTGACGAGCGGACTGACCCAGGACACCGATCCCGCCGAGGTCGGCCTCGACGGCACCCGGCTGGAGCGCCTCGACCGGCGGCTGGCCCGCTGGGTCGACGACGGGCAGCTCCCCGGCTTCCTCGTCACCGTGTCGCGGCACGGCCGGCTGGCGCACGTCGGCCGCTACGGCTCCCGCGACGTCGAGAACGGCCGGCCGGTCGAGGAGGACACCCGCTGGCGGATCTTCTCGATGACCAAGCCGGTGACCTCGGTGGCGGCGATGATGCTGTACGAGGAGGGCGCCTTCGAGCTCGGCGACCCGATCCAGCGGTGGCTGCCGGAGTTCGCCGAGACCCGCGTCTACGTGGCGGGGTCGGCCCAGAAGCCGGTCACCCAGCCGCAGGTCGAGCCGATCCGCATCCGGCACCTGCTGACCCACACCTCCGGGCTCACCTACGGCTTCCATCACGCCCACCCGGTCGACGCGATGTACCGCGCGATGGGCCACGAGTGGAGCACCCCGCCGGGCACCGACTCCGCCGAGGCCTGCCGGCAGTGGGCCTCGGTGCCGCTGGTGTTCCAGCCCGGCGCGGAGTGGAACTACGGCGTGTCCACCGACGTCCTGGGGCGGCTGGTCGAGGTGGTGTCCGGCCAGACGCTCGACGTCTTCTTCCAGGAGCGCGTGTTCGGCCCGCTCGGGATGACCGACACGTCCTTCGGCCTGCGCGAGGACGACGACGTCGACTCGCTGGCCCGGCTCTACGCCGCCGTCCCCGGGCAGCCCGGCGGCGCGTCCACCGGGTTCGCGCCGATCGACGCCATGGGGCAGGCGGCGCACCACCGGCCGACGTTCCTGTCCGGCGGCGGCGGGCTGGTCTCGACCGCGGGTGACTACCTGCGCTTCTGCGAGATGCTGCGCCGCGGCGGCTCCTACGACGGCGGCCGGCTGCTCGGCCCGCGCACGCTGGCGCACATGGTGCGCAACCACCTGCCCGGCAACGCCGACCTGGAGACCTTCGGCCGGCCGCTGTTCGCCGAGACGCCGCTGCGCGGGGTGGGCTTCGGCCTGGGCTTCTCGATGGTGATCGACCCGGCGCGCTACGGCGTCCTGTCCAACGAGGGCGACTACAGCTGGGGCGGGGCGGCGTCGACGGCGTTCTACGTCGACCCGGTCGAGGACGTCGTCGTCACCTTCTACACGCAGCTGCTGCCCTCGAGCACGCTGCCGATCCGCGCCTACCTGCGGACGCTGGTCAACCAGGCGATCGTGGTCTGACCGTGCACCTCCGCGGATGTGCAGCGGGCACATCCGCGGAGGTGCACGGGGTCAGACGTAGCGGCGGAAGAGGATCGCGGCCACCATCGCCGGCTTGCTCTGGCCCTCGATCTCCATCGTGACGCCGAGGTTCATCTGCACGCCGCCCTCGAACGGCTTGGCCTCGTCGAGGGTGGCCGAGGCGCGGATGCGCGCACCGACCGGCACCGGCGACATGAAGCGGATCTTCTCGGCGCCGTAGTTGACGCCCATCCGGAAGCCCTTCGCCTCGATGATCTGCGCGGCCAGCGCCGAGACCAGCGACAGCGTCAGGTAGCCGTGCGCGATCGGGCCGCCAAAGGGGCTCTCCCGCTTCGCGCGCTCGACGTCGACGTGGATCCACTGGTGGTCGTGGGTGGCCTCGGCGAACTTGTCCACCTGCTCCTGGGTGATCTCCAGCCAGTCGCTGTGCCCGAGGGGCTGGCCGACCTTCGCCAGCACGCCGTCGATGCCCTCCACGGTGGTCTGCGCCATCGCCTGTCCTCCTGTGTGCGGGGTGGTCTGGTTGGCTGACTCCACCACACCGGCGACGGGGACGGAGACGACGGGTGCTGCGACTGGGCCGGCTGGACGTCCCCGACGGCGGCCTGCTGGTGATGGCCATCGTGAACCGCACGCCCGACTCGTTCTACGACCGCGGCGCCACCTACGAGCTGGCGGCCGCCGTCGAGCGGGTGCACCGGGTGGTGGCCGAGGGCGCGGACCTGGTGGACGTCGGCGGGGTCAAGGCCGCACCCGGCGAGGAGGTCGACGCCGCCGAGGAGATCCGCCGCACCGTCGACCTGGTCGCCGCCGTCCGCGCCGCGCACCCCGACCTGCCGATCTCGATCGACACCTGGCGGGCCGAGGTCGCGCGCGAGGCGCTCGCCGCCGGGGCCGACGTCGTCAACGACGCGTGGGGCGGCGTCGACCCGGAGCTGGCGCACGTCGCGGCCGCGGCGGGTGCGGGGATCGTGTGCACCCACGCCGGCGGGCTGCCCCCACGCACCCGGCCGCACCGGGTGCGGTACGACGACGTCGTCGCCGACGTCGTCGCGCGCACGACGGCGCTGGCCGAGGCGGCCGTGGCCGCGGGCGTGGACCCCGAGCGGGTGCTGGTCGACCCCGGTCACGACTTCGGCAAGAACACCCGCCACTCGCTGGAGGCCACCCGCCGGCTCGGCGAGCTCGTGGCCACCGGGTGGCCGGTGCTGGTGGCGCTGTCGAACAAGGACTTCGTCGGCGAGACACTCGACGTCCCGCTGGAGGAGCGGCTCACCGGCACCCTCGCGGCGACGGCGGTCAGCGCGTGGCTGGGCGCCCGGGTGTTCCGCGCGCACGACGTCGCGGCGACCCGGCAGACGCTGGACATGGTGGCCTCGATCCGCGGGGACCGTCCCCCGGCGCGCACCACCCGCGGCCTGGCCTGAGCGGTCGGAGCCGCCGGGGTCCACGCGGTCCGCTCGCCCGGCGCCGTCCCCGCCCCGTGGTGCCCGACCTCACCCCACAGCGCGAGGTCGGGCACCGCACCGCGAGGGCCGAGGGCCGAGGGCCGGTGGGCCCGGGCGGGCGCGACTCAGGACCCTTCCCCCGGCGCGCCGGACGGATCATGCTCAGGACGCCCGCCGGGGCACCCGGTCCCGCGGGGACGGTGCCGAGGAGGCCGTCATGATCGAGCAGCCCGTGCGCGCCGACGAGTCGCAGGCGCGCGGACCCCGGGTGGTGGTGGGCGTCGACGGGTCGGCGGGGGCGCGGGCCGCGCTGCGGTTCGCCGTCGAGGACGCCGCCCGCCGGGGGGTGCCCGTCGAGGCGGTGGTCGCCCACCGCCCGCCCGAGACGTGGATGGACTTCGACGTCGTCGGCGACCGCACCTACGACGAGGCCGAGGCCGCGGCGGTCGCCCGGACCGAGGCCTTCGTCGCCGAGGTGCTCCACGAGGTCCCGGAGCCGCACCCGGTGATCCACGTGACGGCCGTCCTCGGCTCGGCCGCGGACGCGCTCATCCGGGAGTCGGCCGGCGCGGACCTGCTGGTGGTCGGCAGCCGGGGGCACGGCGGGTTCTCCAGCATGCTGCTGGGGTCGACGGGCATGCAGTGCGTCCTGCACGCGCCGTGCCCGGTGACCGTCGTCCACTCGGCCGAGGCACACCGGGAGCGGCTGCACCTGCGCCGTCGCGACGGCGCCGAGCGGGTGCGCACCCAACGCCGGCGCTTCCGGGGCACGAGGGCCGACGCCGCCTCCCGGTGACCCGCGCCGGCGCTACGGTTCCCGCCCGTGGCCGCCACCGGGTTCCTCACCGCCGACGAGCTCAACACGCTCCTGCCGGGCACGCTGCCGGGACTGCTGGGCCTGACGGTCGCCGCGCACGAGCCCGGTCGCCTGGAGGCGGGCCTCGACGTCCGCCCCGACCTGCTCGCGCCCAACGGCTACCTGCACGCGGCGACCGTGGTCGCGCTGGCCGACACCGCCTGCGGCCTGGCGACCCGCGCGCTGCTGCCCGAGGGCGCGACCGGCTTCACCACCATCGAGCTGAAGAGCAACTTCCTCGGCACCGTCCGCGAGGGCCGCATCCAGACGGTGGCCACCAACGCGCACGCCGGCCGCTCCACCCAGGTCTGGGACGCCGTCGTCACCTCCGGCGCCGGGCGGACGCTCGCGCTGTTCCGGTGCACCCAGTCGGTGCTGTGGCCCCGATGAGGTGACCGGCGAGTAACCCCCGTGTCCTGCGACACACCCGGGGTGTGAGACTGGCGCCACTACGCCCCCAACGAGGAGGAGCCCCGTGCCCCTGGCCAGTCGTTACCCCGACGTCGAGATCCCGGACCTCTCGGTCCCCGACTTCGTCCTCGCCGCGGGGCGGGAGAAGCCCGACGCGCCCGCGCTCGTCGACGGCCTGACCGGCGACTCGATCAGCCACGGCCAGCTGGCGACCTACGTCGACCGGGTCGCGGCCGCGCTCGCCGCGCGCGGGCTGCGCAAGGGCGACGTCGTCGCGGTGCTGTGCCCGAACACCATGTGGTACCCGGTGGTGTTCCACGGCATCGCCAAGGCCGGCTGCGTGATGAGCCCGATCAACTCCCTGTACACCGCCCACGAGGTCGCCTTCCAGCTGAAGGACTCCGGCGCGAAGGTGCTCGTCACCGTCTCGCCCTTCCTCGACCGGGCGCTGGAGGCCACCGCGCAGACGCCGGTGGACGAGGTCATCGTCATGGACGGCGCCGAGGGCCACGCCTCGCTGCTCGACCTGATCAGCAGCGACGCGCCGTCGGTGCAGGTCGACATCGACCCGGCGAACGACCTGGTGACGCTCCCCTACTCCAGCGGCACCACCGGCCTGCCCAAGGGCGTCATGCTCACCCACCGCAACCTGGTGGCCAACGTCGCCCAGTGCCGCCCGCTCATCCAGCTGGGCGCGGACGAGCGGATCATCGCCGTCCTGCCGTTCTTCCACATCTACGGCCTGACCGTGCTGATGAACCAGGGGCTGGCCTGGGGCGGCGCCGTCGTCACGCTGCCGCGGTTCGACCTCGAGCAGTTCCTGCGCACCATCCAGGACCAGAGGATCACCCGCGCCTTCGTGGCCCCGCCGATCCTGCTGGCGCTGGCCAAGCACCCGATGGTCGACCAGTTCGACCTGTCCTCGCTGACCTCGATCCTCTCGGGCGCGGCGCCGCTGGACGAGGCGCTGGCTCAGGCGGCGGAGGCGCGGCTGCGCCGGGGCGCCGACACCGGCGTCACGGTGGGCCAGGGCTACGGCATGACCGAGCTGTCGCCGGTCTCGCACACCACGCCCGACCGCGGCGGCGAGCCGGAGGGCTTCTCCGGCGAGGTGCCCAAGGGCTCGGTGGGCCTGGCGATCCCCAACACCGAGTGCCGGCTGGTCGACTCCTCCACGGGCGAGGACGCCGCCCCCGGCGAGCGCGGCGAGCTGTGGGTGCGCGGCCCCCAGGTGATGAAGGGCTACCTCAACAACGCGGAGGCCACCGCCGAGACCCTCGACGCTGAGGGCTGGCTGCACACCGGGGACGTGGCGGTCGTCGACGAGAACGGCTGCTACACCGTCGTCGACCGGGTCAAGGAGCTGATCAAGTACAAGGGCTACCAGGTGGCCCCGGCCGAGCTCGAGGCCGTGCTGGTCGGCAACCCGCAGATCGCCGACGCCGCCGTCATCGGGGTCAAGGACGAGGAGAGCGGCGAGGAGCTGCCCAAGGCGTTCGTCGTGCGGGCCCCGGGCTCGGAGATCACCGAGGACGAGGTCATGGAGTTCGTGGCCTCCCGGGTGGCGCCGCACAAGAAGGTCCGCGCGGTGGAGTTCATCGAGCAGGTGCCCAAGTCCGCCGCCGGCAAGATCCTGCGCAAGGACCTCAAGGCCCGGGCCTGACGGCGGATCCCGTCCCGCGCTGACGCCGTCCTCGCACCGCCGCTCACCCGGCGGGGCCGAGGACGGCGTCGCGCGTCCCGGCGTAGCGCCGGGCGCCGAGCCGCAGGACCAGCAGCTCACCGCGGGACGCGTTCCGCAGCACGTCCGGCAGCTCGGCCGGGTGGCAGGCGTCGAGCAGCCACGGCAGCGCGAACAGGGCCTGGCGGACGGTCCGCCGGCCGGCGGGTGCCGCCGGCCGCGTCCACGCGTCCAGCCGGGCCGCGACCAGGTCGGCGAGGTCGGCCAGGGCCGGCGCGAGCAGCGGCGCGCCGGCGCCCAGCTCGCGGGCGAACAGCGCCAGCGCCCGGTCGGTCCGTGCGAGGACGGCGTCGAGGGCGACGTCCCCGTCGCGTCCGGCGAGCGCCCCGTGCGCGCGGACCTCGGCCACCACGCCCGCGGTCCAGCGCACCAGCTCGCGCTGCCGGCCGGCGCAGCAGGGGTCGTCGAAGGCGATGCCGGTGACCGCGTCCGCGGCCAGCCGGGTCCCCGAACGCAGCGCCCGGGCCGCCAGCGCCGGGGCGTCGAGGAAGGCCACCCGGGTGCGGGCCGGCGCGGTCGGCAGCGTGTCGTGGTCCGGCGTGCGCGGCGCGGGTATGCGGACGGGGGACGTCGTCGTCGTCATGACCGTGACGGTGCCGCCGGGCTCCTGCGACGGGCTTGTGAGCTGCTTGGACGGGTCTCGCAGGTCGCCGGTCAGCCCGCGGACCCCGACGGCACCGGCTCGCCCGCCGCGGTCGGCGGCACGCCGACGACGCGCTTGTAGGCACGGGAGAAGGCGGCCTCCGACTCGTAGCCCAGCCGCCCGGCCAGCTCACCGACCCGCGCGCCCTGCCCGAGGGCGACCGTGGCCAGGTGCATGCGCCAGCGGGCCAGGTAGTGCATCACCGGTTCCCCGGCCAGGTCGGTGAAGCGGGCGGCGAACGACGACCGCGACATCCGGGCCTCCCGCGCCAGCCGGGTCAGGGTCCACGCCGTGCCGGGCTCGCGGTGCAGGAGCGCGACCGCCCGACCCACCTGCGGGTCGCGCAGGGCCCGCAGCCAACCCGGACCCGTCGCCGCGGTGTCCAGCCACGCGCGGACGGCCTGGAGGACGACGACGTCGGCGAGCCGGGTGACCACGGCCTCGGCGCCGGGCCGGTCCTCGGCCGCCTCGTCGGCGAGGACCCGCAGCAGCATCGGCAGCCAGCCGCCGCGGGCCCCGTCACCCCCGTCGACGACCAGCACCGGCGGCAGGAGGCCGAGCAGGTGGGCCGCCCCGGGCCGGTCGGGTTCGACCACCCCGCAGACCATCCCCGTCGCGGCACCGCCGCCGTCGAGCCGCAGGACGGAGTAGTGGTCCCCCAGGTACTGCTGGGGCAGCAGGTCGGCACGGCCGGAGACCGGCGCCTCCGAGGCGCTGCGCAGCAGGTGACCGCGGCCGTGCGGGACCAGGGCCAGGTCGCCGACGCGGAGCTCGCGCCGGTCGCCGTCGACCTCCAGGACGCAGCTGCCCCGGGTGACGACGTGGAAGCTCATGCACCCGGCGAGCGCCGGCATCTCGAGGCCCCAGGGCGCGGTCGCCTCCGCCCGGCAGTAGAAGGTGCCGCGGATCCGCAGGTCGGCGAGCACCCCGCCGAGCGGGTCGACCGGCGTCCACGGCCGGCCGGGGTCCGCGTGGGTCTCCTCGCTCGCGTGCACGGCTCCAGCCTGCTGACCGCCGCACCGGGCGTCCAGGTCCGCCGGACGAACGGGCACGGACGGCGGACGCGCGGTCATGGGCCCGAACCGGCCGGCCCGCCAGTCTCGACGGCGACCGGCCACGAGGGTCGGCGGGACCGGAGGGGTGAGGAGACGTGCGCGTGCTGGTGGTGGGAGCGACGGGTGGGTCCGGACGGGCGGCGGTCGAGGCGCTGACCGCCCGGGGACACGAGGTGACGGCCTTTGCCCGGCGGGCGTCGGCCGCCCGTGCGGGGCGTCCGGGCGTCCGGGCCGTGGACGGCGACGCCACGGTGCCGGCCGACGTCGCGCGGGCGGTCCGCGGGCAGGACGCGGTGGTGGTGACCCTCGGTATCAGCGAGCACCCGCTGCGGGTGCGGCTGCGAGGCAGCCGGGGCACGCCACCGGACGTGCGGTCGCGCGGCACGGCCGCGGTGGTCGCGGCCATGCGCGAGCAGGGCGTGTCGCGGCTGGTCGTGCAGTCGTCCTACGGCGTCGGGGAGACGCGGGACCGGCTGCCGCTGTCGGCCCGGCTGGTGTTCGCGCTGCTGCTGCGCCCTCAGATCGACGACCACGAGCGGCAGGAGCGGCTGGTCCGGGACAGCGGCCTGGACTGGACGATCGTCCAGCCGGTGTACCTCACCGACGGCGACGAGCCGGCCACGACCTCGCCGACCGGGGAGACCGCGGGGATGCACGTCTCCCGGCGCGCGGTGGGCGAGGTGCTGGCCGACCTGGTCGCCGCGGAGGGTGGCGGCAGGTGCGTCACCGTCTCCGGCGCGGTGGCGTCCCCGGCTCTCGCACCGAGCACCCGAGCGGGCGTCCGGCCCTCCTAGGGTCGGGGGCATGCGTGCGGTGACGACCAGCGGACCCGGCGGCCCCGAGGTGCTCGGCTGGGGTGAGGTCCCCGATCCCGTGGCCGGCCCCGGCGAAGTCGTCGTCGACGTCGCGGCCACCGCCGTCAACCGCGCCGACCTGCTGCAGCGGGCCGGGTTCTACCCGCCTCCCAAGGGTGCCAGCGACGTCCTGGGCCTGGAGTGCAGCGGGATCGTCAGCGAGGTCGGCGAGGGCGTCGTCGGCTGGTCGGTGGGCGACGAGGTGTGCGCGCTGCTGGCCGGCGGCGGCTACGCCGAGCGGGTCGCCGTACCGGCCGGGCAGCTCCTGCCCCGCCCCGCCGGGGTCGAGCTGGCCACCGCCGCGGCGCTGCCCGAGGTGACCTGCACGGTGTGGTCCAACGTCTTCCAGCTCGCCGGCCTGCGCCGCGGGGACACCTTCCTCGTGCACGGTGGGTCCAGCGGCATCGGGACGATGGCCATCCAGCTCGCCGTCCGGGCCGGTGCGCGGGTGTTCACCACCGCCGGGAGCGCGGCCAAGCTCGAGTTCTGCCGCGAGCTCGGCGCCGAGGTGACCATCGGCTACCGGGACGAGGACTTCGTCGAGCGGGTGCGCGAGGAGACCGACGGCGCCGGGGTCGACGTCGTCCTCGACAACATGGGCGCGAAGTACCTGGCCCGCAACGTCGACGCGCTCGCCGTCGGTGGGCGGCTGGTGGTCATCGGCCTGCAGGGCGGCGCCAAGGCGGAGCTCGACCTGGGGAAGCTGCTGGCCAAGCGGGCGTCGGTGGCGGCGACGGCGCTGCGCTCGCGGCCGCTGACCGGGCCCGGCGGGAAGGACGCGATCGTCGCGGCGGTGCGCGCCGAGGTCTGGCCCGACGTCGAGCGCGGCGTGGTGCGCCCCATCGTCGACCGCCGGCTGCCGATGTCGCGCGCGGCCGAGGCGCACCGCGTCGTCGAGGCCAGCGAGCACATCGGGAAGGTGCTGCTGCTCCCCGGCACCTGACTACAGCGCGACTGACTACAGCGCGCCCCGCAGCGCGGCCACGGAGTCGATCACGTAGCCGACCTCCTCGGCGGTGTTGTAGTGCGCCAGGCCGAGGCGGACCGCGCCGCCGGCCTCGTTGACGCCCAGCGCGTCGAACAGCTCGCGGGCGTAGAAGTCGCCGTCCCAGGCGCAGATGCCCCGGCGGGACAGCTCGGCGGCCACCTGGCGCGGGCGCATGCCGGGCACGGTGAACGACAGCGTCGGCGTCGTGTGCTCCGGGAAGCCGACCACCTGCACGTGCCGCATGGCGCGCAGGGCCTGGTCGAGCCACTCGAACAGGCCGCCCTCGTACGCGGTGACGGCGGTCATGGAGTCGCGCAGCCGGTCGCGGCGGCTGCCGGCGGTGCTCTCGCACAGGCCGGCCAGGTGGTCGACGGCGGCGGTCACCCCGGCGTAGAGCTCGAACGGCGGGGTGCCGGCCTCGAAGCGGTCGGGCACCCGGTCGGGCGTGGGCAGCAGCCGGTCGGGGTCGAGCTCGCCCAGCAGCGCGGGGTCGGCCACCACGGCGCCGACGTGCGGTCCGCACCAGGTGTAGGCCGAGACGGCGAGGAAGTCCGCGCCCAGGGCGGCCCGGTCGAGGAAGACGTGCGGCGCGGCCTGCACGGCGTCGACGTAGACCAGCGCCCCCACGGCGTGCGCGCGGGCGGCGATCGAGGCGACGTCGGGCCGCGTGCCGATGGCGTTGCTGGCGGCGGTGACCGCCACCAGCCGGGTGCGCGGGGTGATGAGGTCGTCGTACTGCCAGGCCGGCAGCTCGCCGGTCTCGATGTCCACCTCCGCCCACCGGACGACGGCGCCGACCTGGGCGGCCGCGGTGATCCAGGGCCGGATGTTGGCGTCGTGGTCGAGGCGGCTGACGACGACCTCGTCGCCGCGGCGCCAGGTGCGGGCCAGCGCGCGGGCGACGGCGTAGGTGAGCGCGGTCATGCTGGACCCGAGTACGACGCCGGTGGAGACACCGCCGACCAGGTCGGCCACCGCGGCCCGGGCGCTGGCCACCAGGCCCTCGGTCCGCGAGGACGACGGGAACACCCCGCCGCGGTTGGCCACCGGCACCCGCATCGCGGAGGAGACCGCGTGCACGACGCTCTCGGGCAGCAGGGTGCCGCCCGGCGCGTCGGTGTGCACGAAGCCGTCGGAGAGGCCCGGGAACTGCCCGCGGACGCGCGCGACGTCCAGCCGTGGCTCCCCCGGGTGCATGCGGGCGACCCTAGTTGGCCGCCCCGGGCCGCCGTGCCGCCGCACCGGGCGCCCCGTGCCCGGCGTTCCCCCCGCGACCGCGAGGGGCAGGATGGAGACATGACGGCACCCGGCAACGGCAGTGAGCGCCCGCAGCAGGTCCTCGTCGTGGGCCCGGACGGGCGCCCGGTCGGCGCGATGCCCGTGCCGGCCCCCGGCCCGGCCGACGGCGACGGCCCGCCCGGCGTCGGCGAGATGATCGAGCAGCCGGCCAAGGTCATGCGGATCGGCACGATGATCAAACAGCTGCTCGAGGAGGTGCGGGCGGCGCCCCTCGACGAGGCCAGCCGCGCCCGGCTGCGCGACATCCACGCCTCGTCGATCCGCGAGCTCGAGCAGGGCCTCGCGCCCGAGCTCAGTGAGGAGCTGCGGCGCATCACCTCGCCGTTCAGCGAGGGCGAGACGCCGTCGGACGCCGAGCTGCGGATCGCCCAGGCCCAGCTCGTCGGCTGGCTCGAGGGCGTGTTCCAGGGCATCCAGACGGCGCTGGTCGCCCAGCAGATGGCCGCCCGGGCGCAGCTCGAGGAGATCCGCCGGCGCGCCCTGCCCGGGGGTCCCACCACCGGCGAACCCCGCCCCGGCGGCGGCCAGTACCTGTAGCGCGGGGCTCCGCCGGGATCAGGTGACCTGATCCTCGGGCGTCCTCCCTCACGGCAGACGGTGCGGGAGGACGCGCTGCGGTGAGGGAGGACCTCGTCGTCCACAGTTCCGGCCGGGCCGTTCCCCCGGGCGGTGCCCGTCCCGAGACTGACCGCGTGTCCCCCGCTCTCGAGGCCGCGGCGCGACGACGCGGCGGCGTCTTCACCGTCCACGACGCCCGGCGTGCCGGCTACCTCCCCGACGACGTCCGCGGCGCCGTGCGCACCCGGGCCTGGCACCGCCTGCGCCGCGGCGTGTACGTGTCGACGGCGCGGTGGCTGGCGACGGCCGAGGACCCCCGCGCGCGCCACCTGCTGCTGTGCGCCGCCGCGCTCGCCGTCCTGGGGCCCGGTCCGGTGCTGAGCCACACGTCGGCGGCCCGTTTCCACCGCCTCGTCCTACCGCGCGGGGTCGACGACGACGTGCGCCTCACGCAGCCCGACGAGTGGCGGTGCGGGCGGGGCTACCGGATCGCGGCGGCCGCCCTGCCACCGGAGGACGTCGTGGACGCCGGGGCGGTCCGGGCGACCACCGCGGCGCGCACGCTCGTCGACTGTGCGCGCGACTGGCCCCTCGTCGACGCCGTGGTCGCCATGGACGCGGCGATGCAGGGACGGCAGGTGGCACGGGACGCCATAGAGGCCGCCGTCCTGCGACAGACGCACTGGGTGGGCATCGGGGCCGCCGCCCGTGCGGTCGGCCTCGCTGACGGCCGCGCCGAGTCGCCCCTGGAGACGCGGGGGCGGCTGGCGCTGCTGCAGGCGGGACTCCCGCGGCCCGAGTTGCAGGTGGAGCTGCACGGCCCCCGCGGCCTCCTCGGCCGGGTCGACGCCTGGTACGAGGAGGCGGCGCTGGCCATCGAGTTCGACGGCCGCGTGAAGTACGCCGCGCCGCGCGACGGCCGCACGCCGGAGGCGGTGCTGTGGGACGAGAAGCGGCGTGAGGACCGGATCCGCGAGCACGACGTCCGCGTCGTCCGCGTCACGCAGGAGGACCTCGGTCCCTCCAGCCCGGTGCTCGCGCGGGTGGCCCGGCTGCTCGCCCAGCCGCTGGCCGGCCCACGGTCGTTCCGGGTGCACCGGCGCCCCGAGCCGGGACCCGACCCCGAGGACGCCGTCGCCTGAGCGGCCGCGCCACGACGCGCGGACGACGTCCTCCCTCACCGCCGGGCGTCCTCCCTCACGGTGGGCGGTGAGGGAGGACGCCCGATGATCAGGTCACCTGATCCCGGCGGGGACCGCCTACACGGAGAAGCGGCGGACGGCGTCCTGCAGCTCCCCGCTCATCCGGGCGAGCTCCGCCGCGGCCCGGCGGGCGTCGTCGACGCGGGCGCTGGTCTGCTGGGTGCCGTCGGCCAGGCCGGTGATCGCCGCGGCGATCTGGCGGGTGCCGCCGGCGGCCTCGGCCACGTTGCGGTTCATCTCGTTGGTGGTCGCCGTCTGCTCCTCGACCGCCGCCGCGATGGTCGCCTGGAAGTCGTTGATCTCGCCGATCACGGAGCTGATCCGGCTGATCGCCTCGACGGCGCCCGCGGTGTCGGCCTGGATGGCCTCGACCCGGCGGGAGATGTCCTCGGTGGCGCGCGCGGTCTCCTGCGCGAGCTCCTTGACCTCGCTGGCCACGACGGCGAAGCCCTTGCCCGCCTCCCCGGCCCGCGCCGCCTCGATGGTGGCGTTGAGGGCCAGCAGGTTGGTCTGCTCGGCGATGCCGTTGATGAGCTTGACCACGGTGGCGATCTCCTGCGAGGAGTCGCCGAGCTTGCCGACGGTCCGGGTCGTGGTCTCCGCGACGCCCACCGCCTGACCGGCCACGCGGGCGGCCTCGGCGGCGTTGTGCGCGATCTCGCGGATCGCGCTCTCCATCTGCGACGAGCCGGTGGCCACGGTGTCGACGCTGGCGGCGACCTCGCCGGCCGAGGCGACGACGACGCCGGTCTGGTCGGACGCGGCGCGGGAGACCTCGGCGATGCCGCCGGCCGCGGCGTCGAGCTGGGTGGAGGCGCCCTGCAGCCGGTCGGCGGACCCGCGGACCAGCGTGAGCACGCCGCCGAGGGCGTCGAGGGTCTCGTCCAGCGAGCGGGCCACCTCGCCCAGCTCGCCGCCGCCGGTGGCCCCGGCGCGCACCGTCAGGTCACCGCCGGCGACCTCGGCGAGCACCTCGCGGATCCGCTGCACCGGCCGGGTCACGCTGCGCGCCACCAGCAGCGCGAGCACGACGGAGACGACCAGGCCGAGCCCGACGACGACGAGCGTGAGGGTGCGGGCGGCGGCGTAGGCGTCCTCGGCCTCGGTGACCGTCTCCCCGGCGGACGCGGCGGCCGCCGCCGTGGCCGCGGTCAGCGACTCCTCGATCACGTCCTCGTTCTGCGACATGGTCTGCAGCAGCGGCAGCGCGCTCGGCGAGGTCGGCGGCAGGGCCTGCAGCTGCGCCAGCGCGGTCAGGTAGGTCTCCGACGCGGTCCGGTACTCCTCGAACCCGGCGCGGGCCTCCCCGGACAGCGGCATCCCGGCCACGGCCTCGGCGTCGGTGACCATCGCCTCGCCCGCGGCGGCCGCGGACTCCCGCGCCTCCTGGACGGTCGCCGCCGGCAGCGTCGGGATGTTGGCCCGGGCGGTGTGCGCCGACAGCTCCCACCAGTCGACCTGCAGCCGGCGCAGGCCGTCGAGCGGCACGGCGCCCTCGTCGTGGACCTGGTCGGCCTTGTCCGCGAGGACCGACATGCGCTGGATGCCGAACAGCCCGACACCCAGGGTGGTCAGCGCGACGACGAGGATCGCGCCGAGCAGCCTCGTGTGCAGGCTCCACCCGGAGGAGGTGGGCTCGGCGGGCGTCGTCGGGACGCGGGCAGGGGTCTGGCTCATCGATCGCCTTCCGTGGCGGGGTGCCGGTCGCTCCGACACATCGGCAGGGAAGGGCCGATCTCAAGCCGGGGCTACAGAGCTGAGAGGAAGGTCGCGACGCCGTCGTCGTCGTTGCCGACGGTGACGTCGGTGGCGGCGGCGAGCAGGTCCGGGTGGGCGTGGGCCATGGCCACGGCCCGCCCGCCGGCCTCCCGCACCCAGTCGAAGGCGGCGATGTCGTTGGGCATGTCCCCGAAGACGACGACGTCCTCGGGACCGACGCCGTGCCGGGCGGCGACCCGGGCCAGCCCGCTGGCCTTGGTGACCCCGTGCGCGGAGATCTCGGCGAGGGCGTCGGAGGAGGAGTTGGTGACCGTCGCCCGGTCACCCACCACGCGCTCCACCAGCGCGACGAAGGAGTCGCGGTCCATGTCCTCGTGCCGGGCCAGCAGCTTCGCCGCGGGCGCCGCGACCATCTCCTCCAGCGGGGCCTCGGCGACGCCGGGCGCGTCGACGTCCCACCGCGGCCGGTACACCGGCTCGTGACGGAACTCCAGGCCGTACTCGACGGCGAACCAGGTGTCCGGCTGCTCGGCACGCAGCCCGGCGGTGATCTCGGCCAGCACCGCCGGGGGCAGCGCCTCCTCCTCGAGGATCTCGAAGCGCCCGAGGTCGAGCAGCACCGCTCCGTTGCAGCAGACGGCGGTGCCGGTCGTGACGACCTGCCGGATTCGGTGCATCCAGCGGGGCGGCCGGCCGGTGGCGAGGACGACGGGGACGCCGTCGTCCTGCCAGCGGCGCAGCTCGGCGACCGTGGCGTCGCTGACGGTGTCGTCGGAGCGCAGCAGCGTGCCGTCCATGTCGCTGGCGATCAGCCGGGGGCGCCAGTCAGACACCGGCGAGCACCGCCTCGAGGTAGGAGGCGACGCCGTCGGCGTCGTGCCCGCCGGTGAGCGCGCCGGCCGCCGCCCGGACGGCGGGGTGGGCGTTGGCCACCGCGACCGCGCGGCCGCCGGCCTCGGTGACCGCGGTGATCATCGGCAGGTCGTTGGGCATGTCGCCGAAGACGAGCACGTCGGCGAGCCCGACGCCGTGGTGGTCGAGCGCGACGGCCAGCCCGGTGGCCTTGGTGACACCCGGTGGCAGCACCTCGATGAAGCCCAGCCCGGCGTGGGTGACCTCGGCCTCGGCCGGGTCGACCACCCGCCGGGCGCGGGCCAGCAGCTCGTCCTGGCCGAGGGAGGACGAGCGCAGGAACACCTTGAGCACCGCGCCCTCGGGGATCACCGCGTGCCGCGGCAGCAGGTGCGCCGGCTCGGGATAGGGCCAGTCGAAGCCGTGCTGCACCCGCAGCGGCGCGAGCGCCTCGGCCTGCTCGGCGGCGTCCTCCACGGCCAGGATCAGGTCGCCGGCGACCGCCTCGATGCGCGCGATGACGGCCTCGGCCTGCGAGCGCGGCAGCCCGACGGTGCGCAGCACCTCGTCGCGCTCGAGGTCGACGACGTAGCCGCCCTGCGCGAGCACCGCGATGCCCCGACCGTCGAGCGCCGTGCGGACGCTGTCGAGCAGCCGCGGCCCGCGCCCGGTGACGCCGACGACCGGGATGCCGGCGGCCCAGCAGGCGTCCAGCGCGGCGCGGGTGCGCGGGCTGACCACGCCGGCGGAGGTGAGCAGGGTGCCGTCGAGGTCGGTGGCCACCAGCCGCGGGCGCCAGCTCCCGAGGTCGCCGGGCTCGACGACCCGGTCGGCGTCCGGGGAGGGGACGTGCCCGGAGAGGACGGCGCGGGGCGCGGGCCCGCTCATGCGGCCGCCGGCGGCACCGGTGCGGCCAGCGTCATGCCGGGTGTGAGCACCTCGTGCCCGCCGAGCCAGGGCCGCAGCGCCACCGGGACGTGCACCGACCCGTCGGCGCGCTGGTGCACCTCGAGCAGGCAGGCGATGGTGCGGGCGATCGCGCACAGCGTGCCGTTGAGCGTGGCGGCCGGCTGCGGCCTCCCGTCGGCGTCGCGGTGGCGGATGGCCAGCCGGCGGGCCTGGAAGGTGGTGCAGTCCGACGTGCTGGTCAGCTCCCGGTAGGTGCCCTGGCTGGGGAACCACGCCTCGATGTCGTACTTGCGGGCGGCGCTGGTGCCGAGGTCGCCGGCGGCGATGTCGACGACGCGGTAGGGCAGTTCGAGCGCCTGGAGGAACTCCTCCTCCCAGGCCAGCAGCCGCAGGTGCTCGGCGGCGCTGTCCTCGGGGCGGCAGAAGCTGAACATCTCGACCTTGTCGAACCAGTGCACGCGGATGATCCCGCGGGTGTCCTTGCCGTAGGAGCCGGCCTCGCGGCGGAAGCAGGACGACCAGCCGGCGTAGCGGCGGGGGCCGGAGGAGAGGTCGAGCACCTCGTCGGCGTGCATGCCGGCCAGCGCGACCTCGGAGGTGCCCACGAGGTAGAGGTCGTCGCGCTCGATCCGGTAGACCTCCTCGTCGTGCTCGCCGAGGAAGCCGGTGCCCTCCATGGCGTGCGGCTTGACCAGCGCCGGGGCGACGACGGGGGTGAAGCCGGCGGCCACCGCGCGGGTGATCGCCAGCTGGGCGAGCGCGAACTCCAGCAGCGCCCCCGGGCCGGTGAGGAAGTAGAAGCGGGCCCCGGAGACCTTCGCACCGCGCTCCACGTCGATGGCGCCGAGGGCCTCGCCGACCTGCAGGTGGTCGCGGACCTCGAAGTCGTAGCGGGGCACCTCGCCGACGGTGCGCAGCGTCACCGCGTCGTCCTCGCCGCCGGGCGGGACGCCGTCGGCGACCACGTTCGGGATGGCCAGGTGCGCCTCGCGCAGCGCGGCGTCGGCCGCGCGCTGGGCCTCCTCGGCCTCCTTGACCTGCGCCGCGAGCGCCTTGGCGCGCTCCAGGACGGCGGGCCGCTCCTCCTTGCTGGCGCCGCGCACCGCCTGGGAGGCCGCCTTCTGCTCGGCCCGCAGGTCGTCGGCGCGCCGGACCGCCTCGCGGCGGGCGGCGTCGGCGGCCAGGAGCGCGTCGACCCGGGACTCGTCGGCGCCGCGGGCGCGCTGGCTGGCACGGACGACGTCGGGGTGCTCGCGCACCAGGCGCAGGTCGATCACCCCCCGATCGTAGGAGCGCACCGCGGCGGGCACCCCGGCGGCGCGGGGCGGCCTCCCGCATCCGGGTGGGTCCGCGCGGCCGAACACCGGGTACAGGCGTCCGGGAGGAGGTCTCCGTGGCCCGACCCGCGCCCGGCAGCCGGGGACGCTGGCTGCTGCTGGCCACCGCCGTCGCCCAGGCGGCCGCCCCGCCGCTGGCCGGCTTCGAGCAGGGCTCGGGCAGCGACCCGGTGCTGGTGCCGCCCGGACCGTTCTTCGCCATCTGGGGGCCGGTCGTCCTCGGCTGCCTGGCCGCGGCGGTGTACGGCCTCCCGCTGCGGCGCGCGACGGCGGACCCCTGGCGCCGCGTGCAGGTGCCGCTGTCGCTGGCGCAGGTCGGCTTCGTGCTGTGGCTGGTAGCCGCGGCGGCGGCGCCCGCCCTGACCGTCCCCGTCTTCGCGGCGATGCTCGCGGCGCTGCTGGTCTGCCTGCGGACGGTCGTCGCGACGCCGGCCGACCGGACCACCCGCCTGCTGCTCGGCGGCACCGTCGGCCTCTACGCCGGGTGGACCAGCGCCGCGGTCTGGGTGAACACGGCCACCGTCCTGCCCGGGCGGCTGGTCGACGGCACCGTAGTCCCCGCGCTGTTGCTGGCCGGCGCCGCGGCGACCGCTGCCGCCGTCGCCTGGCGGGTGCACGGGCAGCCCGCCTACGTGGTCGCCGCGAGCTGGGCGCTGCTCGGCGCGCTCGTCTCCACCCTCGGCGCCGGGGCGACGGCGCTCGGGCTGGTCGCCGGGACCGGGCTGGCCGTGGTGGTCGCGGTCGCGCTGGTGTCCGCCCGCCGTCCCGCGCCGCGGGCCGGGCGCTGAGCAGCGCGGTCCCGGGAGACACGCGGAGGGACCTCGCCCGCGCGGCCGCTGCGGGACAATGGGGTCCATGCGCTTCATCGGCGGCAACCGCCCGGCCACCGACCTCACCTATGCCGACGTCTTCATGGTGCCCAACCACAGCACCGTGGGCTCGCGGCTCGAGGTCGACCTGACCACGCCGGACCGGGTGGGCACCACCATCCCGGTCGTCGTCGCCAACATGACGGCGATCAGCGGCCGCCGGATGGCCGAGACGATCGCCCGCCGCGGCGGCCTGGCGGTGCTCCCGCAGGACATCCCGGTCGACGTCGTGACCGAGGTCGTCTCCTGGGTGCACGCCCGCCACCCGGTCTACGACACCGCGATCACGCTGGCCCCGACGTCGACCGTCGGCGAGGCGCTGTCGCTGATGACCAAGCGGGCGCACGGCATCGTCGTGGTGGTCGACGACGGCGTGCCGGTGGGCGTGGTCACCGACGGCGCCTGCCGCGGCGTGGACCGGTTCAGCCAGCTCGGCCAGGTCATGGCCGAGCACCCGCTGACCATCCCCGCGGGCACCGACCTGCCCAAGGTGTTCGACGTGCTCTCCGGTGAGCGGGTCAGCGCCGCGCCGGTGGTGGAGGGCGACCGGCTGGTCGGCGTCATCACCCGCAAGGGCGCGCTGCGCTCGACGCTCTACACCCCGGCGGTCAACGCGACCGGGCAGCTGCTCACCTCGGCCGCCGTCGGCATCAACGGCGACGTCGCCGGCAAGGCGTCGGCGCTGCTGGCCGCCGGTGTCGACGTGCTCGTCGTCGACACCGCGCACGGCCACCAGGAGAAGGCGGTCGAGGCGGTGCGCGCGGTGCGCGCGGTGGCCGGGTCGACGCCGGTCGTGGCGGGCAACGTGGTCACCGCCGAGGGCACCCGCGACCTCGTCCAGGCCGGCGCCGACGTCGTCAAGGTCGGCGTCGGGCCGGGCGCCATGTGCACCACCCGGATGATGACCGGCGTCGGGCGGCCGCAGTTCTCCGCCGTCGAGGAGTGCGCCGCCGAGGCCCGCCGGCTCGGCCGGCACGTGTGGGCCGACGGCGGGGTGCGCCACCCGCGCGACGTCGCGCTGGCCCTGGCCGCGGGCGCGGCCAACGTGATGGTCGGTTCGTGGTTCGCCGGCACCTACGAGAGCGCCGGCGACATCCACGACGACGGCGGCCGGCTGTACAAGGAGTCCTTCGGCATGGCGTCGGCGCGCGCGGTCAAGGCGCGGACGGCGGCGCAGAGCGGCTTCGAGCGGGCCCGCGCCGGGCTGTTCGAGGAGGGGATCAGCTCCTCGCGCATGTACCTCGACCCGGCCCGGCCCGGCGTGGAGGACCTGGTCGACGGCATCGTCGCGGGGGTGCGCTCGTCGTGCACCTACGCCGGTGCCCGCACCATCGACGAGCTGCACGAGCGGGCCGTGGTGGGGGTGCAGAGCGCGGCCGGCTACGAGGAGGGCCGCCCGCTGCCGACCAGCTGGTGAGGCCGCTCCCCCGCGAGGTCTTCGAGTCGCTGGTCGCCGATGCCCTCGACGCGGTCCCGGCCGAGCTCATGGCGCTGCTGGACAACGTCGTCGTCCTGGTCGAGGACCGCAACGAGGACGAGCCCGACCTGCTGGGCCTCTACGAGGGCTACGCGCTCACCGAGCGCGGCTGGCAGTACGGCGGGACGCTGCCCGACCGGATCATGGTCTACCGCGAGGCCATCTGCGACATCTGCGAGACCGCCGAGGAGGTGGTCGAGGAGGTGACGGTGACCGTCGTCCACGAGATCGCCCACCACTTCGGCATCAGCGACGAGCGGCTGCACGAGCTCGGGTGGGGGTGAAGGACCTCCTCGCCCCCCACCGCTCGCGAGCTCGCGGCGGGCCCCTGCGAGGGAGCCGTTCCAGTACGTCACCACGTACGGTGACCGCGTGCCATCCGACGTCGCCAAGGGCAGCGGACTGCCGATCAAGATGCTGCACGACCGGATCCTCGTGTCGCTGCGCAGGGAGGACGGCGAGCGGCGCTCGACCGGCGGCATCCTCATCCCGGCGACCGCGCAGGTGGCCAAGCGGCTGGTGTGGGGCGAGGCGCGCGGGGTCGGCTCGAGCGTGCGGCAGGTGAAGGTCGGCGACCAGGTGCTCTTCTCCCCCGAGGACCAGCACGAGGTCGAGGTGCACGGCGAGGAGCTGGTCATCCTCCGCGAGCGCGACGTGCACGCCGTCGCCGCCGAGCGGATCGAGGAGTCCACCGGCCTGTACCTGTAACGCCGAGGCATAGGAGGCTTTCCGCACGTCTCGGGCGCCGAGACGTGCGGAGAGCTTCCTATGCCTGGAGAAGCGCTCAGCGGTGGGCCACCACCACCTCGGTCACCGCCGTGAGGAACCGGCGGACCACCGCGACCTCGGCGTCGGACATGTCCGCCATCGCCCCCACCACGTCGCGCTGCAGGCCGCCGAAGAACGCGGCGCCGGCGGCCATGGTCGGCTCGCTCATGTGCAGGACGACGCGGCGCCGGTCCTCGGGGTCGCGCACGCGGTGCACGTGCCCGGCCCGCTCGAGCCGGTCGACCAGCGCGGTCACCGACGCCGAGCTCAGGCCCACCGCCGCGCCGAGCGCGCCGGCCGTGAGCGGCTCCCCGCGGCGGGTGGCGTCCAGGATGGCCACCACGGCCCGCACGTCGGTGCGGCCCAGACCGTGCGCGTCGGCGAACCGCTGCCCGACTGCATCCACCTCCACGGTGAGACGCCGAAGGAGGAGTGCGACCTCCACCCGCTGGCCGTCGTTGCGCTCCATGTCCCACCCCCGTAATGTCTCGAACGTCTAGATTATCGCTGGTCGAGAGGAATGACCATGGCCCGTCGGGTCCGCTGGCTGCTCCCCCTGCTCGTCGTCCTCGCCTGGCTCGGCGCGGCCGCCCCCCTCGGTTCCCTCAGCGGCCAGCTGACCGGGCTCCAGGAGAACGACACCGCCGCCTTCCTCCCCGACAGCGCCGAGTCCACCCGGGTCGCGGAGCTCGCCCAGGCCTTCTCCCCCACCGAGGCCATCCCGGCGATCCTGCTCTGGGAGGGCGACGGGCCGCTCGACCAGGCCACGCTCGGCGCGGTCGGCGAGGCGGTGCAGGAGGCCACGGCCGTCGCCGACGAGGCCGGCGCCCTGGTGGCGCCCGCCTCCCCGCCGATCCCGTCGGAGGACGGCGAGGCGGTGCAAGCGGTGCTGCCGCTCAGCCCGGAGCTCGGCGACGAGATCGTGACCGTGGTCGAGGACATCCGCGCGGCGATCGCCGTCGACGGCACCGACTCCTTCGTCACCGGGCCGGGCGGCATCTTCGCCGACTTCGCCAACGGCTTCGCCGGCATCGACGGGCTGCTGCTGCTCGCGGCGTTCGGCGTGGTCCTGCTCATCCTGCTGGTGGTCTACCGCAGCCCGATCCTGCCGTTCCTGGTCATCGGCACCGCGGGCCTGGCGCTCACCGCGGGCAACGCCGTCGCCTACCTCCTGGCCGACGCCGACCTGATCACCGTCAACGGCCAGAGCCAGGGCATCGCGGCGATCCTGGTCGTCGGCGCGGCCACCGACTACGGCCTGCTGCTCGTCGCCCGCTTCCGCGAGGAACTGCAGCGCGAGCACTCCCGGTTCACCGCGATCCGGGTGGCCCTGCGCCGCTCGTGGGAGCCGATCGTGGCCTCGGGCGCGACCGTGGTCCTCGGCGTCCTCTGCCTGCTGTTCTCCGACCTGGCGTCCAACCGCGGGCTCGGGCCGATCTCGGCGGTCAGCGTCTCGCTCGCCGTCGTCGCGGCGCTGACCTTCCTGCCGGCCGCGCTGGCGCTGCTCGGCCGCGCCGCCTTCTGGCCCTTCCGCCCGCACGTCGGCCAGCGCCCGCGCGAGGGCCGTGGCTGGCAGCGGGTCGCGGCGCTGGTCGGCCGCCGGCCGCGGCGGGTCCTGGCCCTGAGCACGCTGGCGCTGGTGGCCGCGGCCGTCTTCGCGCCCACCTACGACGCGGACGGCATCACCTTCAGCGACGCCATCCGCGGCGAGTCCAACGGCGTCGACGGGCAGGAGGCGCTGGCCCGCCACTTCGACGCCGGCTCCGGCAGCCCCACCGTCGTCATCACCCCGGAGGGCAGCTGGCAGGAGGTGGCCGAGACGGCGGCCGCCGTGGAGGGCGTGGCCTCGGTCGCGCCGTTCACCGGCACCGACGGGCCGCCGCAGCCCGGTGCCGACCCGGCCGTCGTCGACGGGCAGGTCCGCCTCGACGTGACCCTCGCCGTGGCCGCCGACAGCACCGAGGCGATCGACGTCGTCCAGGAGCTGCGGACGGCGCTCGACGACGCCGACCCGGCCGCCCTGGTCGGCGGGGACACCGCGGCCAACCTCGACGCCCGCGAGACCGCGGCCCGCGACCTGCGGGTGATCGTGCCCAGCGTGCTGGTGGTCATCACCGTGGTGCTGGCCCTGCTGCTGCGCTCGCTGGTGGCCCCGCTGCTGCTGCTGGCCAGCGTCGTGCTCAGCGTCGGGGCGACGGTCGGCGTGGCCGCGCTGCTCTTCGACAGCGTGTTCGGCTTCCCCGGCAGCGACCCCGGCATCCTGCTCATCGGGTTCGTGTTCCTCGTCGCCCTGGGGATCGACTACAACATCTTCCTCATGACACGGGCTCGCGAGGAGTCCGAGAAGCACGGCACCCGCGACGGCGTCCTGCGGGCCCTGGCAGTGACCGGCGGGGTCATCACGTCGGCCGGGATGGTGCTGGCGGCCACCTTCGGGGCGCTGGCGGTGCTGCCGCTGCTGTTCCTGACCCAGCTGTCCTTCCTCGTCGGCTTCGGCGTCCTGCTCGACACCTTCGTCGTCCGCTCGCTGGTGGTGCCCTCGGCGGTGCACCTGCTGGGCGACCGCACGTGGTGGCCCAGCGCGCTGTCCCGCCGGCGCGCGCCCGAGCCGGAGCGCGAGCTGGAACCGGCCTGACGAAGGACCCTCCTGCCCCCCGCCACTCGCACGCTCGCGGCGGGCCCCTGCAGGAGGGCCGATCGCACGGGCCTTCGCCTACACCTCACCGTTTCGCACACGGGCCAGCCACTGCCCGGCCTCGGTGAAGGCCGCGTCGGCCGACTCGTCGGGGACCGGGCGGTTGGTGCGGCCGTCGGCCCGCGGGTAGGAGCCGAGGAAGCGCACGTCCTCGCACACCCGGTGCAGCGCGGCCAGCGCCTCGCCCACCCGGGCCTCGGCGACGTGGCCCTCGCAGTCGAGGGAGAAGGAGTAGACCCACAGCCGGTCGCGGGTGGGCCGCGACTCGATGCGGGTGAGGCTGATCCCGCGGACGGCGAACTCGCGCAGCACGTCGAGCAGGGCGCCGGTGCGGTCGGTGACGACGACCACCAGCGAGGTCTTGTCGTTGCCCGTCGGCGCCGGCAGCGCGCCGGGCCGGGAGACCAGCACGAAACGGGTGACCGCGCCCGGGTGGTCGGCGACGTCCTCGGCCAGCGGCACCAGCCCGTAGCGCTCGGCCGCGATCGGCGCGCAGACGGCGGCGTCGTGCTCGCCCTCGGCCACGGCGCGTGCGGCGGCCGCCGTCGAGGAGGCCGGGAGGGTCGGGACGCCGGGCAGCAGGCCGGCCACCGTGCGCGCGGTCTGGGCGAGCGCGTGCGGGTGGCTGACCACGCTGCGCACCCGGTCGGGGGTGGTGCCCGGGCGCACGGCGAGGACGAAGGAGACGGTCAGGAACACCTCGCGGACGACCACCAGCGGGTCGCCCTCGGCCAGGCCGTCCATCGTCGCGGGGACCGAGCCCTCGACCGAGTTCTCCAGCGGCACGAGGGCGGCGTCGGCCTCGCCGGCGCGCACCGCGGCCAGCGCCGCCGGGACACTCGCCGCCGGCTGCCGGACCCCCTCGCCAGGGGCGACGGCCCTGCTGAGCGCGGCTTCGGCGAAGGTACCCTCGGGCCCGAGATAGGCGAACCGCGTCGGAGGGGTCTGCAGCACCCGACGAGGGTAGTGCGGTCGGACGGGGATCCCCGGTCCCGTCCGGGGAGGACCGCCTCGCCGCCGGTCGAGCCGTGGCCGGACGTCCGGTGTCGAGGAGGAGGGATGCGTGCCCCCCAGCCCTGCTGCCCTCACCGACGGTGACCTCGACGCTGCGCTCCGACGCCTCCTGGCGGCCAGCTCGCGGGAGGACGCCGACGCGTTCCGCGCCGAGCTCGACGACGCCGAGGCCGCGCTGGCCGCCGTCGGGGACCCCGGCTGGGCGGCCTGGCGCGGGGCGCTCGCGGCCCGTCGCGGGCTGGTCGACGGCGACCGGGACGCCGTCGCGGCCGGCACCGCTGCCGCCCGCGAGGCCCTCGGCGCGTGCCCGGCCTCGGCGTCGACGGCCCTGGTGCTGGCCTACCTCGCCCACGTCGAGGCCGCGGCCGACCACCTCGACACCGCGATGCTGCTGGCCGTCGACGCCAGCCTGCTGACCGAGCAGGTCACCGCCGCCGACCCCGCTCCCGGTGAGCCGCCGCGCGCGCTGCACCAGGCCCACCTGTGGCTTTCGCTCACCCTCACCGCGCTCGACCTCGAGGAGCTCGCCGTCGCCCAGGCCGAGCAGGGCCACGCCGTCGCGGCCCGGCTGCCCGACCTCGTCGACCGCTGGCAGCTGCTGCGGCTGTGCGCGCAGCAGAACGTCGAGCTGGCGCAGACGCTGCGCCGCCGGGGGCAGGCCGGGCGGGCCCGCGAGCTGGCCGGCACCGCGATCGCCGCGGCGCAGGACGCCCGGGCGCTGGCCGTCGAGCCCGAGCCCGGCGACCAGGACCTGCTCGACGTCGTCCAGGCGTGGGCGCTGTCCTGCCACGACGATCTCGACGACGCCCTCGGCCCGCTGCGGTCGGTGCACCGGCGGGTCCACCGCACCGGCAGCACGTGGCTGCGCGGCTTCGCCGACCTCGCGCTGGCCCGGCTGCTGACCCGGCTCTCCCAGGCCAACACCGGCGGCGGGGGCGGCGAGGAGGCCGCCGACCTGCTCGTCGACGCCTCCGGCGCGTTCGCCGCCTCCGCCGACCGCCGCCGCTACCGGCAGTGCCTGCTCGAGCTCGGCCAGGCCACCGCGGCGATGGGCCGCCCCGCCGAGGCGCTGTACTGGCTGGAGGCCTACCGCGCCGACACCGGCCGGGCGCACGCGCGCAGCCGGGAGCTGTGGGCGGAGATGTTCGTGCGGCGCAGCCGGCTGCGCGAGACCGAGCGGCAGGCCGCCGTCCTGCGCCGGCACGCCCTGGAGGACCCGCTCACCGGGCTGGGCAACCGGCGCAGCGCCGAGCGCCGTCTCGCGGGGCTGCGGCCGGGCGCCGAGCCGCTGTCGCTGGCCGTCGTCGACGTCGACCGGTTCAAGGAGGTCAACGACGACACCTCCCACACGCACGGCGACGAGGTGCTGCGGCGGGTCGCGGCGCTGCTCCGCGACCACAGCCGGGCCGGTGACGAGGTCTACCGGTGGGCCGGGGACGAGTTCCTCGTGGTGCTGCCGTCGTCGACCCCGGCGCAGGCGCTGGCCGCGGCCGAGCGGCTGCGGGCCGCCGTCGCCGACGCCGACTGGGGCGACCTGCCGCTGTCCGAGCCGATCACCGTGAGCATCGGGGTGGCCACGGCGCCCGCCGACGACCGCGCCGCGCCGGCCGGCTGGCGCGCGCTGTTCGACACCGCCGACCTGCACCTGTTCTCCGCCAAGCGCGGCGGGCGCAACCGGGTGCGCGCGCCGGGCCTCGTCGACGACCCCGACGGCAGCGCCGACCTCGACGACCTCGACGGGGCGTCGGCGTGACGCAGCGGCCCGCCTGGGGCGCCAGTGACGGGACGGACGACCGCGTGGACGGCCCCCGGCGCGCCGGTGCCCCAGCGCTCGACTCCCCCGCGGACGACGTGCACAGTGCGCTGGTGCCACCGGGAGCCCTGCACCACCGGGTGACCGCCGCCCTCGCCAACTGGCAGCTCGACGACGCCGAGCGGCTGCTCTCGGTCGCCGACCCCTCCTCGCCCTACGCGGCGCCCTCGGACACCCCCGACGGCGACACGTCCGGCCTGGGCCGCGCCTGGGCCGACACCCTCCGCGCCGAGCTGCTGGTCCGCCGGCTGCGGGTCGCCGGGTTCACGCTGGTCGGCGAGCCCCTCGACGCGCCGGGGGTCACCGAGTCGCTCGACCTGCACGCCGGCGTCGCCGACGTGCTCGACCGCGGGGTGGGCGCGGCGGCCGGGCCGGGCGGCGGGGACGGCGACCCGCGGTCGGAGTCGGCCGCGCACGCCGCCCTCGCGATCGCCCTGGTGCGCTCGGCCAAGGCCGCCTTCGACGCCAGCGACGACGACCTGCAGCGCGCCGCGGGGCTGGCCCGGCACGCCCGCATCGAGCTGCTCTCCCGCCGGATCGACGCCGCGATGGACGAGGCGGTCGAGGCCGCGAGCCTGCTCGACGCGGGGCTGCCGCCGAGCGCCCTGCTGGTCGACACGCTGGGCACGCTCGCCGGCGTCCTGGCCGACCTCGAGCTGATGCCGCTGGCGCTGGACTACCAGCGCCGCGCCCTGGAGACGGCGACCGCGGCCGCCGGGGCCGGCGTCCTCGGTCCCGACGACCCCGACGTGCTCGTCGCGCGTGCGGCCACCTGCCTGGGCGAGCTGTGCGCCGAGTTGGGCGAGGCCCTCCTCGACGACGGCGACCCCGCGTCCGCGCAGCCGCGCTTCGCCGAGGCGCGCGAGCTCGCCGAGCTGGCGCTGGCCCAGCTGCCGCCGGACGCCGCGGGCGTCGTCGCCGCTCAGGTGGTGCACGGCTGGGCGCTGGTCGGCCTGGGCGAGCACGCCGCGGCCACCGGCCCGCTGCGCGCCGCCGTCCGCACCGCCAGCGCCCGGGGCGACCGCGCGTTGCTGGCCTCGGCGATGCTGGCGCTGGGCCGCGCGCTGCGGCGGCAGGGCGACGGCCGGGGCGCCGACCGGCAGCTGGCCAAGGCGCTGGCGCTGGCCACCGAGCACGGCCTGCCGCGGCTGCGGCGGGCGGCGCTGCGCGAGCTGTGCACGCTGCACGCCGAGCTCGACGACGCCGGCCGGGCGCTGCCCTACCTGCAGGCCTACCTCGCCGACGAGCTCGACCGGGTCGACGAGCGGCGCACCCGCTGGGTGGAGCTGTTCGGCCGGCGCAAGAGCCTGCTGGAGAACGAGCGGGCCGCCGGCCAGCTGCGCCGCCAGGCCTACGAGGACCCCCTCACCCACCTGCCCAACCGCCGCTACGCCGAGGCGCGCCTCGACGGGCTGCTCAGCGCGGGCACCACGCCGGCGCTGGCGGTGGTCGACGTCGACCGGTTCAAGGCGATCAACGACGCCGTCGGGCACCCCGGCGGGGACGCGGTGCTGCGCGCGGTGGCCGACCTGCTGCTGGCCGGCTGCCGCGACACCGACGAGGTGTGCCGGTGGGCCGGCGACGAGTTCGTCGTGCTGCTGCCCGACACCACCGCCGAGCAGGCCGAGCACGCGCTGGAGCGGGTCCGCCGCGCCGTGGCCGCCCACGACTGGGCCGCGCTGGGCCTGCGCGTGCCGGTGACCATCAGTGTCGGCATCGCCTCGGCCACCCGCGGTGACGACCGCCGCACGCTGTTCGCCGCGGCCGACGGCGTGCTGTACGACGCCAAGCGCAGCGGACGCGACCGCGTCGTGGCGCTGTCCGCGCTCACCCAGACCCGCGCTCCCGGCACCGCGCCCGACGAGGCGCCGCCCGCGGCGGCGCGGCCGGTCCCGGCGGCGAGCTCGCCGCTGGACCCCGTCGGCGGCTTCTCGCCGCTGCTGGCCGACCCCCCGCTGTCCCTGGGCAGTCCGGGCGAGCCGCCGCTGACGCCCGGGCCCGCGCCCGCCGCACCCCCGGCCGCGCCCCCGGCGCCGGCCGAGCCCGACGTCATCTGGGGCGTGGGCCGCTCGACCGAGCAGGTCCTCGCGCTGGTCCGGGAGACCCGCGCCGCGCACCCCGACCGGCCCGCGCTGGTCGTCCGCGCCAGCGCCGACACCCTCGTCGCGCTGGCCTCCGCGCACCCCGGCTCCACGGTCGACGCGGCGGCGATGTCGGCCGCGGTCGGGCCGGTCCCCGACCCGGTCGGACGGGTGGGTGTGCTGTGCGCCGGCACCGCCGACGCGTCGGTGGCCGCCGAGGCGGCGTTCGTCGCGCGGGTCACCGGCACCGAGGTGGTGCGCGTCGACGACGTCGGCGCCGGCCGGCTGCGGCCGCTGCTCACCGACCGCACCCTGCTCGACGACGTCGACTGCCTGGTCGTGGTCGCCGGGCTCGACGCCTCGCTGGCCGGGACGGTCGGGGCGATGACCGACGTGCCGATCGTCGCGGTGCCCACCTCGACCGGGCAGCCGGGGTCGTTCGGCGGTTTCGGCGCGCTGCTGACGATCCTCACCTCGGCCTCGCCCGGCGTCGTCGTCAGCAACATCGACAACGGCCACGCCGCCGGCGTCTTCGCCGCCCGCATCGCCCGCCGCGCCGCGAGATAGGTGCCTTTAGCGCTACAAAGGCTCCCTGGGGGCCTTTGTAGCGCTAAAGGCACTTCCCGGGGTCCGGGACCGGACCGCAGGCAGGGCCGGGGCGCAGACCACTCGCCCGGATTGGCCTGTGATCGGCGGGCCGGCCCTGTCGCAGGATCGGGTCGTGCGCCAGTTCCCCGGACCCCGCCGCCTCGCTCAGCTCTACGCCGGGCTGGTGCTCTACGGCCTGTCGATGGCCCTGCTGGTGCGCTCGGGCCTGGGGGTCATGCCGTGGGACGTGCTGCACCAGGGACTGTCCCGCCAGCTCGGCTGGTCCCTCGGCGTGGTCACCATCGTCGTCGGCGCGCTGGTGCTGCTGGCCTGGGTGCCGCTGCGCGAGCGGCCGGGGCTGGGCACGGTCAGCAACGTCGTCGTCATCGGCCTGGCCTTGGACGCGGCGCTCGCCGTCCTCCCCGAGCCGGGGTCCCTGCCCGTCCGGGTCGCGCTCGTGCCGGCCGGCATCCTGCTCAACGCCGTCGCGACCGCCGCCTACATCGGCGTGCACCTCGGCCCGGGTCCGCGGGACGGGCTGATGACCGGCCTCGTCCGCCGCACCGGGCGCTCGGTGCGTCTGGTGCGCACGTCGATCGAGGTGGCGGTCGTGGCCGTGGGCTGGCTGCTCGGCGGCACCCTCGGCGTCGCCACCGTGCTCTACGCGCTGGCCATCGGGCCGCTGGTGCACGCCCTGCTGCCCCGGCTGTCGGTGCGGCCGCCCGTCCCGGCGGTGCCCGCGTAGCCCACCCGGCCCCTCTAGCGCTGACGGCCGGCCACCACCCGGGGAGCGAGACCGCGGGCGGTCACCGGGACGACGGCGACGAACAGCACCGCCACCGCGACCGCCCCGCCCAGCGCCCACGCGGCGAACACCAGCAGCGCGGCGGCCTCGATGCCCAGGCCGGCGACCGAGGTGACCGTCGCCCGCACCGCGGCGGGCACCTGCTCCTGCAGCCGCGTCTCCCCCACGACGAGCACCGCCAGGTACAGCCCGTAGGACACCGCGACCGCGGCGACGGCGGCGGGGTGGTCCACCGCCGCACCGGCCGCGAGGAGCGCCGCCGACAGCAGCAGCAGGAGCGGCAGCGCCCGCGAGGGCAGCCGCGCCGCCCGGCCGGCCAGCGCCGCACCCGCCGCCCCGGCCAGCGCGACGACGAGGACGGCGGCCGGCACCAGCTCCGTCGTCACGCCCTGGTCTCGGGCCATGACCGGGAAGTACTCCTCGATCGCGTCCAGCCCGCCGAGCAGGGCGACGGCGACGACCACCACCCGCACGCGCGGGCGGCGCAGCGCGGTGCCGACCGCCCTGCGCAGCGGGACCTCCGGCTCGTCGTCGTCGGCCGTGCGCGGCGGCTCGGGGAACCGGGTGGCCAGGACCGCGGCGGCCAGGCAGACGACCACGCTGACCCAGCCGACCAGGGCGTAGCCGCCGGCCTGCACCAGCACCCCGGCCAGCAGCGCGGTCGGCACCTGCACCAGCAGCTCGGCCGCCGTCGTCGCGCCGTGCACGCGGACGTAGGCGTCCTCCGCGCCGACGGCGGCCAGGCCGTCGTAGACCAGCGCCTCGGCCGCGCCGGAGGCCAGCGCACCGCCGACGCCCCAGACGACGAAGCCGGCGGCGAAGCCCGGCAGGCCGGGCGCGACCGTCCACAGCACGAAACCGGCCGCCTCCAGCACGCCGGCGAGGACGAGCGCGCCGCGGCGGGACCAGCGGTCGGCGAGCACGCCGGTGGGGACCTCGGCCAGCAGGGCGGTCACCGACCACAGCGCGAACAGCGCCGACACCTGCGCCTGCGACAGCCCCGTGTCGAGGAACAGCAGCGCGTACAGCGGGTAGACCGGGGCGAGACCGGACAGCGCGGTCCAGGCCACGGCCAGGCGGGCCAGTGGCCGGGCGGCGGCCGGCAGCGGGGAGCGGGACGGGCGTCAACGGAAGGGCACGGGCGGACCGTAACCGGAGCCACACCCGCGCGCACCGGGTTTACCGCGGGCCCTCGGCTAGGGTGGGCGGCCGAGAAGGGGAGTAGCCCCCCGTCCGCTGGTCGACACGCTGGCGCCACCGCGGTGGCGCCCGGTCAGCGGGCCCGCGCCCCGCGCGGGTGGGCGAGACCTTCGACCGAGCAGTCGTCGCACTGCCGGTCGGAGGCGTGCGCCCCCGCCCGGCCGTGCCGAGCGGAAGTGAGTCCCACCCGTGATCGTGCTGTCCGTCGTCGCGACGGCGTTCCTCCTCGTCCTGCCGGTGGAGCTGCCGGACAAGACGCTGTTCGCGAGCCTGGTGCTGGCCACCCGGTTCCCGCCGCTGCCGGTGTTCGTCGGCGTCGGCACCGCGTTCGGCCTGCAGGTGGCCATCGCCGTCACCGCCGGGAGCCTGCTCTCGCTGCTGCCCGAGGCGTTGGTGGCCGGGGTCGTCGCGGTGCTGTTCCTCGTCGGCGCGGTGCTGCTGTGGCGCAGCGCCTCGGAGGGGCCCGAGGACGGCGGGGAGGCCGCGGAGGCCCGGGAGCGGACGTCGTTCCTGCGGGCGGCCGCGATCTCCTTCGGCGTGCTCTTCGCCGCCGAGTGGGGTGACCTCTCCCAGCTGGCGACCGCCGGGCTGGCCGCCCGCTTCGACGCCCCGGTGTCGGTGTTCCTCGGGGCGTGGGCCGCGCTGCTCACCGTCTCGGCCCTGGCGGTCTTCCTGGGCAGGACGCTGGCCGACCGGCTCCCCGTGGCCCTCATCCGCCGGGCCGCCGCGGTGCTGTTCGTCGTCTTCGCCGTCTTCGCCGCCGTGGAGGCCGTGCGCGCGCTCACCTGATCGGGGGACGCCCCCGCCCGGTGGCTGCAGCCGGCCCCCGGCGGGGCCGATCCCCGGTGCCATGCGCGTCTGCACCCCGCCCGAGGAACTCGCCGAGCTGCGTGCCCGGCAGGCCCGGCTCCTGCACGACCTCGGTGTCCTGGACGCCACCGAGGACGCCGACCTGGCCGCCGTCGTCCGGGTCGCCGCGGCCGTCACCGGGGTGCCCTGCGCGACGGTCAACCTGCTCGACACCCGCTGGCAGCACCAGCTCGCGCCCCACGGCTTCACCGGGGCGAGCACGCCGCGCGAGGAGTCGCTGTGCGCGACCACGACCGCCGGCACCTCGCGGCCGGCGGTGTACGACGACCTCGCCAGCGTGCCCGCGTTCGCCGGCAACCCGTGGGTCGACGGCCGCCGCGCGCGGGTGCGCGCCTACGCCAGCGCCCCCCTCGTCCTCGACGGGGCGACGGTGGGCACGCTGTGCGTCTTCGACGAGGCCCCGCACGCCTTCGCCCCGGACGCCGGCGAGCGGCTGGCCGACCTGGCCTCGGTCGTGGTGGCGCTCTTCCAGCGCCGCCGGCAGGCCCGCGCGCTCGCCGACCTGGCCGTGGCCAACGCCGCCGCGCGCGACCAGGCGGAGACCGCCGCCGCCCACGCCGGCCGCTCGGAGGCCTTCACCCGCGCACTGCTGGAAGCGCTGCCCGTGGGCGTGGTCGCCGCGGACGCCGACGGCGGGATCACCCTGGTCAACCGCGTCGCCCGCGCCTGGCACGGGCTCGACGCGGCGTGGACGCCCGACACCCTCACCTCGAGCCCCGCCGTCGCCGCGGCCTTCGGGCTGACCGCCGCGGACGGCCGGCCCCTGGCGCAGGACGAGCTGCCCGTGCGGCGCGTGCTCGCCGAGGGCCGGGTCCGCGACGCCGCGGTGGCGATCACCAAGGCCGACCGGCCGACGCGGCAGCTGCGCGCCTCCGGCGACCGGGTGGTCGACGCCGCCGGGCGGATGACCGGCGCCGTCGTCGCGATGATGGACGTCACCGCGCAGGGCGAGCTCGAGGCCCGGCTGCGCGAGGCGGCCCTGCACGACGCGCTGACCGGCCTGCCCAACCGGGCGCTGCTGCTCGACCGCATCGCGCAGGCGCTGCGGGTGCAGGCGCGCGAGGGGCTGCCGGTCGCGCTGCTCTACTGCGATCTCGACGACTTCAAGACCATCAACGACACGCTCGGGCACGCCGCCGGCGACGCCGCGCTGCTGCGCACGGCGCGCACGCTGACCGCCGTCGTGCGCCCGGGGGACACCGTGGCCCGCATCGGCGGCGACGAGTTCGTCGTCCTGTGCCCCGGCACCGCCACCACCGCGGCGGCACACGCGCTCGCCGACCGGATCGGCCAGGCCCTGGGCGACCCCGCCGACGGCGGCCCGCCGCTGCGCTCGAGCACCGGGGTGACCCTCTCCCGGCGCGGCGACACCCCCGACACGCTGCTGCGCCGGGCCGACGCGGCGATGTACGCGGTCAAGCGCTCGCGCCGCTGACCCCGGGCGGGACCAGCGCCAGCCGCGTCACCAGCGCGCCGACCTGCTCCTCGGGGTCGGCCCACGGCCGGGCCCGGCTCCCCGCCCACAGCGTCACCAGCCCGTGCAGCGCCGTCCACACCAGGGCGGCGTCGGCGCGCGGGTCGGTGCTGGCCGACCGGCCGGCCTCCACGCAGGCGGTGACGGCGCGGACCAGGACGGCGAAGGCGCGGTCCCCCGCGGGCACCTGCCGGCTGCCGAACATGGCCCGGTAGCGGCCCGGAGCGGCCAGCCCGCTGCGCACGTAGGCCCGGCAGCCGGCCAGCAGCCGGTCGACGGGGTCGGCGACGCCGTCGGTGGCCGCGGCGATCCCGGCCACCAGCTCGGTGAACCCCCGCTCGACGACGGCGTCGAGGAGGGCGTCGAGGTCGGCGAAGTGGCCGTAGACGGCGGGCGCGCTGACCCCGGCCTCCCGGGCGACCCCGCGCAGCGTCACCGCGTCGGCCGAGCCGGTGCGCTCCAGCAGGGTCGCCGCGGCGGTCAGCAGGTCGCTGCGGAGGTCGCGGGACACGGAATCGCACTTTACACGCGTTAAGTCGCGGGTCTACGGTGGCTTTACACCTGTTTAGTCGCCGAGGAGGACCCCCGTGCCCGCCATCCCCGACCTGCCCTGGACCGCCGGCTGCGCGGTCGAGGGCCCCGGCGTCGTCCTCCTCACCGAGCTGCGGCTGCGCCGGTTCACCGACGTCCCGGCGTTCTTCGCCTCGGCGCTGGCGATCCGTCGCCAGGTGGCCGCCTCCCCGGGCGCGCGCTCGCTGCTGCTGCGCGCCCAGCCGCTGGCCCGGACCTTCACCACCGTGTCCTGGTGGGACGACGAGGCCGCCGTCCGCGCCTTCGCCCGCACCGACCCGCACCGGTCGGCGATGCGCCGCTGGGCACCCCGGCTCCGCACGTTCGGCAACCACACGCTGCCCGGCGACGGCTCCGCCCCCACCGTCGACGGCGCCCGCACCGCGGCGGCCGCGCCCCCGGCGTGACGGCGGCGGCACCGTCGGCAGGAGGTGGCACCATCGCCGTCGATGGACGCCGCGGTCGAGGTCGCCGAGCTGGTCAAGCGCTACCCGGGCCGGCCGGCGAACGCCGTCGACGGGGTGTCGTTCACCGTCGACCGCGGTGAGGTCTTCGGGCTGCTGGGCCCCAACGGCGCGGGCAAGACCACGACGATCGGCGTCCTGACCACCCGCGTGCTGCCCACCGGCGGGACCGCGCGGGTGGCCGGGGTCGACGTCGCCGCCGACCCGGTCACCGCGCGCAGCCGGCTGTCGGTGGTGCCGCAGCGCTCCAACCTCGACCGGTCGCTGACCGCCCGGCAGAACCTGGTCTTCCACGCCGCCTACCACGGTGTCGGGCGCGCCGAGCGCAACCGCCGGGCCGACGAGCTGCTCGAGCGGCTGGGCCTCGGCGACCGCGGCGGCGACCGGGTGGACGACTACTCCGGCGGCATGGCGCAGCGGCTGCTCATCGCACGGGCACTGATGCACGCCCCCCAGGTCGTCTTCCTCGACGAGCCGAGCACCGGCCTGGACCCGCAGGCCCGGCTGTTCGTGTGGGAGCGGGTGCGGGAGATGCGCGACACCGGCGTCACGGTCGTGATCACCACGCACGACATGGAGGAGGCCGCGGCGCTGGCCGACCGGGTCGGGATCATGGACCGCGGCCGGCTGCTCGCGCTGGACACCCCGGCCGCGCTCACCCGGTCGCTGCCGGGCAGCGCCACGCTCGAGGTCGACGTCGAGCGGGCGCCCGCGGACAGCGACGAGGCGGTGCTGGCCGCACTCGGCGCACTGCCGCAGACCGAGCGGGTGGAGCCGGTGGCCGACGCCGCGGGCCTGCGCGCCCGGCTCTACCTCTCCGCCGACGCCGCCTCGACGGTCGGCCCGGTGTCCGACGCGCTGACCGCGCGGGGCGCCCGGCTGACCGGGGTGCGGATCGGCGAGCCGAGCCTGGAGGACGTGTTCCTCAGCCTGACCGGACGGGAGCTGCGATGACCACCGAGGCCACGGGCCGGGCCGCGGCCGTGCTCGCGCCGCCGCGGTCGACCCGGCCGGACGTGGGGCGGGCCTTCACCGCGCTGCTGTGGCGCGACCTGTTCGTCACCGGCCGCGAGTTCGTGCCGTTCCTGCTGCAGGTGGTGCTGCAGCCGGTGTTCCTGCTGTTCGTCTTCGGCAAGGTGCTCGTCGAGCTCGGCTTCGCCTCCACCGCCTACTCCGGGGTGCTGCTGCCCGGGGTCATCGCGCTCGCGGCCTTCCTCACCGCGCTGCAGAACACCGCCTTCCCGCTGGTCATCGACTTCTCGTTCACCAAGGAGATCGAGGACCGGCTGCTCGCGCCGCTGCCCACCGCGCTGGTCGCCGTCGAGAAGATCGTCTTCTCGACGGCGCGGGCGCTGGTGGCGGCGGTGGTCATGTTCCCCATCGGCTGGTGGGTGCTCGGCTCGCTGCCGGTGACGTGGGGCGACGTGCCGCTGCTGGCGGCCTTCCTCGTGCTGGGCTCGCTGGTCGGCGCCGCGATGGGCATGGTGCTGGGCACCTTCGTGCGGCCCAACCGGATCAACGTCGTGTTCGCCGTCGTGCTGACCCCGCTGCTGTTCACCGGCTCCACCCAGTTCCCGTGGCCGGCGCTGGACCAGCTGCGCTGGTTCCAGGTGGTGTGCGCGGTCAACCCGCTCACCTACCTCAGCGAGGCGCTGCGCGCAGAGATGACCCCGGACGTGCCGCACCTGCCGCTGCCGGTGTGCGCGCTCGCCCTGGCCGGGTTCCTCGCGGTGTTCGGCGTGCTGAGCCTCGTCGGCTTCCGCCGCCGCGCCCTCGACTAGGGCCCGCTCCCTCGCCGGGCCGGCAGGCTGTGGTCGAGGTGGACGAGGACCGCGAGGACCCGGCGGTTGTCGTCCGGTCCCGGCTCGAGCTCAAGCTTGGCGAAGACGGCGGCGATCACCCCCTCGACCGTCTTGACCGCGACCTCCAGGCGCTCGGCGATGGCGCGATTGGACCGCCCCTCCGCCACGAGGCGCAGGACGCTCCGCTCCCGGCCGGTCAGGCGGACGAGACGGTCCTGCCGCCGCCGGGTCCGGACCAGCTCCTCCACGACGGCCGGGTCGACGGCCGTCCCGCCGGCACCGACGCGCTGGGCGGCCTCGACCAACTGGCCGCCCTCCGCGACGCGGTCCTTCAGCAGGTAGCCGACACCGCCGACCCCGTTCCCGAGCAGGCGCAGGGCGTAGTCCGGCTCCAGGTACTGCGACAGCACCAGGACGCGGACGTCGCCGTCGTACCGGTCCCTGACCTGCACCGCCGCGTGCAGTCCCGCGCTGCCCCCGGGAGGCATCCGGATGTCGACGACGGCCAGCTCCGGCCGGAGGTCGGCCACCGCACGGAGCAGCTCACCGGCCGTCCTGGCCTCGGCGACGACGTCCATCCCGGCGCCGGCCAGGATGCGGACGACACCGGCCCGGATCACCGCCGAGTCGTCGGCCACGATCACCCGCACGGGATCTCCGCCCGCAGCCGCGTCCCGCCGCCCCGGGGACTCACCACCCGGACGCTGCCGGAGAGCGCGTCCAACCGGTCGGTGAGGCCCTCCAGCCCCGATCCGCGCGCGGGGTCGGCCCCGCCGGCTCCGTCGTCGGTGACCTCGATGACGAGGTGCCCGGCGTCCCGGGAGATGGAGACGGCGGCGCCGCTGGCGCGGGCGTGCCTCGTCACGTTCGTCAGCGCCTCCGCGACGACGTGGTAGGCGGCGGCCTCCACCCCCGCGTCGAGCCGGCCGCACCGGACGTCGAGGTCGACGGGCACCGCCGCGCGCCGGGCCAGCCCCGCCACCGCGGGCCGGAGTCCCTCCTCCGTGAGGACGGTCGGGTGGATGCCGCGCGCCAGCTCCCTGAGCTCGACCACCGCGGCCCGCAGCTCCTCGGCGGCCTCGTCGAGGCGGCCCACGACCTCGGTGCCGGCACCGGCCGCCCGGGCGGCGTCCCTGGCCTGCTGGAGGCACAGCGCCACGCCGACGAGCCGCTGCTGCGCCCCGTCGTGCAGGTCCCGCTCGATGCGGCGGCGCTCCCGGTCCCCCGCTTCGAGGAGGCGGGCGCGTGACGCCCGGACCTGCTCCAGCCGGGCACGGTCGAGCTCGGTCAGGCGCTCGTTCTCGACGGCCAGGCGGAGGACGGCGGTGGCGGCGGCCACCAGCCCGGGGTCCTCGCGCAGGGCGGGGTCGTGGACGACGGCGGCAACGGGCCCGTGCCGGCCGGCCAGCACCGTGCGGGCGGTCCGGTGGTCCTCGGGGGGGAGGTCGGTCGGCTGCCCCGAGGAGGTCGTCCACGTGCCCGTCGGCTCCCGCAGGTACAGGCGCAGGGCGGGATCACCCAGGGCCACCCGGAGCGCGTCGCGCAGCCGGCGCGGATCCGCTCCGCCGTCCAGTTGGAGGGCCAGCCGGGCGATGGCACCGCGCCGGAGGCGCAGCCGCAGGGCGCCGGCCAGGAAACCCAGCGGCACGAGGGCGACGGCACCGAGGATCGTCCACGCGGCGATCTCCCGCCAGGGCTCCTCGAACGGCAGCAGTGGGTACCGGCCGAGCACCAGGGCCACGATCTCCGCGGCGTCGTAGGCGGCCACGAGCGCGGCCACCGTGCCCGCGAGGACGACCGGCCGCAGGATCCGCCGTGCCGCCGGGGCGGCGGAGCGGAGGCGCCGCAGAGCCCGCACGACGACCCCGAGCGAGGCGAGCACGACGAGCGCGCTCGTCCACAGCTGTGCCTGCTCGAAGAGCACCTGGTGCTCGACCACCGCGAACGGGTTCTCGGACCCGGTGCAGGGACAGCCCACGAGGAGCCTGGACGCGGTCCGGACCAGGTACCCAGCGGCCAGGGCGGCGAGGACGATCCGGTCCCACCGCCGCAGGCGGGCGTCCGGGAAGGTCAGGGTCAGGAACGCGAGCAGCAGGTCGTAGTAGCGCTCGAAGGCGAACCCGAGCACCGCCCACGGCACCAGGCCCGCCGGGGCGTAGGACCCCACGGACCACAGGACGGCGGAGGCGACCAGCAGCGGACCGGTCCGCACCTCGGGCCGTCGTTCCCAGGCGACCAGCCCGGCCGCGACGAACAGCAGACCCAGGCCCGTGTCGAGCAGCAGGAACCGGGCGGGCGCCCCCTGCGACGCCCCGACCGCCGCGGTGACGGCGGTGAACGAGGCCGCGCCGGCTGCCGCCAGCCGGCGCCTCGACGGCCCACGGGCGAGCACGACGGCAGCATCGCACGCCGACTTCCCCCTGTGGTCAGGGAAAACCCTCCCCTCCGGACCGGGCTGGCTCCCTACTGCGCGGCGCCGCGCCTCCCTAGCGTCCGGCGCGTCCCCACCGCCGTCCGGGAGGAACGATGAACCGCACCGCGTCCTGCAGCCTCGTGATCGCGACCGCCCTCGGTCTCACCACGGTGCCGGCCACCGCCGCCTCCGCTGCTCCGCCCGTGATCGAGCGCGGCAGCTTCGTGGACACCTTCGACGACGAGTTCATCCTCGACCTCTGCGGCATCGTCACGCGGACCACGCTGACCCAGCGCTGGTCCTCGACGGTGTACCCGGACGGCTCCGAGACCGTCCACGTCGTCCGCACCTTCGTCCCCGAGGACCCCCGGGTGCCGGTCGAGAAGGGAGCGGGGACGACCTTCATCGCGGCGGACGGCACCCGCCGGGTCGTCGGCAAGCCGATCCAGCTCTTCGATCCGGACGGCGGTGTGCGGTTGCTCGACGCCGGGTGGGTGGAGTTCGACCCCGACGGGACCGTCTCCCGCACCCGCGGCCCGCACCCGTCGCTCGACGTGGACCTCCGCGAGTACTACTGCCCCAGCTGACGGCGAGGATGCCGGCAGGGCGGGCCTAACCCTCCAGCCCGCCGGAGGACGCCCACTCGGACAGGCGGCGCTCCCCCTCCTCCGGGCTGACGTCCTCGACCCGGGTCATGACCGCCCAGCGGTGGCCGAACGGGTCGTGGACCGAGGCGAACCGGTCGCCGGTGACGAAGGTGGCCGGCTGCTCGCGCACGGTCGCGCCCCGCTCGACGGCGGCGGCGAACACGGCGTCGACGTCGGGGACGTAGAGGCAGGTCGAGCCGCTGACCCGGTCCTCGGCCTGCCCGGTGGGCGCCACCAGGCCGTACTGCGGGTTCGGGTCGGACAGCTGCAGCCGGCCGGAGGGGAACTGCAGCTCGGCGTGGGCGACCGTGCCGTCGGGGGCGTCCATCCGGCTGACCGTGGTGGCGCCGAAGACCTCCTCGTAGAAGCGGATCGCCTCGGCCGCGGGCGAGCAGACCAGGAACGGGGTCAGGGAGGTGTAGCCGTCGGGACGGCCGTCGGTGATCGCCATGCGCCCACCCTGGCCCGCCGGGACGGCGCCGTCTTGAACGGACCCGACAGCGTCACGGGAGCGTCGGGATCCACTCGGCCAGCGCCTCGCCGACGGCGTGCGGCGAGTCCTCGGGCACGAAGTGCGCGCCGGGCACGGTGACCTCGGTGATCGACGGCCACTTGCGGACCAGCGCCCGCGGCCTGCCGACCAGCAGCCAGCCGGGCTCGGCGTTCAGGAAGAGCTTGGGGACGGCACTGCCGCGCAGCCAGACCCCGTACTGCGCGACGACGTCGCGGACCCGCGGCGGCACGTTCTCCAGCGGGATCTGCCGCGGCCACTCCAGCGTGGGCCAGCGGTCCGCGGGGGTGCCGAAGGGCTGCCGGTAGCGCTCGTGCGCCTCCGGCGTCAGCCCGCGCAGGGTGGACGCGGGGAGGATGCGCTCGACGAAGACGTTCTTGTCCAGCACGACGGTCTCGCCGTCGTCGCCGCGCATGGTGCGGAAGATCTTCCGGCCCGAGGCCGGCCAGTCGGCCCAGGTCATCGGCGTGACGATGGCCTCGGCGAAGGCCAGGCCGCGGACGGCCTCGGGGTGGCGGCGGGCCCAGTCGAAGCCCAGCGCCGAGCCCCAGTCGTGCAGCACGAGGGTCACCCGCCGCTCGACGCCGACCGCCTCGAGGAACGCGGCCAGGTGCTCGGCGTGGGTGGCGAAGGAGTAGGTGCCCCGCTCCGGGTGCGGCAGCTTCCCCGACTCGCCCATGCCGACCAGGTCCGGGGCGATGCAGCGGCCCAGGTGCTGCACGTGCGGGATGACGTTGCGCCACAGGTAGGACGACGTCGGGTTGCCGTGCAGGAACACGATCGGGTCGCCCTCGCCCACGTCGACGTAGGCCATCTCGGTGCCGAGCACCGGCACGCGCTGCCGGGGGAAGGGGTCCTCGGGCGAGACGTCCTCAGCGGCCACCCCGGCATCCTCGCCCAGACACCGGTGCGCCGCCGTCCGGAGATCGCGCTTGACCCTGACGCAGCGTCAGGCTGTGGACTCGTCGCCGTCAGGGAGGAGGGACCCGCGTGAACGTCGGAGAGGTGGCCGCGCTGGCCGGGGTCACGGTGCGCACGCTGCACCACTACGACCGCATCGGCCTGCTGTCGCCGTCGGGACGCACCGCCGCCGGCTACCGCCGCTACTCGGCGGCGGACCTGGACCGGCTGCACCAGGTGCTGCTCTACCGCGAGCTCGGGTTCCCCCTCGATCAGGTCGCGACCCTGCTCGACGACCCGTCCGCCGACCCCGCCGCGCACCTGCGCCGGCAGCACCGGCTGCTGCGGGACCGGCTGGAGCGGACGCGGGCGATGGTCGCGGCCGTCGAGAAGGAGATGGAGGCGAGGCAGATGGGGATCTCACTGACCCCGCAGGAGCGCTTCGAGGTGTTCGGCGAGCACGACCCCGAGCGCTACGAGGCCGAGGTGCAGGAGCGCTGGGGCGACACCGACGCCTACCGCGAGTCCTCGCGGCGCACCGCGGCCTACACGAAGGAGGACTGGGTCCGCATCAAGGCCGAGGGCGAGGACCTCAACCGGCGCATGGCCGCGGCGGTGCAGGCGGGGGTCGCCGCCGACTCGGAGCAGGCCATGGACCTGGCCGAGGAGGCCCGGCAGCAGATCTGCCGCTGGTTCTACGACTGCCCGCCGGAGATGCACGCGGCGCTGGGCCGGATGTACGTCGAGGACGAGCGGTTCACCGCCACCTACGAGGCGGTGACGCCGGGCCTGGCGCAGTGGGTGAGCACCGCCGTGCAGGCCAACGCCGCCCGCCGGGGCTGACCGGCTCCCCTCCGCCGGGGGGGGGGGGGGGGGGGTGGGGGGGGGGGCGGGGGGGGGGGGGGGGGGGGGGGGGGGGGGGGGGGGGGGGGGGGGGTCCGGGTCCGGGGGGGGCCGGAGGTCCCGGGCCTGGGTTGAGTCTTCGGATCAGCGAGCC
>NZ_JBJGZA010000035.1:0-47757 GCF_054050255.1 Geodermatophilus sp. SYSU D00700 | reverse complement strand
CGAAGGCGACGGCGAACCGTCCCCCCACCTCGTCGGGTGTTGTTGTTCGCGTTGGTGGTGGCCGTATTACGGCGCGGCGCAGTGGCCCCGGGGGGACGGGGCCACTGCGCCGTGGGTGGAGCCGGGATCACTCGCCGGCGTTCTCCAGCTCGCCGCCGATCTCGGTGAACAGCGCCGAGAGCTGGTCCTCGAGGAGCATGACGGCGGCGATGATGGCGATCGCGATCAGGCCGACCATCAGGCCGTACTCGACGGCGGTGGCGCCCTTCTCCTCGCGGCGGACGCGGTCCTGGGCGAAGGAGAGCAGGGTGGCGAGGGCGGCGAACGGGTTCTGCACGGGGACTCCCTGGAGGGACGGTGCCGTCCGGCCGGGGTCGGTCGACCCGGCGTCGCGGCGGACACCAGGGGTGTCGGTCCGCAGAAACGCCGGCTTGAGCACCTTCCACCGGATCGGGCGACGCCGGTCCTCCTGACGGGGCAGCCGGACGGGCCGGTGTCACGCGCCGTGACCGGTCGCGGCCCCTTCAGTGCAGCGGTGCGGGGGGGTGCTCAGGACAGCAGCGCTGGAGCCCCGGCCACGAGCGCGGCCCCGACGAGCAGGGCGGGGCCGAAGGGCAACTCGGCGCGCAGGCCGATGCGACGGGCCGCCAGCAGCCCGAGGGCCAGCACCGCCTGGATGAGGAACCCGGCGAAGAGGCCGACGACCACGTGCGGCCAACCCAGCCACCCGAGGTACAGCCCGAGGACGGCACCCAGCTTGACGTCCCCCATCCCCATGCCGGCCGGCGAGACGAGCGCCATCGCCAGCAGGACGCCGAACACCGCGGCGGAGGCCAGCAGCGCCCGCAGCAGCGCCGGCCACTCCCCCTCGAGCGCAGCGGCACCGGTGAGCAGGACCGCGCCGGTGACCAGCGTCGGCAGGACCACCCGGTTGGGCAGCAGCCGCTCGCGCAGGTCGATGACGCCGAGCAGAACCCCGGCGGCAGCCAGCCAGAGCCAGGCCGCCAGCTCCGCCGTCGGCCCGAAGCGCAGCGCGGCGAGCACGAACAGCGCCGCCGTCGCCACCTCCAGCAGGCCCCGGGGGGCCGCTCCCCCGCGCCCGCCGAGGACCGCGCCGACGGTCGCCGGCCGCGGCCACGGGAAGCGGGCGGCCGCACGGTCGACCAGGTGACCGGTCGCCGCGCCGGCGAGGCCCGCGACGGCCAGCGCGGCGACCTCCACGGGGGCGGTCACCGGGCGGTCCGACGGCGGGGAGCGGGCACGGCCAGCACGGTGACACAGCCGCGCCGGCGGCCCGCCCCTCCCCGCCGCGGAGGCACCCCCACGGGGGAAGTCCACCGTGCGGCTTCCCTTAAGGCCGGGCAGGATCGACCGATCCCCTCCCCGCGACCAGATACGTGGCGCGCCGCGTGCCGGGGACCTCCCGCTGGCCTCTCGCCGTGGCCGCCGGCGCGCTCGCGGTGTCCGCGACGGGCGTCGGCTCGCCGTCGGCCGCGCGAGGCGACGGTGTGGCGGGCGATCACGGCGTCACTGCTGTGCACCGCCGTGTCGTCCCCCTGCGGCAGGCTGCGCCCGTGCCCTTCGACGCGACGCTTGTGCGCTGGCCCGGTGCGGCCGGCTGGGTCTTCGCCCCAGTGCCGCCCGAGCACGCCCCCGACCACGCCGGCGCGTTCGGCCGGGTCCCGGTGACCGCCACGGTCGACGGGCGGACCTGGTCGACCAGCGTGTGGCGCGGCCGGGAGGCCGGCTGGCTGCTGCCCGTCCCGGCGCGCGTGCGCCGCGGCAAGGACGACGGCGACCTCGTCACTGTCGCCGTCGAGGTGGACCCCACCCGCCTGTGACAGCGCTGTGCCGGCTCATTCCGCACTCTGCCGGCTCGATCGCGACCGCAGATTGCGGAAGGAGCCGGCAGAGGGACCGCCGGCCGACGCGAGAACCGCCTGCGAGTCCGCGCCGCGGGCCGGCTCAGCGGCCGTACCGGACGACGAGCAGACCGTCGTCGCACTCGGTCAACCGCCCACCGGCGGCGGCCATGGCCTCGGCGACCCGGGCCAGCCGCTCGTAGGCCGCGGCGGCGTCGGCCAGCGTGGCCGCCCGGTCGGCCGCGTGCCGGAAGGTCAGCGCCTCGACCGTGCGGACCAGTGCGCCGTCGACCACCGCGTGCACCCGCAGGGCGCCACACTCGGCCACGAGGTCGAGCCCGGGGCCGACCCGGGCGGGCACCAGGGCCCATCGCCGCAGTCCGGCCTGGTCCGCGGACACCTGGTGTCCCAGCTCCGCGAGCACCTCCGCCCCGACGGCGGGACCGGCGAGCTGGTGCGGTCCCCCACCGGTCCAGGACAGCACCGGCGTGCGCGGGACCGCCGCGAGGTCGAGCACCTCGTCCCCGGGCACCGGCGGCTCGTCGACGAGACGGACCCGCCGGCCCGTCAGCGGCGGGGCCTCCCCGGTCCCGGGTGGGACGGCAGCGGCGCCCCGGGCCCGTTCGCGGCGGGACGGCCGGGTGGCGAGCAGGTGGCCGTCGCGCAGCGGCTGCGCCAGGGTCCAGCCGGCGGCGTGGGCGGCCCGCAGCTCGGCGGCCAGCGCGGCCAGCCGCGGAGCCACGTCGGCCAGCGAGGCGACGTCGTCGAGCTGCCAGCGGTGCACGGTCTCGTGCCGGGAGCCCGGCCAGGGCGAGGGCGGGCGGGTGGTGGGAGCGGTCATGGCGTCCTCGCGCGAGCGCCTCGCGGGCCCCGCGGGGTGCCGGCAGTGGGCTGCCGGGCCGGCGTGGGGTCCCGCGGCGCGCGTCGCGGGTCGGGGCCGGCGGGTGTCCCCGGACGGGGGCCGGCGCCGACCGCACCGATCATGGCACGCCCGGCTCAGTCGTCCAGCGCGTAGGTGGCCTCGACGACGGCCGACACCGTCACGTCCCGCGGGTCGAGCTGCAGGCCCGGCCCGGCCTCCGCGGAGCCCCGCGCCATGACGGCCATCGCCTCGGGGACCGCGGCCGACGACAGCCCGGCGTCGGCCAGCTCGAGCAGCGGGCCGAGTCCCCGGCCGACGGCGTCGGCGAGGTCGGTGGCGGCCTCCCGGGCGGCGTCGACGGCGGCGCGGCGGACCGCCCGGCGGGCCACGGCCGGGTCGTCGAGCTCCCACCCGACGCCGCCGATGCCGGCACCGGCGGCCGCGACGACCTCGGCCAGCGCCTCCGCGGCGGCGGCGTCGGCGTGCACCGAGCCGGCCACGGTCGCCTCCCACCCGGCCGGCTGGTGCCGACCGGCGCCGGGGTCCCAGGCGAACCGCTCGTGCACCGCCACCCGGGACAGCACCACCCGGCGCACCCCGTCGGCGGCCGCGAGCGCCTCGCGCAGCCGCGCGGCCACCCGCGACGCCTCGTCGAGCGCCGTCTGGCGGCTGTCCGGGGACACCGCGCTCGCCGACACCGCGAGGACCGCGACCTCGGGCGGGTGGTCGGCGGTGGCCTCACCGCGCACGCGGACGACGGCGCGCGGCGCGCTCACCCGCGGGGTCCGGCCCCCACCGGAGCCGCCAGCGCCGCCTCGTAGCAGCCGTGCAGCAGGTCGAGCCGCTCCAGCAACCGGGTGACCCACGCCGCCGACGTGCTCACCGGCGCCGGCTCGTGCATGAGCGACCAGAACAGCCGGTCCACGGCCCCGGCGTCCGCCCACCGCCGCTCCTCGGGCGACAGCGGGGCGCCGACGTCGGCCACGACCCGCCGGGCGACGTCGCGCCGCAGCCGCCCGGCGTCGGCGGAGACGAGGCCGATGGCGCGGCCCAGCAGGGGCAGCAGGCGCGGCCGGTCGGCGGCGGAGAGCACGTCGTTGGCGTGGCGCAGGACCGCGGCCAGCTCGCCGTCGACGCACCGCGGCGCGTCGCTGAACGGCTCGCCGGCCAGCAGCGAGGTGTACTCGAGGAAGCAGGCGCCGCGCTCGGGGCTGCGGTGCCTGCCCCGGCTGAGCACCGGCAGCGAGTCCGGGATCCGATGCATGGTCAGCGCCCCTTCCGCCGGTGTCCGGCCGCCCGAGCGTAGGTCCCGGAGGACGCCGCGAACAGCCGCCGTGGACCCGCCGGTGGCCGGAGGACGGCCGGGTAGCGGATCGAGAACGTCCCCGGCCGACCGGCGACGGCACTTGTGAGGCAAGCCTTCCCTCACCTATGACTAGCCGGTGCCCCTCCGTACCCGCACCGCCGGCTGCGCCGCCGGCCTCCTGGTCCTCGCCGCGTGCAGCTCCGAGCCCGACGCCTCCGCCTCCTCCGGAGCCGCGAGCGGATCGGCGACCGACGACCAGGTCGTGCTCGCCCTCGACGACTTCGCCGCGATGCACGCACTCACCCTCGGCGTGGAACCCGACCTCGTGCTGGAGGTCTTCGAGTACGAGTCGACGTCGGCGGTGTTCGACGACGTCGGCCTCGACACCCGGCCCTACGGGTCCGAGCTCGACCTCGAGGCGGTGGCCGCCGCCTCCCCGGACGTGGTCATCGGCGTCTCCATCCCGACGACGGCCTCGGTCGAGTCGCAGCTCGACGCCATCGCCCCCACCACGGTGGTCGACTACACCGCCGGCTGGGACGAGCAGCTGTCCACCGTCGCCGAGGCGCTGGGCCGCGAGGACGAGGCCGCGCAGATCCGGGAGGGACTGCAGGAGGCCACGGCCGACCTCGCCGCCGACCTCGACGCGGCCGGGCTGGCGGGCTCGGTGACCTCCGTCGTCGGCGACAACGGCGGCTTCTTCTCCCCGCCCGCCGCCACCGCCGTCGGCTCGGTGCTGACCGGGGTGGGCCTGGCCCGCCCGCCCGCGCAGGAGCAGCCGGGCGACCCGGCCAGCCCGTTCGTCACCTTCACCGCCGAGACCCTGCCCGACCACGACGGCGACGCGCTCTTCCTCCTCTCCGGCGGCCCGTACCTCACCGACGGCCTCACCGGGTCGCCGCTGTGGCCGGGGCTGCGGGCGGTGCAGGCCGGCGCGGTGCACGAGGTCAGCGGCGAGACGTGGCTGTCGGCGTCGGCCTTCTCCGTGGGCTGGGTGCTCGACGACCTGCGCGCCGCGCTGCTCGGCGAGGGCGAGCCGGCCACGACCGACCAGGCGCCGGCCCGCTTCGCGGAGTTCACCGGTGCCTGAGCCGGACACCTCGTCGGCCACCTGGGACGGCGCGGTGCTGCACCTGGCCCTCGTCGGGCGGCTGACGGCGGCCGACGTCGACCTGGTCGCGGGCGCGCTGCGCTCCGCCGGCGGACGCGTCGGCGTGGTGCTCGACCGGCGGCGGCTCGGCGCCCCCACCGCGGAGGGCCGCGCGGCGCTGGAGCGCTGGGCCGCGGAGGAGCTGCCCGCGCACGTCCCGGCGATCGCCGCGTGGGCCGACGTGTTCAACGAGCGCCGCTACCGCTCGCTCACCCGCGACGGGCAGGACGAGGGCCACGGGCCGGGGTACCCCCAGCGGACCTTCGCCGACCACGACGCCGCGCTCGCCTGGGTGCGCGCCGCCCTCGACGCCGCGAGCGGTCAGGTGCCGCAGAAGGTGACGTACGGGCCGCCGGGGCCGGGCTCGGCGTAGCGCTCCAGACCGGGGCGCTCCTCGAACGGACGGCCGACCACCTCGACCAGCCGCTCGACCGGGCCGATGTCACCGGCGGTCGCGGCGTCCAGCGCCTCCTCGACGAGGTGGTTGCGCGGGACGTAGACGGGGTTGACCCGGTCCATCGCGTCGGCGTCGGGCCCCACCGCCCGCCACCGCTCGAGCCACGCGTCGACCGCGGCGAGGTCGAGCACCAGGCCGCGCGCCGGCTCGGCGTCGCCGCGGGCGGCCGCGGACAGCCGCCGCGCGAAGCCGGTCAGGTCGACGCGGTGCGTCTGCAGCAGGTCGAGCAGGTCGTCGACCAGCGCGGTGGCGACGGCGTCGTCGAGCCCCTCGGGCAGGCCGAGCTTGGCCCGCCAGCCGGCCGCGAGGGCGGCGTCGTAGGCGGGGCGGAACCGGTGCAGCGCCTCGACGGCGAGCGCGACGGCCTGCTCCTGGTCGTCGGCGAACAGCGGCAGCATCGCCTCGGCCAGCCGGGCGAGGTCCCACTCGGCCGCGAGCGGCTGGTTGCCGAAGCGGTAGCGCCCGCCCTGGTCGACGGAGCTGTACCAGGCGTTCGGGTCGTAGCCCTCCATGAACGCGCACGGCCCGAAGTCGATCGTCTCGCCGGAGATCGTCATGTTGTCGGTGTTCATGACGCCGTGCACGAACCCCACGAGCATCCACCGCGCCACCAGGGAGGCCTGCGCCGCGACGACGGCCTCGAACAGCGCGAGGTACCGGTTGCCGGCGTCGGCGCAGGCGGGGTGGTGCCGGCTGATCGCCACGTCGGCCAGGCGGCGGAGCAGGCCGTCGTCGCCGGTGGCCCGGGCGTACTGGAAGCTGCCCACCCGCAGGTGGCTGGCGGCCACCCGGGCCAGGACGGCGCCGGGCAGCAGCGTCTCCCGGCGGACGGGCCGTCCGGTCGCGACGACGGCGAGCGAGCGGGTGGTCGGGATGCCGAGAGCGTGCATCGCCCGGCTGACGACGTACTCGCGCAGCATCGGCCCGACGGCGGCCAGCCCGTCGCCGCCGCGGGAGAACGGCGTGCGCCCCGAGCCCTTGAGGTGCAGGTCGTGCAGCCGGCCCGCGGTGTCGACGAGCTCGCCGAGGAGCAGCGCCCGCCCGTCCCCCAGGCGCGGGTTGTAGTAGCCGAACTGGTGGCCGGCGTAGGCCTGCGCCACCGGGTGCGCACCCTCGGGGACGGCGGTGCCGGTGAGCAGGCCGATCCCCTCGGGACCGCGCAGCGCGGCGGGGTCGAGACCGAGCTCGGCGGCGAGGTCCTCGTCGAGCACCAGCAGCCGCGGATCGGGCACCTCCGCCGCCTGCCAGGCGACCGCCATCTCCGGCAGCTCGCGGGCGAACCGGTCGTGCAGGGTGACGGTCAGGGCGGGGGCGACGCTCATCCTCGCCAATGTACGAGCGTCCGTGGGCGGCCGCGTCAGCCGCGGAGCAGACCCGAGAGGCGGTCCTGGGCATGGCCGACCAGGGAGCGCACGAGCCGCGTGGCGCGCGGGCGGGCGGGCAGCCGCGACTCGACGGCGGCCAGCCGGGTCTCGAGGGCGACGACGTCGGCGACGACGTCGCCCTCCCGCGGGGGCTCCGCCGGCCGGGCCGCCAGCCGGGCCAGCCCGTCCGACAGCGCGGCCACCAGGCCGGAGACCTCCTCCGGCCGCAGCTTGACGGTGCCGACGCAGAGGTCGTCGCGCCAGACGCTCAGGTTGAGCAGGCCCTGCTCCGGGTGGGTGGAGACGCGCAGGGCGCGGCTGCGGTCCCGCGCGTCCCAGACCCACCGACCCGGCTTCGGCAGTGCGATCACCGTCATCCCGCCATGATCGACGGGATCGGCCCGCGCGGCCAGCAGGACCACCGCGCCGGTCCCGTCACTGGGCGCCGGCCACCTCCGGCCGCGGACCCGTGGCGTGCGCCAGCGCCCAGTCGAGGACCTCGTCGGCGATCCGCTCCCACCCCTCCTGGGCCGGCAGCAGGTGGGCGTAGCCCGGGTAGTCGCGCACCTCGGTCACCGTGTCACCGCGGTAGTGCCGGGCGTTCGAGCGCTGGATGGCCGGCGGCATGATGTGGTCCTCCCCGCCGGAGCCGAACAGCAGCGGCGGCCGGGCCGGGTTGGCGTAGTCGACGTGCGCGTCCTGCGGGCCGGGCATGAGGTTGGCGAGCACGGAGTTCCACAGGATCCGGCCGGACGCCGGGACGTGGTAGCGCCGGTAGAGCGCCCGCGACTCCTCCTCGGAGAAGGTGTTCGTGAACGCGTAGTGCCACTGCTCCTCGGTGAGCCCGACGGCGCGGTGCCGGTTGGCCGGGTTCTTGAACACCGTCCAGGTGGAGCGCAGCTGCGACAGCGGCAGCAGCTTCACCCCCTCGGTCGGCGCCGAGTTCAGCGCCACCCCCACGGCACCCAGACCGCGGTCGAGCAGCAGCTGGGTGAGCGTGCCGCCGGCGGAGTGGCCGATCAGGACCGGCGGCCGCTCCACCCCGCGGACGACGGCGGCCAGGTGCTCGACGATCGCCGGCAGGGTGAGCTCGGCGATCGGCGTCGGGTCGGCGTTGAGCGCCTCCACCTCGACCTCGAAGCCGGGGTAGCCGGGGGTGAGGACGCGGAACCCGCGCTGCTCGTAGTGGGTCTTCCAGTTCTCCCAGCTGCGCGGGGTCACCCAGAAGCCGTGGATCAGGACGATGGTGTCCGGTGCGGTCGGCGTGGTCACGGTCGCTCCCTCGGGATGGTGGCCGGTCAGCGGGGAGCCTGGCAGCGGGCCCGGCCGGTGACGGGTCCCTGCGTGCACGACTCCGGTCCCTGCCCGCATCCCCGGGCGGGTTCCGATCACCGCGGGCCTCTGCCAGGCTCGGCGGCGTCCACGGGGGACGTCAGCTGCGCGACGCCCAGGGACGGCGATGCTGCTCTCCGAGACCATCCCGCTGCCCCGCGCCGGGCACCGCGGGGAGCCCGCGGCGGTGCCGGGGAGGCTGCAGGCGTTCCCCTTCGGGACGACGGTGCTGCTGACCACCGGCGCGACCCGCCCGGGCCCGGTCCGCGGCCGGCCGCACGAGGCGCGAGACGGCACCTCCCTGGTCGCCCTGGTCTTCCCGCACCGCGCCCCGGACGGGTCCGGCCGGCCCGGGCACGGGACGCCGGTCGAGGGCGGTGACCTGGAGCTGGTCGACCCGGCCACGCCCGCCGGGTCCGCCCGGGTCACCGGCGGGCGGTCCGGCGCGCTGCTGGTCCCCCTCGACCGGCTCGGCCTGCCCGTCGACGTCGTCCGCCGCGCGGCCCCCCGGCTGCGCACCAGCGCACTGCACGGGCTGGTGCGCGCGCACCTGCAGTGGCTCGCCGACGACGCGGCCGGGCTGTCGGCCGACCCCGGCGCGGCGGCCCTCGGCGGCGCGACCGTCGAGCTGGTGCGCGCGCTCGTCCTGTCCGCCGCCGGCGACGACCGGCCCGACCCCCCGGCGCCGGAGGACCCCCTGGTGACCCGGGTCCGGGCGCACGTCGCCCGCTACTCGACCGACCCCGACCTCACGCCGGACGCCGTCGCCCGCGCGCACGGGGTCTCGGTCCGCCACCTGTACAAGGCCCTCGCCGCGGCCGGAGTCAGCCTCGAGCAGGAGGTGATCGCCCAGCGGCTGGAGGCCGCGCGGACCCGGCTGGCCTCGCCCGCCGGGCGGCAGCGGTCGATCGCCGCCACCGCACGGTCCTGCGGCTTCGCCGACCCCAGCCACTTCGCCCGGCGGTTCCGCCGCGCCTACGGCACCAGCCCGCGGGAGTGGCAGCGGACCGCCGTTGCCCGCTGACCGGTCCCCGCCGCGTGGTCAGCGGTCGCGCCGGTAGCCGAAGAAGCCGCGCTGCTTGATGACCTCGCAGACCTCCGGCGGGACCATCGACTCCCAGCCCTCGTCGTCGGTGGGGATCCGCTTGAGCACGTCCCGGCTGAGGATCGGCAGGTACTCGGGCTTGTACCGGTCCAGGTGCACGAAGCTGCCCCGCTGCGCCAGGTAGTCGTAGAGCGGCTGCAGCTGCCCGCCGATCGAGACGGTCTCGACCGTGGTGACCTCGCCGTCGCGGAGCATCGGGTAGACGAACAGCCGGAGCTCGTTCTTGAACAGGCGGCCGAAGCTCTCCAGGATGCCGCCCGGCAGGTCGGCGTGGCTGGCCTCGTCGAAGAGGTCCAGCAGGCTCGGCAGGCCCATGACCATGCCGATCCGGCCGTCGGTGCGCCAGGCGAGGTAGGCGGCGAGCCGGTGGTAGGCCACGTAGTCGGAGATGAGCACCGTCATCCCGCAGGCGGCCAGCAGGTCGGCGCGGGCGAGGAAGTCACGGCGGTCGACGACATCACCGCCGGCGCGCAGGTTGGCCATCGTCAGCTCGGTGAGCAGCAGGACGTCGCGTCCGGCGACCGCGGGGTCGGCCTCGAACTCGGCCCGGGCCGCCTCCAGCATGTCGATGTTGACCACCGTGGGCGGGCGGAAGCTGCCCCGCTCGACCAGGATCGCCTTCTTGCGCAGCACCTCGCTGGGCTGCAGCACCCGCCGGTCGGGGCCGAACATCGCCGCCCCGCTGAGCCCGACCTGCACGAGCTTGAGCGCCATGACCCGGTTGTCGACCGTCCGGAACTCGATCCCGGACAGCTCGATCATGTCGATCTCGATCCGGCCGGTGGTGAGCTGGTCGAGGAGGCTCTCGACCAGGCGCTCGGGCTCGTGGTGGTGGAAGAACGCCGCGTGCAGCAGGTTCACGCCCACCACGCCCAGCGCCTCCTGCTGCTGGGGCGCCTCGTCGTCGAGCATCCGCACGTGGACGACGACCTGGCTGGGCTCGTCGCGGGGGTGGGACTGGAACTTCACGCCCATCCAGCCGTGGCACTCGTTCCCGCCCCGGTAGCTGCGCGCCACGACCGTGTCGGCGAAGGCGAAGAAGGCGGTGTCGTCGCCGCGCTGGTCCCCCAGGCGGTCGAGGTTGAGCTGGAACTCGTGGTCCAGCATCGCCTGCAGGCGTCCCTTGGAGACGTAGCGCTCGCTCTTGCCGTAGACGGCGTCACTGACCGCCATGTCGTACGCCGACATCGTCTTGGCCACGGTGCCGGCCGCGCCGCCGGCCCGGAAGAACCACCGGGCGACCTCCTGGCCGGCACCGATCTCCGCGATCGTGCCGTACCAGCGGGGGTCGAGGTTGATCTGCAGTGCCTTCTGCAGGGTGTCGACGCCGGCGTCCATCGCGGGCTCCCGTCCTCACCAGGGTGGCGGCGAGCGTAGTCCCCGGCGCACCGCCGGGCACCCGGACCGGACGGCGGACGCGAGGCCCTCGCCCTGCGGGAGCGCCGACGGGCGAGGAGTCCCGTCGGGAACCCGCACCGTGCCCCGCCGGGGCCCCGGGAGACGAGGAAACCCATGAGCACTCCGACCAGGAACTCGGTCTGGCGGCGGATGCCGATCGACCAGATGGAGGGGATCGAGGAGGAGACCGGCGGCGTCCTCCACCCGGAGGGCGGCTGGGCGCTCCGCCGAACGGACCCTCGTCCTCCGCGGTGAGTCGAGCAGCATCGTCGGGACGCCGTCGGCCAGGTCACCGAGCGCGGCACGCTCGGCTGAGCCTCGGGCCGGCCTTCGCGCGGCGATCTCAGGGGCGCAGCGCCTGGCTCTCCCGGTAGGACCGGTCGCGCACGGAGCGGAAGAGCGCGACCGGCTGCAGGTCGTCGGCGCCCAGGGTCGGCGCGAAGCGCAGGTGCTCGGCCCGGTCGCCGGACACCGCCGGTCCCGGGGTGAGGTGCCCCCACCGTGCCCAGCCGCCGGTGAGCGTCGCGGCGAGGAGCTCCCACCCGGTGCCGGTCCCGTCGTCGCGCGCCCCGAGCAGGACCAGCCGGCCGCTGCCGGTGCGGTAGGGCAGCACGGAGGAGAACGTCCGGCCCAGCGGCGCGGGCAGGAACAGGTGGCGCAGTCCGGGCGGGCCGCCGGCGGTGTTGACCAGCACGTCGAGCGGGCCGCCGGCCCGGCCCAGCCCGTCGAAGCGGACGGCGAGGCCGACGACGTCGGGCAGCGGCTCGGGCAGCCCGGCCCCGCGCGAGCGGCGGACGACGACGTCGTGGCGGCCCGCCTCGTCGAGGAGCCGGGCGCCCCAGGCACCGCCGCCCTCGGTCTCGACGGTCGCCATGAACGCCTCCCCGCGGGGGTGGAAGACCCGGGCGCCGCGCAGCGCTGTCCCCAGGGCGAGCGCGGACGCGGTGGCGGCACGGGGCAGGGAGAGCAGGTCCATGCCGCCCGGCTACCCGGCCGGGCGCGCGGTGACCCACCCCGCCGCGGGGCTCAGGCGGGCGCGAGGACGAAGACCCGCAGTCGCCGGCGGTCGCCGATGCGCCGGCGGTAGGCGGCGTAACCGCGGTAGAGCGGTGCCGCGTTGGCCATGACCTGCTCGACCTCGTCGTCGCCGGCCGGACGCGCGACGACCTCCACGGAGCGGTGGCGGTAGGTCACGGTGGCCCGCGGGTCGGCCTCCAGGTTGAGGACCCAGTCGGGCGTGGCCGGCTGGCCGAAGTTCGTCCCGACCAGCGCCAGGGTGTCGCGGTGCGGGACGGCGATGAGATGGGTGGTGCGCCGCCGTCCGGAGCGGCGGCCGGTGGTGGTGACGTCGACGACGGGCAGGCCGGCCAGGAGCTCGGGCGCGCTCGTGCGTCCCCGGCTGATCCGCCCGATCCAGTCGTCGACGGTGGGGAGCACCCGGGCGAAGACCCACGCACCCGGCCGTGACGCGACGACGGCCTGCGTCGCCCGCTGGACGGGGTTGGCGGGGTGGAACCCGTAGCCGAGGTCCCTCGCCAAACCCATGCCCTCAGCACAGCGCACCGGCGGCTCGCGCGGTGGTATGCCGGGTGCGGGAACCCGTCGTCCAGCCAGCCAGGACACCTCAGTGCACCTCCACTCCGACAGCGCGTGTGCCGGCCTGCCGTGTGGCCGACAGTTCGTCCTCCGCCATCCAGCGCAACAACTCATCCGGCTCGCGTTCCCGGAGGGGAGCGAATCCCTCGTTCAGGTAGGGAGCGAAGCGGGCATCGTTGGCGTGGCTCAGCCGCCAGAGGGCCGCGGTCATGTGCTCCTCCATCGCGTCCTGTCCCTCCAGCGACGTGTAGGTGTTCCTCGTGGCGAGGACCCCGGTCACGAAGGCGGCCGCAGCGGGCAGTTCCTCGGGCGGGATGGTGTCCAACAGTGCCTCGGCACGATCGGCCAGGTCGGCCATCTGTGTCGGCACCTCGATGTGCACCCGCTCCCACGGGACGGCGTCGAGAACCGCCAGCACGCGGTCCACCTCGGCGGGGAACTCCAGCACGTCGTCGACCGGATGTCCGGCAGCGATGTCACGGACCAGAGCGTCGACCGCTCCGGCTTGGCCCTCGACGACGTCACGGTCGAGGAAGCTGGTCTTCTGGGTGGACCACAGGTGCCACAGCAGGCCACAGACCATGGGGAGCGTCCGCTCCTCGCTGGTCGCCGGCACGTGGCCACCCGCGATCAGCTTCCGCGTCAGGAGTCGGCAGTACGCAGTGGCGGAGATCGTGTCCTCGAAGCGGTTGGGGTGCCCGAGGACCACGGCGTTGTAGCTGATGTCGTGCAGTCCGGTCTCCACGACACGGGGGGTGACGCGACCGCGCTGTTCCTCCGCCCGCTGCTCGGACACGAGGACGGCGTCGACCACGGCGTCCATGGCCGGGTCGGGCTCGGTGCCGTCCGGCAGGCGCTGCGTGATGGTCAGTCCCCGAGCCGCCATCTCGGCCCGACGGAGGCGCGCTCGGATGCCGAAGGCCATGCGACCCCACGCAGGCTGCTCCGGCCCGAACGTCTCCAGGTGCGTGACGGCGTCACGCAACAGCTGTTCCTCGGTCCAACGAGCGGGTTCCGGCAGCCCGACCTGCGCACGCAGGAGGCGGAGGACGGCCTGCGCCTCGGGGGCGCCGAGCTCGTCGGCCAGGGCGAGCGCGATGTCGACGTCGGCGCGCGTCTGCTGGTCGGAAGACCCCGGTGCGATCCCGGCCGCCGCTGAGACGAGCGCACGAGCAGCAAGGAGCCGGTGGTGGGAGGAAGGCCCTGCGAGGGCCTCGGCGAGCCGCTGCTCCGCGGCGGCGTCGGTGGCGCCGGGCTCGATGTCGAAGTAGGTGCGGATGAGCTCACCGGCGGCATCGACGGTCTCGTCCTGGCGCTGACGAGGATCGAGGACGTGCCAAGGGTCTCCGATCAGGACGACTCGCGCCAGCACCGCGGGATCGACACCATCGGCAAGGAGCCGCCGACGGGCTGCCAGGAGAGCTTGACCGGCAGGCGCGTCCTGGCTCTCCTCGTAGAACCGCACGGCGATCGACGTCGAGGCGGTGTCGAGGACGTCGGTCGTGTTCGCCACCACGGCCGGGGCACCCATCTCGGCGAGCGTGAACGCCAAGCCGCGCGCCTGTCCCCCGCCCAGGTAACGCGTCCGTCCCAGCTCGCAGGTGTTGAGGTAGACGAACGGCGGCCGGGGCGCGGGCCGCCGGAGGAGGTCGTCGACCGAGAGCCGCTCACCATTGGGCAGCACCAGGTACTCGGTGCCGGCCTCGGAGGTTCCGTGCGCAGCGACGTGCAGCACGTCGACCCGGCCGAGGCGCTCGGTGAGGTAGTCCGCGGAGAGCCTCCCGGGGGAGATCTGCGGCGCGTCGAAGCCGCGGCCGGCCAGGACGTCTCGGACGGTCGAGACCTCGGGGTCGGCGGTCGGCAGCGGACGTTCGGGCAGACCCTCCGCGGCTGCGACCGCGAGGGCACGCGGAGGCCGCTGCGGCGGCAGGACGGGGGTGTCGAGCGTCCGCGCCAGGTGACGGAGCGAGGTGAACCTCGCGACCACACGGGAACCCATCAGGTGGGCCGTGCCATCGTGGAGGAGCTCCCAGGGGACGTCGGACAGCACATGACGGTGATCGGGCGCCACCAGCACGGTGTTCGCGGCATGCAACGTCTCCTGGACGGCTCCGGGGAGCGCGTCGAACGCCGCCCGTGCCGGTCGTGTCAAGGCATCCGCGGTCCCGCCGAGGAGTCCTGCGCTGCTCTTGAACAGGGCCAACTCCGCCGCGCGGTCGAGTTGCTCGACCGCGCCGGCGAAGGTGCGGTCGACGCGGTGGACGGAGACGGTGGCCGAGTCGACCAGGACGATGTCCTGCTCGCCGGAATCGTGCTCGTGCGGGATGACGGCAACCACCCCGTCGGCGCCCGCGAGAGCAGCCGCGACACGGCCGAGGGTGTCCTGGACGACGCGCAGACCGGCGGCCAGCGCGCTGGCTCCGTCACCCAAGACGTCCTTGCCGCCCAGCATCGTCCTCGGCGGGATCCGCGGTACCCGCAGGAGGTCCAGCAGGCCGGCGATCCGGTATCGGGTGGGCTCGTCCTCCATGTCCGGAGCACGCCCGAGCAGCCAGCTCGCCGTCTCCGCCACGAAGGGGTCGAAGAGAGCCCGGAGACGAAGATCTTCGAACGCGTCCGGATCGGATCTGCGGGCCGCGTCGAAAACCGTGAGGAACATGTCGATCATGGCCGAGACGCGCTGCTCGTCACTCGACCTCCGGGCGAGCAGACCCGCATAGCTCCCGAAGAGGAAGGCCAGAGGGACGGCAGGGCTGCCGGGCCGGCTCATCTGGGACGTCACGGCTTCGTGGAAGGCACCGTTCGCGAGCTCGTGGTCGCCGGTACGTTCCATCGCGGACGCCATCGCGGCAGCCATGGCGATCTCGAGAGCCCGTGCCTCCCCGTGGTCCGTCGGGACCGCGGAGTACCTCTCGATCAGCTCGGGCGGGAGGTCACCGGCCTCTCTCAGCAGAGCGGCCGGATCGGCTGACGATGCCCTGAGCAGAGCGTCTGCGAAGGCGCGCGCATCGCCCGGAGCGAGCCTGGACACGGGATCGACGAGCAAGAGTGGGTGGACGGCCTTGGCGAGGCGGCGATCGGCGATCGCCGCACGGATCGCCTCGGTGAGCTCAGCCAGGCCCGCAGCGTCGCCGTCGATGGTCCGGAACGCACCCAGGAGCGCGTCCACGTGCCACTGCCCGAGTTGCACCTCGGTGGCGTGCCGGAGGCCCTCACGCTGCTGCTGCGAGACGTCGCCGACGCCGTACATCTCGGGCAGCCACAGCTCCAGGAGGCGGTCGCGGTGCGTCTCCGCCGTCAGCGACCCCAACCAACGGCGCGCCTCGGCGAAGGCCGTGCGTGCTTCGGTCCTCTCAAGGCCGAGCTCCTGCAGTTCCGCTCGCACCAGCGCGCTGTGACCCAGGGCAGCCGACGCGATGACGTCGTCGGGATCGCGGCCGGCCAGCCGCGCGTCGGCGCTGCGGAGTGTGGACAGTCCGTCGAGCCGCGCACCATCGCGCTGCTGCGAGGCCGCCAGGTGCGTCAGCAGGAGCGCGGCCGGGCCTGGATGGCGACCGCTGGATTCGGTCATGAGGTCGGCGTCCAAGCCCGCCCTGACCGCCCCGGCGACCAGGTCGGTCCGGTGCGAGGACCACATCCCGGCGACGAACTGCCAGGCGAACAGCCGGGCGTCCGTGCCGTATTCCGGCTCGCGCACCACCAGGTTCTGCAAGGCGTCGCACGCCCGCTCCGCTGCGCCGGCGTCGCGACCACCAGAGCGCACGTAGCTGCTCATCGCCTCGACGTACTGGGACACCCAGACCTGACCGGCCCGGGTCGTGGGTGGCGTCCGCATGTCCGGCTACTCCGAGGCGATGACGAACAGCAACGGCACCACGGGCTCCTCACCCGCGCGGGCACACAACGCGTAGTCATGTCGACCCGGTAGCTCGAAGTCGGCTCTGAAGCCCTCGGACCGTTGGCATGTCGCGCCGAGCTCGAGAGTCGAGGGCAGGCCCGGGACGCCGAGCTTCACCTTGATGGACCAGCTGCGCATGGTCGTCGATGACCAGGACAGGCTCGTCGCGGTTGCCCGATCTGCCCGGCGCTCGATCTGGGGGACGGTGTAGCCGGCGGCGCGTATCTCCGCGACGCTCAGCGTCGCGCCGTTCAGGGGACGGAACTCTCCCACCAGGTCGCGCACGCGGAACTGGGGCGTCTCTTCCCGTTCGTCCACGTCCACGCGCAGGAGTTCCTCACCCGTCAGGTCGTTGACGTACGGGATGACGGTGAGGTGGATCAGCGTCTCGTAGAGCACTCCCTGCCCGTCAGCGGGCAGGACCACGTCGCGGGCGAGCTCTTGACGGCTGAAACCCCCGAAGCCCATCGCGGGCACGATCGAGATCTCCGCGCGGTGCTCTCGCTGGCCCACGACCTCGTAGGTGAGTTCGGCCGTGCTGCCGGGCGCGGCCCACAGCTCCGCGAGAGGGACCCAGGCGGGTGCACGTTCGCAGAGGGGGACCCCGCGACGGAACCCGCGTAGCCAGTCCCACATCTGTTGTGCGACCGCCCCGACCTTGCCACGGACCGCCGGGACTGCGTAGTCACGGTCGGCGACGTCCTCTGGCGACTCGGCACCGGCCTCCATCAGCTCGAGAAGTCCTGGCACGTAGTTCCAGCTCACCGTGGGTGCTGTCATCAGACCTCTCCTCGCAGACGATGGGGCCAGCCTGCGGTGAGGGCGTCACCGGTGCGTCACCGGTGAAGAGTGCGACCCCCGTCCGGGAGTCAGGTGCCGCCCACGGGAGGGTGTCCGGGACACCCGCCCGTGGGCGGTGGTGACGCCGGGCGGTCAGCGGTTGGGGCTGTACTTCTGGATGAACTGCGCGTAGCGCGTCTCGCCGACGCCCTCGGCCACGTCGTTCATCCGCAGCACGGTCAGGCCGAGGTACCCCCACCCGTCGAAGGCCTCGTTGATGTTGTCCCAGCCGCCGTCCCAGGTGACCCCGCCGGAGAGCGCGTTCTCGCCCTTGAGCTCGACGCCCGCGCGGAACCCGTAGTCGCCGATCCACTGCACGAGGGTCTGGGCCAGCGAGTACTGCGGCGCGTAGTTCTGGTCGTCCATCTCCAGCGCGGTGAAGTGCATGACCACCTCACGCGGGCCGCCGTCGAACCGGTTGGCGAGCTCGACGATCCGCGCGTAGCCGTGCCCGGTCGCCCACGAGTTCTCGTCGACACTGGTCTGGATCAGACCGGTGGTCACCTCGGTCGCCCGCGGGTGCACCGGGTGGGTCATCTGCCAGTGGATGCCCGGGACCTTGTAGCCGATGTCGGCCTCGGGGAACTCGTTGCCCAGCGTGCGGATGACCGTGGTCAGCACCCGCTCGCCGTGGTCGACGAGCGAGCCGTTGTACCAGTCGACGAAGTCACGGCCGTACTGCGTGTCCATGTACGCGCGGCTGGTGAAGAAGGCCTCGGCGTCGGCCGGCGGGGCGATCTCGTCCGCCGACCGCAGGGTGGTCCCCCAGGCACGGTTGACCGCCCGCAGCGAGCCGTACTGCTGGACCATCGACTTCTGGAAGTCGCGGACGGCCAGCGGGGAGTACGACTGCAGCGCGCCCCGGGTCGGGTAGTCGGTGCCCGTGTCGTGCTGGTTGTAGGAGGGGTACCGCAGCTCGCCGGACGGGCCGAGCGAGACGTTGATCTCCACCACCTCGTCGGCGTAGAGGTCGCCGTAGCGCTGCTCGAACGCCCGGGTGAAGTCCCGGTACTCGTTCATCACGATCTGGTCGGCCCAGCCCTGCACGGTCTCGCGGCTGTAGTTGCCCTGCTCGCTCTTGTGCTGCAGACCGTTCGGGCCGAGCTTGATCCCCCGGAAGCTGCGTCCCTCGTACTTCGGCCACAGCCACGCGGGCAGCAGGCTGGTGTAGTCGTCGCCGACGTTCCCGCCGCACTGGTGGAAGGACAGGATCGGCGCGAGGTCGAGACCCTTCGAGGTGATCACCTCGAAGATCCGGTCGTAGTAGGCCCAGTCGAACTGGTTGTCGGCGACACCCTCGACGTCACCCCACCAGACGTCGACGCTCACGGCGTCCACGCCGTAGGCGGCGACGGTCTCCAGGTCGGCCTCGAAGTCCGCCCACTCCTCCGCGGACTCCACCTTCAGCGGTGCCATGACGTTGGCGGTGAACTCGGGGTTGTCCTTGGCGACCGGCCCGGGGGGCACCGGGCCGTCGGCGGGCGCGGCCTGGGCGGTACCGGCGCCGGCGAGGAACAGGCTCAGGGCGGCGATCGCGACTGTGGTCCGTCTCACGGCGCTGCATGCTGCCAGTCGGTCACGGTTCGGTCACAGGGGGGTTTCCGGCCGAAGTCGTCCGCCCAGCGTGTCCGGCCGGACGCGCCCGGCGGCCTGTTCCGGAACTCGTGAGGACGACGAGCTGCCGGGTCGCCCGGGTCATCGCGACGTAGCGGTCGACCGCACCCTCGATCCCTGTCCCGAACGCCGCCGGGTCGACGAGGACGACCAGATCGAACTCCAGTCCCTTCGCCAGCTCCGGGGTCAGCGAGCGGACCCGGGAGGTGGCCCGGAAGGAGGGGTCGCCGATGACGCAGGCGGTGCCCTCGGCGTTCCCGGCGAGCCAGGCCTCGAGCACCCGGTGCAGGTCCGCGACCGGTCCGGTGAGGACGGGGACGCCGCTGCTGCGGACGGACGTCGGCACGTTGGCGTCCGGGAGCACGGCGCGGATGACCGGCTCGGCCTGCGCCATCACCTCCGCCGGCGTCCGGTAGTTGATGTCCAGCGAGGCGATCCGCACGGAGGCGAGCCCGACCCGCGCGAGCCGTTCCTCCCACGACTCCGGGAAGCCGTGCCGGGCCTGCGCGCGGTCGCCGACGACGGTCAGGCTGCGGGAGGGGCAGCGGCGCAGCAGCACCTGCCACTCGGCGTCGGTGAGCTCCTGCGCCTCGTCGACGACGACGTGCGCGAACGGGCCGGCGAGCAGGTCCGGGTCGGCGGTGGGCAGCGCGGCGTCGTCGACCAGGGCGTCGCGGAGGTCCTGGTGGCGCAGGCTCGTCATCAGCAGCAGCTCGGAGTCGTCGGCCGCGATCAGCTCGTCGATGACGCCGGCCATCCGCTCGTGCTCGGCGGCGACGACGGCGTCGTGCCGCCGCCGGCGCCGGGCCGCCTGGGCGTCACCGAGTCGCTGGCGGGCGGCGTCGAGGAGCGGCAGGTCGGGCAGCGTCCAGGCCCGCGCGTCGGCGCGCTGCAGCGCCCGGACGTCGTCGCGGCCGAGCCAGGGGGCGCACCGCCGCAGGTAGGCGGGCACCGACCACAGGTCCCCGACGACGTCGGCCGCCTCGAGCAGCGGCCACGCGCGGTCGAGGGCCGCCCGCAGGTCGCCGTCGCGCTGCAGCGTCCGGCGGAGCAGGTCGACCGGGACGTCGTCGTCCTCGTGCGCGTCCACCAGGATCGCGAGCAGCGCCTCCCAGACCTGCTCGCGCGCCTCGTTGTGCGGCGTGCCGGGCTCGGCCGCGTCGAACGCCTCGGCCCAGTCGTCGGGGTCCAGCCAGACCTCGGCCCACGGGGTCGAGACCGTCGTCCCGGTGGTGGGCGGCTCCTCGTGGAACCGGACGGCGGCCTCGATCACCTCGGCCATCCGGGCGGACGACTTCAGGGCCGCCACGTGCGGGTCGGTCTCGACGACGGCGTCGGCGCCCTCGGGCACGAGGTCGCGCAGGGTGGCGGTCTGCACGCCCTCCTCGCCGAGGCTGGGCAGGACGTCGGCGACGTAGGCCAGGTAGGGCTGGTGCGGACCGACGAACAGCACCCGGCCCCGGCCGGGACCGAGCCGGGGGTCGGAGTAGAGGAGGTAGGCGGTGCGGTGCAGGGCGACGACGGTCTTGCCCGTCCCCGGGCCGCCGTCGACGACCAGGGCCCCGTGGGACCCGGCGCGGATGATCGCGTCCTGGTCGGCCTGGATGGTGCCGAGCACGTCGCGCATCCGGTCCGACCGGCTGCCGCCGAGGCTGGCGAGGAAGGCGGACTGGTCGTCGAGCGCGGCGTGGCCGACGAGCCCGTCGGGGCTGAACACCTCGTCCCAGTAGTCGGTGACCCGGCCGCGGGTCCAGCGGTAGCGGCGGCGGCTGGCCAGGCCCATCGGGTCGGCGTGGGTGGCCCCGAAGAACGGCTCGGCCGCGGGCGACCGCCAGTCGACCAGCAGCCGTCGGCCGGCGCGGTCGGTGAGGCCGAGCCGGCCCACGTAGACGGGCTCGGGGTCGTCGGACCGGACCATGCGGCCCAGGCACAGGTCGAGGCCGAAACGGCGCAGCGTCCGCAGCCGGGCGGTGAGCCGGTGGACCTCCAGGTCGCGGTCGAGCGCCGCCTGGCCCTCCCGGTCGGGGGCCCGGCGCTCGGCGTCGAGGCGGGCGGACAGGTCGGCGACGGTCTGCCCGAGGCTGTCGGCGATGGCCGCGAAGTGCTGCTCGTCGGCCGCGACCAGCGCCGGGTCGGCCTTGGCGGCGAGGTGGTCGGGGAGGTCGAAGGCACTGGTGGTCAGGGAGGGCACGTCGGCTCCGATCCGTGGTGCGGGACGCCGGTGCCGGCACGGCCGCGCGCGGGGCACGCGGCGCTGCGGATGGGGTCGCTCGTCCCGTTTCCGCAGGTCCGGGCGTCGGCCGGGCGAGTGTGGGGCATCCCCCGGCCCTTGCCGCAAGCCCCCTGCTGCGCTATACGTTGGAAGTGGCGGGGGGTGGTCCCGCCGGACCTCAGATCGCGGCGTAGACGGCGTCGATGTAGGCCTGCGCGCGCGGGGAGCCGACGATGCCCGGTGCCATCCGGTTCATCATGTAGCTCGTCGTCACCCGGCGGTCGAGGTCCATCACGATCATCGAGCCACCCCAGCCACCCCAGAAGGCGACCCGGCCTCCCGGCAGGTAGGGCACGGCCGCGGACGGCGACAGCCCGAAGCCGATGCCCATGCGGAACGGCACGCCGAGGACCAGGTCGACGCCGTCGGCCTGGACCTCGAAGGCCAGGTCGAGGGTCTCGTCCGACAGCAGCCGGACGCCTCCGGCCTCGCCGCCCAGCGACACGACCCTCATGACGTCGAGGACGCCGCGGGCGTTGCTGTGCCCGTTGAGCGCGCCCAGGTCCGCGGCCCGCCACCCGGGCGTGTTGGCCTTGCTCGCGTCGGCCACCGGGCCGGTGAAGCAGCGGACGACCGGGCTGGCGGGGTCCATGGCCGCCAGGTCGAACGCCAGGGGCGGCGGGGGGACGACCGGCGCGATGCGGCCCTCGTCCTCCGGCGCGGCGCCGATCTGGAAGTCCGCCCCGAGCGGGCCGGCCAGCTCCTCGGCCACGTACTGCTTGAGCGACCGGCCGTCGACGCGACGCAGCACCTCGCCGAGCAGGTGGCCCTGGTTCTGCGCGTGGTAGCCGGACGCCGTCCCCGGCTCCCACCACGGCGCCTGGGCGGCGAGCCGCGTGACCGAGCTGTCCCAGTCGTACATGTCCTCCACGGTGAACGGCGGGTCCCAGCCGGCCACGCCGGAGGTGTGCGACATCAGGTGTGCCACGCGGATGCCCGCCTTGCCGTTGGCCCCGAACTCCGGCCAGTACTCCGCGACGGGGGCGTGCACGTCGAGCCGGCCCTGCTCGACCAGCGTCAGCACGGCGAGGGCGGTGATCGTCTTCGTCGTCGACCAGACGTTGACGATCGTGTCCTGCGTCCAGGGCGTCGTCCGCCCCTGGTCGCGCCAGCCGCCCCAGATGTCGACGACGGTCTCCCCGTCCACGTCGACGGCGATGGAGCCACCGAGCTCGTCGCCCTCGAGCTGCGCGGCGAACGCGTCGCGCACCCCGCGGAACCGGTCGTCGTACGTGCCGTGGACCTCGGCCATCAGGACTCCTCGGGGCCGGCGCGACCCCGGTGTCGCGTCGGCTGGATCCCACCACCGGGCTCGTCGAGGACGCAACGCGCCTCGGCCCCGGACGACGCCGACCCGCTGGGCGCCGGCCGGTCGTAGGCTCCGATCTCCACTCGCGGAGTCGCGCACGCCGACGCTCGGGAGGGAGCGACGATGCCGCTCTACCTGACCAGGTTCAGCTACACCCCGGAGACGTGGGCCCGGCTGATCGAGCACCCCGAGGACCGCCGGACTGCTGCCCGGACCTACATCGAGTCGGTCGGGGGGCAGTTCCACGGCTTCTGGTACGCCTTTGGCCCGCACGACGGGTACACCCTGTGGGAGGCCCCCGACAACGTGTCCATGGCCGCGGTCGCGCTCGCGCTGTCGGCCGGTGGCGCGCTCAGCACGGTGGAGACGACGGTGCTGCTGAGCGTCGACGAGACGATGGACGCCATGCGGACGGCCGCGCAGGTCCGGTACCGGCCGCCGGGGGCAGCGTCGCAGGGATAGCCGTACCGGCCTGCGGTCGCGGCCGCGGGAGGATGCCGAGCTCGCGCGCCCGGTCGACGGCGAGCAGCCGGTCGTGGCGGTCCAGCTTGCGATAGGCGTTCTCCAGGTGCTTGTGCACCGTGCGGGGGCTGATCCGCAGCAGGCGCGCGGCGGCGTCCGCGGTCAGCCCGTCGCCGACGTGAGCCAGGACCTGCACCTCGCGGGTGGTGAGGCCGAGCCGCTCGGCCGCCGCCGCGCCGTCCGGCGTCGTCGCCCACCGCGCGCCGACGGCCCGGTCCAGCAGCGCCAGGACCGGCTGCAGCGCGCACGCCGACGCCAGCTCCTGGTCGGTGAAGTCGGCACCCGACCGGTTCACCGTCCACCCCCGGCCGCCGGCCGCCGTGCGCGCGGTCAGGATGGTCAGCTGGTGCTCGGCGCCGCCCGGGCGGAGCAGATCGACGTAGGCCGGACTGCGCAACAGCTCCGCCCGGGTCGCCACGTCGCTCAGCCGTCGAGGCGCCGGCGCACCGCGGGACCGGTCGGCACGGTAGCTGCGCACCACCGGATGGCTGTCGGCCAGGGCGAGGAACTGCCGGGCCACGTCGCCACCGGGCCGTCCGCTGCGCGGCAGTCGCTCGACCCGGGCCCACCGACTGCCGAGGTCGAGCGCCACGTGCCCGATGAAGTCGGCGTGCAGCAGGTCCGTCAGGGCTCCGGCGACCACGCTCAGGTACTCGGCCCGGTCCGTCACGCCGTCGAGCTCGCCGACCAGCTCCGGCGACACCGACCGCATCCGCCCTCCCCACACGGCGACCCCGACACCGACCGCGGAGGTCGTGCGGAGGACGACAGCGTGGCACCGGATCGCCGTACCCGGCCAGACCGGCGCCCCGGCCCGGCCACTCAGTGCCTGGTCTCGTACCTGGTCAGGAGCACGCCGCCGGGGAACGTCCGGGTCTCCACCAGGGTCAGGTCCACCCGGTCGTCCAGGGCCGTGAAGAGCGGCGTGCCGCCGCCCACCAGGACCGGGTGGGTGACGAGCGCGTACTCGTCGACCAGCCGGGCCCGCATGGCCACCGCGGCGAGGGTGGCGCCGCCGACGTCCATGGGACCGCCGTCCTCGGACTTGAGCCGGGTGATCTCGGTGACGGCGTCACCGGTGACCAGGCGGGCGTTCCCGTCGACCGCGCCGATCGTGGAGGAGAACACCACCTTCGGCATGTCCCGCCAGCGGCGGGCGTACTCGATCTGCGCCGGTGTGGCGCCGGGCTGCTGGTCGGCGGTCGGCCAGTGGGAGCTCATCGCCTCCCACAGCCTGCGCCCGTACAGCGCCAGGCCCGTCGCCCCCACCCGGTCGGACCACCACTGGAACAGCTCGTCGCTCGGCACGCTCCAGCCGAGGCCGTCGCCGGGCGCGGCGATGTAGCCGTCCAGGCTCACGTTCATGGCGAAGGTCAGTTTCCGCACGGCGCAGCCTCCCGCGAGTCGGTGTCCGGCGTACGGACCGACGCGGCGCGGCGAACTGATCGGTCGGACCATACCGAGGGCCGCTCGACCGGACCGGGAACACCGCGGGACACCCTGCGGGACGGTCGCGGTCTCGTCGTCCGGGAGGGGCCGTCTGACGCCGGCCGGGGGTCGCGCCGACGACCACCTGTACGGACCGACGCCGCCCGCTGAGCGTGGGACCGGAGGTCGACGGCGGGACGACGGACGAGTCGGCCTGTACGCCGGGAACTGTCGAGCGGTAGTGCGTTCTTAGTCATCGCTAGACAGCAGCCACTTGAACTGCGGGTATTACGCTCCGCAGTCGGTATCGCCTCTCATCATCTGTCGTCCTCCTGTGCCCCCAGCGTGCCCCCGACCAACCTGGGGTTGTTAACGCGCGACTGGACGATGGAGGGACGTACCCCGCTCGCGCTCTCTGGGGTAGGCGGGGCATCGGGGAGCGTGATGGCGTCTACCGCAAGGTATCGATTTAACAACCGTCCGTACGCCCTGAGAGACGATGCGAGATGCCCGGTCCCTGCCCTCTCGATCATGGCGGGCCGCTCGAGCTTCTCAGGGGGCTCAGGGCCCGGAACGAGGATGGCCGGATCGCGGAGGTGGCTAGCGGCAGCCGGGGACAGGGCTCGATGGGCCGCTCATTCCAGAGCAGGGACCCGTGTTCCTGAGCGGCCCACTAAGGGACAGAGGAGGTCCACCGGACGGGTGCGCCGAGGTCGGTGGCGCAGACGGAGCCGTCGGTTGGGCCGCCAGGTGGGCGGCGACCACGGGCCGACGTCGTTTGGGTCACAAGCCGGCTCTCGGGATGCGGTGGCAACACTCACTAGCCAGTTGAGCCAAGAGACGGTAGGGCGTGTGACAGCGTCATGCGATGCGATCGTTCGACGAAGCCGGCCAAGGCCTGCGACGACTGGCTGATGCAATGTCCGAGCTCGTCCTTGCCCCGGACGCCCCACCGTGGCGCAGCAATAGCCGGGCAGCGCGTGAAGCAAGGGAGGAGGCGACCTACGCGGGCCCGTGGGGTGAGCAACCGTTCCGCGATGCGGTGATAGCTGGCAACCTGCCGCTTGAGGTGGCTCACTCACATCTGCTCAGCATGGCCATCCTCTTTCCGCTGGACGACGTGCTGACGGCGCCGGTGACGCTCGGCCGGACAGTAAGTGCGGCGTGTGCCCGCTCCTACTGGCTGCTTGACCCGGCTGCGGACGCGCGCGAGCGGTTGCGCCGAACGATGAACGTGCGACTCGCCACGATCGCCGAGGCCGCGGAGTTGCAACCGAATGACATTGACTCTCAGGCGAGATACCGGGAGATAAGCCGAGCTGTCACCCAGACGGCTGCCACCCACGACTTTGTTGTTAGGACGGAACGGGCTCGACCCGGGAGGGCCTGGCAGTTGGAGTACTTGGAGGACAAGGTGCCCAGCGAGATGGCGCTGGGCCGCGCGCTGCTCGGTGACAACGACAAGTACAGCGACAGGCAGTATCGACTTGGCTCCGCCGCCGTCCACGCTCAGTCGCACGCGTTGGATCTACTCGACCTGAGACTGAACGACGCAGATGGGCAGGGGGGGCTGCGCGTGGACTTACGTGCGCTTCTAGCGCACACCGCCGGTGCGGTGCTTGGCGTGTACAAGGCGGGCATGCGCGCCATGGAACATGCCGGGGTGCCGACCTATCGGTGGGAGCGCATAGGGACCTCAATCCTGCTCTCGTGGCGTGACGGCATGCGCACGCGGTAACTCCGCCGCTGCATGCCCATGAAGGCACTCGATCCATGGCAACTGACCAAGCTCTACGACAGTGCGGGTCGTTGCGCTCGCAACCCTGCCGCTGACCATGCCATCTGGGTCCACTTCCGCAACGTCCGGCCACATGTCTTCCCGGGCGCGCCGCTGCGCACCGCACTAGCGCGGTCATCGTCGGAGATGACGCCCGCTCACTCGCGAGACAGGCTCGGCCATGGGCCACGAGATGGCACACGCAGTCGGTGAGCACGGGTTCGGCACCAGCCTGATAGATGAGCGCGGCTGCCGCACAGCTGACAAGGTGCAGGAGGACGAGGCAGCCGAGATTTCGGGGGAACTGCTGACCCCTTCGAGGCTGCGAAGCGGCTCGCCCGCCAGCGGGCGACGGACGACGAGGTGGCACTGCGCTTCGGCGTCGGTCCGGAGTTGGCGCGCTGGCGGATGAACGCCAGGGGTGCCCACATCGTCGCGCGGGGGTCAGCGAATCACCGGTGAGCATCGGGCAGCTGACCGCCTGCTCGTCCAGTTACTTCGATCGTGGCCAATGTGTCGGTCCTCACAGTGAAACCTCCCTGCGGTCAGGTGGCAGGCATGCCAATGTGTCGGTCCTCTCAGTCAAACTTCGGTGCAGCCAGGTGGCCGGCATCTGGGGGGGCGACGGGGAAACGGGGGTGTATCACGATGGTCGAAGTCGCACGCGGCAGCACAGCCGAGACCCTGGAGTACTTCCACGAGGTACTCGATGCGCACTTCGAGGCCCTCCACGAACGCCGCGCGTCGCTTGGTACTCCTGCGCCCGTTTTCGCTTTGGAGCACGGCCTTTCGGAGGACGACCGGAAGCTTCTGCGGGATGCCGTCGTCGCGGCCCACCGCCAACGCCTTCTCACCCGTGCCACCAGTCGTTGGTGGCTCCCATTCGTCGTTCACGCCGCTGAGGTCGGTTATATCTACGACGGCATCGAGTTCTGGCCGATCTACGCCGCGAGCACGCCCGGCTGGTCGGACAGTGAGTACGAGCGGGACCGCGTGCGGGACTGGTTCCGCAGGTTCTCCAAGGAGTACGGCGGGGCAATTCCGCAGGGAGCCTGGGCGACAACGTTCCGCAAGATCGCCTGGCCGATCACGCACGCGGTGCTGCCGCGCTACCTCCAGGTCCAGCTGGCTCGAATGCTCTACGACTACCGCACGAGCTGGCCCAGTTCGCTTGATGACCCGGAAGCGCTCGGCGTGCGGCTCCACTCATGGTCGCGTTACTACGGCGAGCGACTCGAGAAGTTCTGCCAGAACACCGCCCTGCTCGGTCACGTTGCCGTCGCGCTTCTCCTGTCGGCGGAAGACGAGCCCTCGCCGTACATCGAGTCTTCGACCCTGGATCGCTTGGTCGACAGCCTCAACAGTGAACGGCAGTCACGGCGGTGGCTCCACGACGCCCGGAAGTCGGCAAGCACCGTCAAGACGCGCAACTTTCAACGGCCTATCGGAGGAATGAAGAGCACCACATCCGATCGTCGGGTGCCGGCTCTCACGGATCCAAAGTTCCAGCTGAAGCTCCAGGGCGAAGTGTGGCACGCCTATGCCGTGATTCCTGATCTCAAGCCGCTCCAGAACAGCCTTCCTGTCGTTTACGACGTTCTCCGAGACTCGCGCGCCTCCGTTGCTGGTTCCCGGGAGATCATTCGCAGCGGCGCATTGCTCTACGCACTGGCACCGGTCGAACTGTTCACATGGCCGTCGCCAGTTGAGCCGTTCCTGCAGCTCAAGAATGCGTCACCGACAGTGAACCTCCTGATCGCCGATCAGTGCCGTATGACCGGCGGCCCCTGGTGGGTCTTCCGCCGGAAGCAAGGCGGACCGGCGACCGAGGTAAAGGGCAAGTTTGTCCGGCCCGGCGGCCTCTACTGCATCGTCGGCGCACCTGATCTGTCGCCTCCCGAGGTTGCGTGGTGCGAGCCCGTCGAGATTGCTGTCGAGGCCGTGTCTGCGTACTCGTTGCGGGTGCCCGAGGCACTTGCAGAGCCCGAGATCCGCGCGTTGGTGTCGGCTGGGCTGTCCGTCCAGACCGATCTGTCGATTCAGCCGGTCGGGGTGACGGCTAGCAGCTGGGATGGTGAGGGCGCGGTCGAATGGCTCGCCGGCGAGCCCGCACTGGTCAGCATTCGAGCCGAACACTCACCTCAGAAGTGTCGGCTGAGCATCAACGGTGACCCGTACTACGTCGACTGGCCCGCGGGTGCGACCGAACTGTTCCTGTCCCTGGAGGGGCTCGCCGTCGGCACACATGAGGTCGTCGTCGCTCTTGGTGACCTCGAGCGCGACGGCCGCAGCGCGGGCGGCACACTAATCGTCTCCATCCGTGACCCTCAGGCCCCTGGGGAGGGGATCTTCGCGGGCGAAGGCATCCGGCTGCGAACCTCTCCGGCTCAGCCCAGCTTGCCGGAACTCTGGGACGGTCGAGCCGCCCTTGAGGTCGATGGTCCCGCGGGTATGCAGGCCGACCTCGCGATCACGCTTCGTGACGGCGATGGGCGATCGCTGGGCAACACAATCCGGCGTTCGGTGGAACTGCCCGTGTCGGGAGACGACTGGCGCCGCGTGTTCCCGCAGCTGAGGGCGGCCAACGAACTCGCGCGTCACTACGACGAGGCTGACGTCGCCGAACTCACGGTCAGCCGGGCAGGGGTGGGGTTCGCGGCCCTCACCTGCGAACGCGGGTTCCGCGGACTGCGCTGGGTGCTCACCAAGTGCCACGATGGCGACTACACCGCGCGCCTGATCGATCGCACCGACGGTGACGCCGTCGCCATCGACTTCTTCCCGATGGATCGTCCTCTCGCGGCTCAAAGGCAGCCGGTCGACCAGGAGTTCGCCAGCCCGCCCCGGGGCGGCTTGCTCTGGGCTACGAGCGGCGAGCAGACCGCCGGACAGATCGTTCCGCCCGATCCCAACCAACTGCTGCGCATAGGGGCAACAACTCCGTCTGTCCCGGCGCGGACGAAGTCCCTGGCCGAGGCGCGCAATCTCATCGATCACCACCGTCGATGGAGCGACGCCGAACTACCGGCGCACCCCTTCGGCGTACGAGACCGTGAACGAGTCCTCCAGGCCATCACCACAGCCTTGGCCGTCATGCTCGCGCCGGGGCAGTGGGCACACTTCGAGCACCAGATTGCAGGCGTCGCCGCAGAGGATGTGGACCTCAACCGCGCTCAGAAGTTGGTGGGAGACACCACCGCTCAGTGGGCGACGGCGCAGGCCATCGCATCTAATCTTTGGCAGTGGAACAGTCCCGAAGCCCTGATCTTGGGCTTCAGTGAGGCCATCGCTGCTCTCGCCAAGTCGAGCGGCATGACGGACATCAGGAAGGGCGCCCGCTTCCTCCTCCAACTGGCGAGTTCCCCCGGCGAACTCCTCGACTGGGATCGGGATGAGGTGAACCAGTATCTGCGCTGCGTGCTCACCACCCCGGTGCTGGTTCGTGCGGCGCGGTTCGCCGTGCTGGGGACGATCAACGAATTGGCAGGAGGAGTCGGATGACAGTGCAACGCATCGAGCGTGCCGAGGTCGCCGCTCGCGCCACGGGCATTCTCGGGCTCGACCCTGCGGCGGACGACCTGTTCTCGACCGAGGGCCTGTGCGCCTCGCTCCGACGAACTGCGTCATTCCAGTGCCCGGCGTCGCCCCGTCAAATCGTCGATGCCGTAGTGGAGGCGCTCGCACCACTATCTGAGGGGCTCGCACGCGACACCGTCGTCGAGGCACTGGACGCCCTCGTGATGTCAGGGGATCTCCTCGAACTTCACCAGCCTGGCAGCCGATCCCGGCTGCTCTTCCTCGGCCCTCCGTCCTTTGTCGAGAAGCACCCCGGCGAATACCTGCTGCTCGGCATCCGGCCCCTCGCGGCGGCCCTGCTGGGCGCGACCGCCATGGATGCCGAAATCATTTATGACGCACACACGCGATCCGTCCTGCTGGATGCGGATTCCGGCGCCGCCAGCCTCGTGGCAGCTGGACTCCATTGCGTGACGAAGAAGCAGTGGACGAAGGCACCCCGCGTTGAGTCGCCGGCCGAGGTGATCGAGAAGACCCGAGGACGTCTCGCTGCTGAGCGGGCTGTCGGGGTGGTCAATGGCTTGACCATCCTCGGGCCTGCCGGCTCTGGTCAGTTCTACAAGGGGCGCTGGCGGGAGCCCACCGACGCGGACAACGGGATGTTCACCGGGCGACGACCGCAGGCCTATGGAGCACCGATCTGGTGCGCCGTTGACCTTGCGGGCGGCGTGCCCCAGGCAGTGCTCGATCTCCCCGTCGACTCCACCATCGCTCCTGGGTGGGACGAGGCGCGGCGAATCCAAGCCGCGCTCGACACGGACCGCGGGGCGCCCCATGTCTACCGAGTCCGTGCCGGCGACCGGCCGGGCGCTACCTTCCTCGACTTCTTCGCGCCGCTGCCGTCGTGGGCGGAGCGCTACCTGGCGATCAGCGGGTGGCCCGCAGCGGCGAAGGGACCCAAGTCGCTCTTCTCGTACTGCGTGCCTGACGCTGCCGTTGTCGACGCTCAACAGTTCCTCTCGTCGTCCCTCTGGATGACCGCGATCAAGGAAGATCAGAAACTATGACGGCGCGTGCCCTCACCATTGCGGAGACGATCAATGAGATTCGACTGGCCCTTCGCGAGTACATCGAAGCGACCTATCACATAGGCCATCCGTCCCTGATCCGTCAGCGACAGGTGCTGCTCGACGATCCGGGCAACACCTTCCAGGCGCCGTTCCTGGAAAGCACGCCCCGCTACACGCCGGGCAAACGGTTCGCCGAACTCGAACTCGACAGCGCCGTCCATGACTTGTTCGCCGTCCTGACGTCGAAGGACGACGGCCGGAAGCCGTTGGTGTTCGATCCGCCCTACACCCACCAGGCGACTGCCCTCGAAGCGACAGCCCGGGACGGCCAGAGCCTCGTTGTGATGACCGGCACCGGTTCCGGGAAGACGGAGTCGTTCCTGCTGCCGATGCTGGCCAAGCTCGCCGACGAGGCGGCCAACCGGCCCGACTCATTTGCCACCCCGGCGGTGCGGGCGTTGGTGCTCTATCCGATGAACGCCCTGGTCAACGACCAGCTCGGTCGCCTCAGGCTGCTGCTCGGGGACAAGCGCGTCAGGTCCCAGTTCACCGCGTGGGCCGACCGGCCAGCCCGCTTCGCGCGCTACACCAGCCGCACGCTGTACCCCGGGGTGCGCACGGCCAAGAAGGATGGCCTGCGGCTCAACTCCATCAAGAAGTACTACATCAAACTGCTCGAAGAGGCAGCTAAGGACGGCTCGCCACGTCAGGAACGCGCCAAGAAGCTCAAGAAAGAGCTGGAGGACCGCGGCAAGTGGCCCGCCAAGCCGGACCTGGCGGCGTGGTACGGCTCGGGCGAGTGGTTCGACCGCAAGACGAAGAAGCCGCGCCGTGCCGTCATGCGGCCCGAGGACGCCGAGTTGCTCACCCGAGACGAGGTCCTCAACTGGCCCCCCGACGTCCTGATCACCAACTACTCGATGTTGGAGTACATGCTGATGCGGCCGCTCGAACGGCCCATCTTCGACGCCACTCGGCAGTGGCTCCAAGACCACCCTGACGAGAAGTTTCTGCTGATCGTTGATGAGGCGCACCTGTACCGGGGAGCCGCCGGTGCGGAGGTCGCACTGCTGTTGCGCCGACTGCGCGCGCGACTGGGCATCCCGGCCGAGCGAGTTCAAGTGATCGCCACGAGCGCGTCATTCTCCAGCACGGACTACGCACGGCAGTTCGCTGCAGCCCTCACCGGCAAGCAGGTCTCCGACTTCGCCGACGCTGTGACCGGCGATCTCGACCTCCGCTCTCCCGATGGTCCCGGTTCTCAGGCAGACGCTGAGGCGCTGGCCGGGATCGCAATGGAGGACTACTACGCCGCAGAGAGCGACCAGGCGCGCCTCAACGCAGTGGATCCTCTACTTGCCTACCGCGGCGTCAAGGCTGACGCGGGAGAAACGTCCAGCGCGGTCCTGCATGCGGCACTGCGTGACTTCCCGCCGCTGGCGCGGCTCGTCAACGAGACGATGAAGAAGGCGCTGCCGGTGAGTGAACTTGGCGCTCTCGTGTTCCCTGAGGTCGAGCAGACCATCGCGGACCAGGCTGTTTCGACGCTGATCTCGCTCGGGAGCGCTGCTCGCCGGAGCGAGGGGGAAGCGGGACTGCTGCCGTGCCGGGTCCACGCCTTCTTCCGCGGTCTCCCAGGCCTGTGGGCGTGCCTCGATTCCAACTGCGACGTCGACCGAGGGGACATCCCCAAGGGCCCGATCGGTGCCATGTACGGGCAGCCGCAACAGACCTGTGACTGCGGCGCTCGGGTCTTCGAGCTCTACACGTGCCGGCAGTGCGGGACAGCGTACGCCCGCGCCTACACGGACGACCTTGAGAACCCGACCTATCTGTGGCAGGAGCCAGGACGCGCCTTCAACGCGGCCTCGGGACCGGTCGCTGAATTGCAGGCGATCGACCTGCTGCTTGAGGAGCCATCCGACGACATCGACCACGCCCAGCTTCAGGAACTCGACCTGATCACCGGCAGGCTGAACCCTCAGGACCTTGGGGAGCGCTGGCGGAAGGTGTGGCTGCGGTACCCGCGTCACGGTGAGCAGTCGACGGGCGATGATGATGACTCGCCGAAGTCGAAGATCACCGGTGAGTTCATCCCTTGTGGGGTCTGCGGCGACCAGGCCAACTTCGGGCGCACCAGCGTTCAGGATCACCAGACAAAGGGTGACCAGCCATTCCAGGCCCTCGTGAGCCGACAGATCGAAGTGCAGCCGCCCGGCCCGCAGCCCGCCGACGACTTCGCGCCCCTGCGCGGGAGAAAGGTGCTGGCCTTCTCTGACTCGCGTCAGGTTGCAGCCCGACTAGCTCCGAACGTCCAGGACTATTCGCTCCGCGACGCCGTTCGGCCGATCGTGCTGAAGGGCTGGGACGAACTCTCGAAGCAGATGATCGCACCGACTCTGAGCCTGGAGCACATCTACCTCGCCGCCATGGTGGGCGCGAAGCTGCTCGGTGTCCGCCTGCGGCCGGAACTGACCGGCACCGAAGACTTCACGGCGTTCACGCAGGTGTCGAAGTCGATCGACAAGGGTGCGCTCACGGATCCGCTTGAGTTCTATCAGCTGTACTCGATCCACGACGACCCGCCGCAGTCGCTGCTGCGCAACCTGGTCCCGACGCTGACGAGCCGCTACTACAACTTCGCTGCGCTCGGCCTGGCATCAATTCGGGAGCGTGGCAATCTCCGCGACGAAGTCCTCGGAGAACTCATCGACATCCCCGGTGTGGCTGTGACTCCTCAGGAGAAGCTAGCCCTCGTCCGGCTGTGGCTGTCCCTCTGGACGCGGACGGGCATCTGGTTCTCTGCCATGAGTGCCGACTGGAAGGGCACCAAGGTCCAGGCAGTGTCGGGCAAGTTCAGCAAGCTGATGAGTTGGCTGCCGTCCAAGGAAGCACGCAAGACCTTCGAGAAGGAATGGCTCCCTGTCCTGCAGGGGAAGTTCTGCAAGAAGGTCGGCGACAGGTACCAGCTGCAGGCCCGCAACTTAGCGCTCGAAATCGACCCCGTCTGGGGCTACTGCGACAAGTGCCGGTTCACTCAGCGGCCGTTCCCCGGCCGGAAGACCTGCATAGCTTGCGGAGCCGACAAGGTACGCGAGTTGGACCCCGACGAGGACGAGGTCTTCAGCGCACGGAAGGGGTACTACCGCGCGAGCTCGAAGCGCGCGATGGCGACACCGCCCGGTGAGGTCATGAGCATCGTGGCGGCCGAGCACACCGCCCAGCTCAACTCGTCGCAGACGGATGACATCTTCTCCAAGGCGGAGATGTACGAACTCCTCTTCCAGGACGTCAACATCGCCGTTCCCGCACCAGGCGAACAACCGGAGGTTGCGATCGACCTCCTGTCGTGCACGACCACCATGGAGGTCGGTATCGACATCGGCAGCCTGAGCGGCGTAGCCCTCCGAAACATGCCGCCCTCACGCGCCAACTACCAACAGCGAGCCGGTCGCGCCGGCCGTCGCGGCAACGCCGTCGCCACCGTCATCGCGTTCGGGAGTGCGGACACGCACGACGACCACTACTTCCGTGAGCCGAAGGACATGATCAGCGGGGAGGTCACGGACCCGATCCTGACCATGGGCAACATCGAGATCGCCAAGCGTCATGTGACGGCGTTCTTGCTTCAGCGCTACCACCAGGATCGGGTCACGACGTTCGACCCCGAGACCATGCCGGCCAACCTCTTCGAGGTGCTCGGTTCGGTGACCGACTTCTTGTCGGACACGGCGACCCTGAACCGAACGGACTTCGAGAAGTGGCTCGCCGCGAACGAGTCAGCGCTCCGCACGGAGGTCGATGGCTGGCTTCCGGATGAGATTGCCGGCGACGACCGGGACGAGGTTCTCGACGGGCTGATCAAGACGACGCTTGGTGGCATCGACGAGGCGTTGGACATCGCGGCCAGCGGTGGCACCACCGCGGACTCGGACGCTGACGAAGGAGCACCGACGCCCGACGCCGACGACGCTTCTGAGACAGACAGCAGCGACGGAGACGGTGACGCCGACGCCGAGATCCCGTCGGAAGATGGCGGCGAAGACCTCAGCTCGCAACGTGCCCGCACGAAGCTGCTCGACCGACTCCTCTACAAGGGGATCTTGCCGCGATACGCCTTCCCAACGGACGTGGTCAGCTTCCACATCTTCGATGAGGGCCGGTCGACTGCCTTCCGACCGGTGTTCCAGTACGCACCGAGCCAGGGCCTGAGCGTCGCGCTGAGCCAGTACGCGCCAGGCAAGGTCGTATGGGTGGACAAGCGCGAGTGGACGTCGTCTGCGCTCTACTCGCCGATGCGACGTGAGCTCACAGACGCGTGGCGCAACCGCCTCATGTACTTCGAGTGCCAGGACTGCCACTACGCGACGCACGTTCCTTGGGAGCAAGCAGACCGCGGGCGGACTAGCTTCTGCCCGGCGTGCAAGGGAGAGCGCTTCGGCCCCGGCATGAACTGGCTGCGGCCGCCCGGCTTCGCACACCCGATCTCGGAACCGCCCGGCACCAGCCCGGATGACGCCCCGGCGATCTCTTACGCGACCCGGGCGAAGCTCATTGCCAGCGGCCCGGGGGATGAATCGCTGTGGGAACCGGTGACCGAGCGCGTGCATCAGAACTTTGACCGTCAGCCTCTTCTGGTCTCGAACACGGGACCACGTAACGAGGGCTACACCTTCTGCACATGGTGCGGGCTCATCGAACCGACGGCGATGCCAACGCCACTCTTGGCGGGAACGCACCCGAAGCCGTTCCCGACTGACCCGAAGGACACGATGTGTCCAGGCGGCCGAGCTTCGCGTGGCTTGGTGCTCGGCACTGACTTCATCTCGGATGTGTTGCTCGTCCGGATGGCTGTGTCCGATCCTGTGACCCTGCGACCGTCTTACCTGTCCTCGCAAGTGGCGCTGCGCACCGTGGCGGAAGCGCTCACCATCGCGGCGACCAAGGCGCTGGAGATTGAGGCCAACGAGCTTCAGGCGGAGTTCCGGCCCGCGTTGACGCCTCTGGGCGGTCACGGCCGTGAAGCAGAGATTTATCTGTACGACACGCTGGCCGGCGGTGCTGGATTTACCGAGCAGGCCGGCAAGCTCGGCATCGACCTCTTCAAGCTCGCGCTCAAGCGACTCGAAGAGTGCCCGGCCGACTGCGAGGAGTCCTGCTACCGGTGTCTGCGGAGCTTCCGCAACCGCTTCGAACACACCCAGCTCGACCGGCACGTCGGCGCGAGCCTTCTGCGCTACCTGATTGACGGGACCCTTCCGACGCTGTCGCAGCAGCGTCTGGACCGTTCCGCAGACCGGCTGTACGAGGATCTGGTCCGTTCGGGGATCGACGGCGTCGAGTTCGAGCGCAACGCGACGGTGAGTGTCGAGGGCATCGGCAGCGTTGAGGTGCCGATTCTCGCGACCAAGCCAAGCGGTGAGCGAGCGCTCATCGGGGTCCATGGACCGCTGACGCCTGATGTCGCCCCAACCCTTGAACTGCACCGGGTGCACCAGGAGACGTTTGAGCGTGTCAAGCTGGTCGACGACTTGATCATCGCTCGCAGTCTGCCGAGCGCGTCGCTTGAGGTGCGGGAGTTCGTGCGGTGACGACCGAGGGCGCTCGGTTCGACACCGACGTACCGGGCATCTGGGGTCATTGGCCGACGACGCCCGCGCTCTGGAGTTACTCGTCGCTGAAGGAGATCGAGGTTTGTCCTCGCCGCTGGATGCTCTCGCATGCGACCTATCCAGACCTGTGGGGTCGTCGGGGGTATCCGTCGCTGCCGGTGGTTGCGGCAATTTTTGGGAACGTCGTCCACGGCGTCGTCGAGCGACTGGCGCAGGCGCTGGCCGACGCCAGCATCGAGGCGGCCACCCCCGGCGCCGTCATCAGCGTGCTCGGCGACCAGGGTGGTTGGCGCGGGATCGTCATGCGGGAGATCGAGCACCAGCTTGCCCGCTTCGACGACAACCCCCGGGTCAGCGCTGAGCGGATTGACCGAGTGCGCGAGGAGTTGATCCGCCGCGCACCGCAGGCGGCTGACCAGGTCAAGGTCTTCCTCGGTCGGGAAGCCTTGCCAGCCGGTCGAGGCTCATCGACAGCGGAGGCCTCAACGTGGGGGACCGGAAAACCTTCACGGTTGCCTGCTGCCCCTGGCACGCATGCGGAGCGTGAAGTCTGCGCCGACACGTTGCGGCTGACCGGGCGCATCGACCTGTTGGTCATTGACGATGCTGACGTCACGGTTGTGGACTTCAAGACGGGCGAGGAAGACACCGGTCACGACGATCAGGTGCGGCTCTACGCGCTCTTGTGGAGCCTCGATGACCAGACCAACCCTGAGGGTCGGCCAGCTACCAAGCTAGAAGTCGCGTACCCATCGCGCACGCGCTTCGTGGAGCCCCTCGACCAGGCGGGCCTGAATGCATTGGAGAGCTCAACCGCAGCGCGGATCGCGGTAGCTGATGCGATCACCGAAGAAGTTGCACCGACGGCAACCCCCAGCCCTGAGGGCTGCCAGTTCTGTCAGGTCAAGCACTTGTGTGATGTTTATTGGTCGACCATCCCGCCGGCGGTGTCGGAGACCACGACTGAGGAATGGTTCGACTTCGAAGGGCGCGTTCTTCGGCCGCATGGGACCCGAAGCTGGTACTTGGAGGCCGCCAACGCAACAGTAGAGGTGCTCGTGCGGACAGTCGAGACGAATGTGCCGTTCCCGCAGGGTGCGCGAGTACGGCTCCTCGGCGTTCGCCGAACTATCGATCCGGACGAGCAGGACCGGCTCGTCATCTCGATGGTGAGTACGTCTGAGTGGTACGCGGCGTCCTCGTAGCTACGCCTGGGCCTGATCGACACTGAAAGGCAACTGCTCGTCAGCGTTGGATGCCGGTAGAGGCACGCGGGCGCCGTGTCGCACCGGCCGCACCAACCGATGGCCCTTCATGGCCGCCACCACGTGCTCCTGAGCCGCGCGCTTCAACGCCCATCGTTCCAACCACCACTTCGCGACGGATTCGCCGACGTCATCGGGCTCGGGGTCGAGCAGATAGTCGGGCTCCGCGTCGACGCCCAGCGAGTAGTCGCGCACATTCTCGACGAGGGGTACGCCGTAGAGGATTCGCTCCCGTCCATGCTTGAGGAGTTCGTTTGCAGGCCATCCCAGCGCCGCGAGGCCAAATCGAACCTTGCGAAGACGCGGACTCACACCCTCCCCGAACAGACTGTTGACGCGCGTGAGGCTCCCGGTCTGCTCCGAGAGCCGGACCAACGCATCCACCGTCGCATCGGAGAAGTGGGACGTTCCGAAGGACCGCGAGCGGCCGAGTTCATGGAACCCCATGCGCTGGCTCTCCGGACCGCCCATGGTCGACGCCGGCCAGAACAGCCGGTTGTACTGGCTCGAACCGGTGCCATACAGCGACGTTGTTCCTACGAACGACAAGCGAGCCTCGCGCGCGATCGGGCGGCCCGCCATCGCCGAGGCGATCTCGCTCGGGCGGGCGTACTTGGCCCGGTAGGCAGCCAGGACAACCGGTGACACAGCCAGGGCGCCGACCAGCTTGCCGGCCGCCAACGAACTGTACGGAGCGACCGCGCCACAGACGGTGAGATCAGCAATCACGGTGCCGACGCGTTCGCCGCGCGCTCGTCGAGCGATGCGACCGATCTGCGCCTTGGCCTTGGGATCAGCCAGTGCTTCCCGGAGTCCGGACGCCGACGGCCTGGCCCCGAGGTAGGCGCCCAGCAGACCCTGGATCTCAAGTGTCTCAGCGAGCAGCGCGGACCGCTTGGACCTGAACAAGGGCGTTTCAGCACGCGCAACCCAGGCATCAGTCTCGATGTCGCGAACCTTCCGGATCGGACCCCCGCGGTGGTGCTTTGCCCGGTGACGCTCCGCATCGGCTCGCAAGCGGGCTGCAACATCCGGAGTTGGGGTCTTGAGGTCGTTCGGCTGGATGACTCCGTCTCGGAGCAAGTCATCGACATAAATCTCGAGCCGTTGGGTTTTGATCCGTCCGGCTAGCCAGCGGGCAATCTTGTCGGTCGGCGCGGCCTGAACGTCGGCGACGAACTGCTTGGTGTCCCAGCCCATCCAGTTGTCCCGCTCGGCGATCTGCACAACCGGGCTCGAGATCGCCGCGAGCCCGATCACGGCGTGAAACTCGGTAGCAGCGTCGCGGATCAAGACCGGCATTGACCGGCCGGGCACCGTCGAGTAGGCGTTGGACCAGGTGTGGCGGAAGTAGCGCCAGATGTCGTGCAGGTTGAAGCCGGTCAGTTCGCACTTGAGGGAACTGTCAGCTATTTGCACGTACGGCTGGATGACCTCTGACGCGTCGCCCCCGCCTATCAGTGCATCCGCAAGCTCGCGCCCGTCCCGCATCAGGTTGAAGATCGAAACGAGGCGGCCTCGGTGTTGATGTGATCGTTCCATGTTCGCAACGAAGCGCCGGACGCTGGGCTGGCGAAGTTGAGCGTCACGGCGAATGTGCTCTTGCCGCCGTATGCGCGCCTTCTCCGCCTCACGGTCGAGGTGTACGTCCGGGGGACTCAGCAAGGCACCGAGCTTGTCGACCTGGATAATCCAGCCCTGGTCGACGAGATCGATCAGGGTGTGTGCTGCCGCTGCCAGCCAGGGCTTGTTGTAGAGGTCTCCGAGTTCGGCCGCGGTGATCCAGAATGCGTGATCCACGGCGACCTCGGGATCGAGCTGTGCCCAGGAGAGCAGGGTGCAGAGGCGGATGAAGCCCCGCCGCTCGTTGAGCGTTGCCCCGGACGGCAACGCCAACGGGATGTATTTCGCGTCCCCGGTCATGACTTCTGCAGCATCCGTCCATACGTAGCGCTCCACGCCTCAAGTAGGTCGTCGATCCGATGGCCGTCCCGCTCCAACTGTGCCGCGCTCCGGGCAAAGGACAGCAGGAGGAGTTCGATCGACGTCCGCAGGTCAGCTGCGGCGTCGCCGTCAATTCCCTGCAGTGGTTGGTACAGCGCCGCGAAGGCAGGGTGGTCAGCGTTGAGAGTCAAGTCGAGCGTCCGCTGAGCCAGCTGCGCCTGGAGCATCACCGCCATCGGCAGCGCGTCGGAGCCGATCCGGTACTGGATAGGTCCGCTGCGCCCGCCGGATGAGATGAGCGGCAAATCCGGGTCAGCAGCCGCGGCGATGCGGCAGGACTTCTCTGCGGCGGCTTGGAACTTCACGTCCTCGAAGGCTTGGCGGACTCGTGCGCTCAGGAGCCGGGCGATCGACTCAAGCTCCGGCTCGATTGCTTCACGAAGGGTTGCCGATGGGCGGATTCCCTGCTTGTTGATGGTGATGCCGAAGTGCTCGTCGAGACTCGGATTGAACTCGATCTCGCAGCGCCACCAGTCGTCGTAGTTCTCGCGTCGCTTGCCACCCATCAAGTGCCAGCCAGTGGCAATCTCTCGACCGGCCCTTAGGATCGAGACCCCGCCTCCTCCAACAATGCCGACTCGGCGCTTGGTCACGTTGTCGAGGCTGTGCCAGCGGTGAACCGGCAACATCACGAACCGAACGGTGACAACGGACGTGCCGCCGCCCGTGGCTTCTAACTCGTACTGGAGTTCGTCGAATGCCAGCTGAGCTGTTGCACCTTCCACCTTGGTCGTCCTCAGTGTCGGATCGACGACCTCAACCCTGGCGCCATTGATCATGATAGTGACCCCACCCGCGATGAAGCGGCGATACATGCGCCCCAGGTCGCGGCGCAGCGAGCGCTCCAGCCAAGCCAAGCGCCGGTACTCGATCCGGTCGCACTCGACCCAGCGAACTCGACAGCCGGATATCCCCGTGCTTTGCAGTCCGCGCCGCGCAGCGAATGCCGGCTCCGATCCCGCGACAATCGCGTCCACGTCGAGTGTGACCGTCTGCTCGACGCCGTTGTTCCGCCACGCCGTAACTTCCACCCGCCGCGCTTGACTGAGACTCGCCGCCGGCAGCCCCATGCCGAACCGTCCGAATGACTGCCGGGCGTCGAAGCGGGAGGAGCCGCCGAACCGCAGGCACTGCTCAAGCTCGCCCTTGGTCATGCCGATGCCGTTGTCCTCAACGGTGATCTCTGGAAGGCCATCGGACGTGACTCGCCGGATCGTGATCGCGACCTCAGTGGCCGAAGCCTGCAGCGAGTTGTCCACCAGTTCAGCGAGGGCCGTCGAGATGCTCAGATAGCCGGCCTCGCGGACGGCCCGGATGAAGTTGGAGGACACCACGAGGTCGTCAGCGCCCTGAGCAAGTCGGCTCATGATCCTCCGTACATCGGGACGAGACTCGGTCGATCTAGAGTAGCTGCTCGAACGCCGGATGCGCAGCAGGTCGACAGGCCCATCTTCTCCTCAAGACCGTGACGAGATGGTGACGCTGATCCGCTTGGTCTTTGCCGGTTCCGTGAGATCGAGACCCTGCCCATCGGCAAGGATCAGGCGAACCGTTGGCCGCGTGGAGCCTGCCGTCATCACGTAGGGCGTGGCGCTGCGCAGCCACACAAGCTTGCCGGTCCGTTGCAGGTCGAAGACCACCTGATGGGCCGCAGTGACAATCGTGAGCAGGTGATCCTCAACACTCGTGGAAGCGATGACGTCGCCCGCGAGCGCCTCGGGCATCGGCGACAGCGACTTCAGCGAGTTGATGCCGAGCACCTGAAGCCTCTCGATCTCCATGCCTTCCAGGCGCGCCAGAAGGGACTCAATCTCATCAGATGTCTGGATCGCTGCCATGCTCGTCATCCTCGCGCACGGCCACCGCGCAGCACCCCACGTACTGATCACCTCCTCGCACCCCGTCAGCCCTATCGACAGGAGGCGGCGTCCGGATCAGCTATCATCGTCGGTTCGACCGACGCGCTCGTGGTGGTGGAGGTCGAGCATCTCGACAAGCTCCTTCATCGCCGACTCGCGCCAGGACGTGACCTCGTTCAGGCCGTAGCCGGTCGACCTGACGAAGGCGGTCTTGAACCGCTGGAGGGTCCGGGGGAAGTCCGGCAGCCGGAGAAGGCTGCCCAGGTGGAACGTGGGACCCGGGTTGTCGAGCGGACGCACGACCGTGAAGAGGTGGACGGACACGGCCTTGTGAGCCAGTTGCTTGGCGAACTCATAGTCGTGGCCGCCTTCCGCGAGTCGGTCTGCTTGGTCGAGGAAGACCACTGGGCCACCGGCGTCCCAGAACGACTGGCGCGCTTCCCGGAACTTCCGGTACGTGATGACCTGGACCGCGGCCTCCTCCGTCACCGCGTCCCGGCACGCCTTCGACAGCCCGGGGCTCAACCGGTCATCGACCGTCAGGTTGCGGACCGCGAGCTCCGGCAGGTAGCCCTGCAGCCGCGCCGTGATGTCCTCAGACTCCTCGTGCCCACCGGTCAGGACCATGCCTCGCTGGTCGGGGCTGAGCGTGCCGTCGTCGGCGAGCTGGGCAATGCGGCAGGCGATGAGGGCTGCGTTGTCGCTCCACGGCGCGTGCGTTGTCCATGTGCGGCCGACGTACCGCATGTGGGCGAGCTCGCTCATCTGCGCGGGCGTGAGCTGCCGGCCGGGCAACTGCTCGACGTCGAGGTACTTGAGGTCGTGGGGGCTCATCGGTCTCTTTCGTGTCGGGCCCCTGCTTTCGGGCAGGGCGAAGCCACGGCCGCCCAACGGCGGCCCCACTGGATGTGGATTCGGGGCCTCAGGCCCCGGAGACGTCCCTCGACGGGACGGGTCGCCAGCACTCCGCGCTTCGCGCGGTGCCTCGACCATCAGGTTGGTTCGGCGGCAGGGGGTGCCCGCAGGCGCCCGGGCGTCGCCTCGGCGCGCAGGGCTATAGCCCCAGTCGAGTCGAAGCCCGTCGACTGAGCGCCTGCGTGGCGCTCACTTCCGCAACCTCGGCCTTGACGCTGAGATTCATTCGGCGCCGGCGCCTCCGGGCGCCGACGGGTCGGGATCTGCCCAGGTGGGGGCCCGTAGGGCACCCCGGCCATCGACCCGGGACGCCCTTCAGGGGCGTCCCGGACTCGGGGATGTAGTAGTGGTCGGGAAGGGGGGTTGTAGGGGGGAAACCACTCACTCACTTCCCGGTCGAGGCATCACTTTCCGACCACTTCCGGCATGGTGTTGATCAGGAGTCGGGCGCTGGTCCCGCGGCGCCCGCTGCCCCTCGTCGTCAGCCAACCGACGGCGATCATCTCCTCGATCAACTGCTTGGCGTGGTGCTCGGACCGGACACCCGGGAGGCTGTGGGCCACGTGCCTCTTCGCCTGGCTGATCGACACGAGGACCTCGGGCCCGGCGGCACGCAGAGCAGCGTGAGCCGCTTCCCGGAGGTTCTGCGCCTCCGGCCGCCGGCCGGAGTGCCGAGGCTTCCCAGGATCCGGATCGCCGACCCCCTCGATCAGACCCTGTTCGTCGTAGGACAGACGGCGACGGATCCGAGGGACTTCGTTGCCGCTCGTCGTCAGCCATCCGTCCTTGACCAGGACGAGATGCCGGAAGTAGGCCTCGATGCTGGTGTTGCCGGACGGGCGGTCACCGCTGTTCTTGGGCGTGTGGTGGACCACGACGAGTGGGAGCCCGTGGTCGAGCACCTTGTCGAGGTTCGCGAGTGCAGTGCCCACCTGCGCGTTCTCCGTGATGTCCGCTTGTTTCGCCCAGGACAGGAGGTTGTCCAGCACCACGAGCCCGACGTCCTCTGCCGCACACTCGCCGGCGAGCCGGGTCCAGGCCGACTCGTTCCTCCAGTCCGGCGGTGCTGCGACGGCGACGCACGGTGAGGCCGAGGAGCCCAGTCGCCGGGCGTACTCGATCCGCCCTCCACCGTCGGAGGCGAGGATGAGCACCGACCGCGCGGCCTGAACGGTGTGCCCCTGCCAGCTTTCCCCGGAGGCAACCGCCCGGACCAGCTGAACCACGAGGCCGGTCTTGCCGACCTTGGGCGGCCCGTACACCAGGGTGGAAGCGGCGTGGATCATGCCGTCCATCACGAAGACCGGCCGGTCGTTCTCCTCGACGAGGATCTCGATCGGGGTCCGGGCGTTGATGTTGGTCAGCCGGGACCAGTTCGGCCGCAGCTCCAGCTGGGGCGCGAGGCTCAGCATCACGCCGGCCAGTCGGTGACGCCGGGAGCCTGCCGGTCCAGCCAGGCGTCCACGTCGGTACGGCGGTACCGCACGTACTTCCCGACCCGGAAGCGCTTCGGGCCCAGCCCGCGGCTGTTCCAGGCGTACACGGTGGCGACGGGTACGCCGAGGTAGCCCGCCACGTCGATCGCCGTGAGCAGCGGCTCAGCTTCGGCGATCCGGTTCATCTGTGTTGCCATGAGTCACTCTCTAGATACGATGTGTTGTGACGAGACAGACGGTGCCACGGTGTGTGGACAGCTGTCAAGGCGCGTTGTTACTGTGCGTTTGTGACACAGGACAACGAGTGGGCGCAGCGGCTCACGGCCGTCATCGCCGGTCAGCTCAAGGCCATCCGTCAAGAGCGGGGCATGAGCGCCCAGCAGCTCGCGGACGCCACGGTGAACCTCGGCCACCCGGTGCCTCGCTCCGTGATCGCCAACCTCGAGAACGGCCGCAGGGACTCCATCGGGATTCCCGAGGTCCTCGTGCTCGCGCGTGCCCTCGACGTCCCCCCCGTGACACTCCTGTTCCCCCTCGGACGCCGGTCGGACGTGGAGGTACTGCCCGGGACAAGCGTCGGCACCTGGACCGCGGTGCGCTGGTTCACCGGTGAGGGCGGGACACCGAGAGCGTCGGATGGGGCCGAGGTGTCCGAGCCCTACTCGGGCGTGCGGGCGGACCCACCGGTCGCGATGTTCCGAGAAGACGACGCGCTCCGAGACTCGTACCTCGTCGCGCGCGGCTGGCTGCTACACGCGCCAGAGTCGTCACCTGGAGTCGTCGAGCAGGCCCGCAGAGAGCTGATCGCAGCAGCCAACAGATGGAGTCGCCACCGTCGGCGGATGAGGGACCTGGGGCTGGAGCCGGGCCGGCTGCCACCGGAGATCTGGCCCGCGGATGTCATCGAGACGGTCGATGGTCCAGCTTCCAGAGAGGTCGGGAACTAGCGTGGCGAGCGTCTACAAGCGCAACCGGCGGCGCGAGGGAAAGCCGGACCTGGTCACCTGGGAGACGCGGTGGCGAGACCTCACCGGGGCCCAGCGGAAGAAGACGTTCACGCGGAAGGTCGACGCCGACCGGTACGCCACCGCCATCGAGCACTCGATGCTGACCGGGGCCTACGTCGACCCAAAGGCCGGAAAGGTGACCTTCCAGGAGTACGCCGAGCAGTGGCGCGCCGGGCAGGTGCACCGTCCCACCACGCAGGCGCACCACGAGACGATGCTGCGCCGGCACGCGTACCCGCACCTGGGCCACCGGCCGCTCGCCGACATCCGGCCCAGCGAGATCCAGGCCTGGGTGAAGCGGCTGTCCGAGACACTCGCGCCGTCCACCGTCGGTGTGGTGCACCGCATCGTCGCCGGCATCTTCAAGGCCGCCGTCCGCGACCGGCGAGTGGCGACGAGCCCGTGCGAGGGGACAAAGCTCCCCAAGCGGCAGCCGAAGCGGGTGGAGCCACTGTCCACCGAGGCGGTGGCCGCGCTCATCGCCGCCGCACCGGACCGCTACCGCGCCCTGCTCGTGCTGGCTGCCGGCACCGGGATGCGTCAGGGCGAGGTCTTCGGCCTGACCGTCGACCGGATCAACTTCCTCCGGCGCCAGATCACGGTGGATCGGCAGCTCGTGCTCCTCCCGGGCAGGGAGCCCTTCCTGGCCCCACCGAAGACGCCCGCCTCCCACCGGACCATCCCGCTCCCCCAGCTCGTCCTGGACGCCCTGGCGGGACACTTGGCGGCCTTTCCCGTCGACGCGGACGGCTTCGTGTTCACCACAGAGGTGGGCAAGCCGATCCGGCGGACGGCGTTCTCAGCGCAGGTGTGGCAGCCCGCCGCGCGGGCGGTGAGGCTTCCGACGACGGAGACGTTCCACGGGCTCCGGCACCACTACGCGTCGCTGCTCATCCGGCACGGCGAGTCGGTGAAGACCGTCCAGGCGCGTCTCGGGCACGCCTCGGCCTCAGAGACGCTGGACACCTACTCGCACCTGTGGCCGGACTCCGATGACCGCACCCGTGAGGCCGTGGACGAGGCCTGGCGCGGAGCGGTCGTGCCCCCGGTGTGCCCCCAGGCGTTGGCGGTTCGGTAACGCAGCGAGGTCTCTGCAGGCCAACGCCCCGTTGGAGCGGGGGCGACGGACGAGTCGGCCTGTACGCCGGGTTCTGTCCTCGGGCGCCTCGCGGCCTCCCGATGGGCGGTCATCCATCTAGGCCCGCCGTTGCCGGCGGGCTCGAGCGGTCCACCCGCAGGCTCGGGCGGGCAGCCCTCGAACGCCTGCGCGGGACGGCGGTCCGGTCGCCCAGCCGCCGTCCCTTCTCGACCTTGCTCCGGGTGGGGTTTACCGAGCCGCACCGGTCACCCGGTGCGCTGGTGGTCTCTTACACCACCGTTTCACCCTCACCAGCGGCGAGCCGCTGGCGGTCTGTTCTCTGTGGCACTGTCCCGCGGGTCACCCCGGGTCGCCGTTAGCGACCACCCTGCCCTGTGGAGCCCGGACGTTCCTCGGCGACGGGGTCTCCCCCGCCGACGCGACCGCCCGGCCGACTCGTCCGTCGTGCGGCCAGTCTACGGGCCCTCCGCACGGGGTCCCATGACGCCCGGCCACCGGCGCGACGCTCCCGGTGAAAAGACACGCCGGGGCCCACCAGCCAACTCCTCCAGTTCACCGACCCGGAGTTGGCACAAGCGCACAAGACCTCTACGGTTTCGGCGTCCGGTCGGTCGTCACCTCCCCCATCCGGGGGAACCGCGCCGGATGCCGCCGAGTCGCGCCGGCCCCGTCGACGCGAACCGGGGACCCACCGCACCACTGGGGTGAGTCCCGCCTCCCGAGCCCTGCTCGGGGGCGGGTAGGGCGCATCCCCGCCCGAACCCGTCAGCTGACCCGGTAGGCGGCCAAGGGAGAAACGGAGATCTGCAGCGAGGGGCGCCGAGCGGCGCCCGTCCTCGCACCCCCAGACACCGTCGCCGCGACCCGCTGGACACCTACGCCGGTCGCCGCGTACCGGGCACGGACCTCGGCACCCCTGCGCGTCGCCTGCCTCCGGCGGGCTCCGCACGGTCGCGCGCGTCCGGCTGCCCGTCCCCTCAGGTCACCCCTCATCCGGAACGGGGACCCGCCCGGTCAGCGGGCGGCCCCACGGACCACAGTCAGGAGCTCTCCTCACCATGCCCTCGAACACCCCTCGCCGCACCGGCGTCCGCCGGTCGCTGACCGTCGGCGCCTTCGCCGTCGCCTTCGGCCTCGCCGGCCAGTCCGCTGCTCAGGCCCACGACTGGGACCGCGACCGCGGCTGGGACCGTGGCGGCTGGGACCGCTGGGACCGGACCTCGGCCACGGCTCCGGCCGAGTCCGGGTCCGAGGCCTCGGCGGAGGCCCCCGCACCCGCCCCCGCTCCGGCGGAGGCGCCCGCGGTGCCCACCGGGGCTGCCGCACCGGCTCCGGCTGCGACGCTGCCCGTCTCGACGGACCTGAGCGGCAAGCCGACCCCCACCTCGACCGCCTACAGCGCGTGGGCGGCGCACGTCCGCCCGGTCGTCGCCGAGGTCACCCAGGCCTTCGGCGTGTCCACGGTCCTCACCCGGCCCGGCCACTCGCCGACGCAGGAGCTCGCCGCCGACTTCATGGTCTACAGCGACTCCGCCAAGGGTGACGCCGTCGCCCAGTACGTGATCGACAACGCCGAGCGGTTCAACGTCGACTACGTCATCTGGGAGCAGCGGATCTACATGATCGGCGGCTCCGGCTGGCAGGCGATGGAGGACCGCGGGTCGATCACCGCCAACCACTACGACCACGTGCACGTCAGCTTCAACTGACCGGCGGCCGTGGGGACGCGGTACCCCGGCCGCGTCCCCACGGCACGCTTCGTCGTGCACCGGCCGGCCTCATCCCGGGGGGGGGGGGGGGGGGGGGGGGGGGGGGGGGGGGGGGGGGGGGGGGGGGGGGGGGGGGGGGGGGGGGGGGGGGGGGGGGGGGGGGGGGGGGGGGG
>NZ_JBJGZA010000034.1:0-50267 GCF_054050255.1 Geodermatophilus sp. SYSU D00700 | reverse complement strand
GCACCGAGCCGAGCACGAACACCGCGATGGCGAACAGGTAGAACGGCCGCCGGCCGTAGATGTCGGAGAGCTTGCCGTACAGCGGCGTGGCGATCGTCGAGGTGATGAGGAACGCCGTCGTCGCCCACGCCTGCAGGTCGTAGCCCTGCAGGTCGTCGGCGATCGTGCGGATGGCGGTGGCGACCACGGTCTGGTCGAGGGCGGCGAGGAACATCGCCACCATCAGGCCGACGATGATCGTGCGGATCTGCCGGTGGGTGAAGGCACCACTGGGATCCGCTCCAGCGGCCGCCGCGTGGGCGTCCCCCGGGTCGACCGCCCTGACGCGGGTGGTCTCGTTCATGAGCTCTCCCCGGGGAGGACCGGCCAGGACAGCGCTGCCGACGCCCCACCCGTGTCGTGGTGCCCGGTCCTCGGGGCAGCGGTCGTCGGCGTGGCCTCTCGTGGACCGTCTCGTCCGGCTACCGGCCCCGGATGAGATCTGTGTCAGGACCGGGCCCACGCTAGGGCCGGTCCGGCGACGGCCACATCCGTCGCAGGTCCCGTTCCGGGTGCACGACCATCGAGTAGGGAGGTCCGGGAGGCCCTACGACCCGAGGCGCGGGTCGCCGCCACGGGGCCGGCGCGCCCGGGGCTGGTGAGCCCCGGGCGCGCCGGCTCAGCGGCTCACTTGCGGCCGGGCGTCCAGTCCATGCCCCAGCCGTAGGTGCGGTCGAGCACGTCCTGGCCGCCGTGCACGTAGCGCACCTCGCGGTTGACGACGAGCTGCCCGCCCTGGTTCTGGATCATCGCGATCGCGCAGATCCGGGCCCGCGGGTCGTGCTCGTCGAGACGCACCTCGATCTGCGGCCCGCTCGCCGGGAACATCGTGACGACGGCGTCGGCCTGACCCCAGTTCGGCACGCCCTCGTAGATCAGCGCGAACACCAGGATCCGGCGGATGAGCTGCGTGTGCTGCAGGTCGATCAGCAGGTTCTCGCCGCCGGAGCTCGAGCCCGACCGGTCGTCGCCGTCCAGCCACGCGATCGCCCGGCCGCCGCCCAGGTCGTGCTGGCCGCGGAAGGCGTTGCCCAGCGCCTGGATGACGCCCTTCGACCCGTCGGCGTACTCGTAGAGGCAACCCAGGTCGAGGTCGATCGCCCCGCCGCCGGCGGCCGCGGCCAGCCGCTTGAGGAAGCCGCCGCCACCGCCTCCGCCGCCCCCAGGCCTGGAGGTCCAGTTGAGGTTGACCCTCAGCACGCCCGTGGTGCCGGCCGTCTTGGTCAGCGAGACCGACGGCGAGGACTTGGTGAGCGACACCTTGCTCATGTTCACGCCGCCCGGCTGCGTGGCCGGCGACTGCTGCCCGTACGGCTGCGGCTGACCGTGGGGACCGGGCTGCGGCGGCTGACCCTGCGGCGGCTGACCCTGCGGCGGCTGACCCTGCGGCGGCTGGCCCTGCGGCGGCTGGGGCGGCGGGGACTTCGGACGTTTCGTGTAGTCGACCACGGAGACCTCCCGCAGGCCCCCGGCGGACCGGGTCCTGCTCGCTGAGCGGCGGATTGCGTGCCCCGACCCTAGGGGGCCCCCCTCTCCTCCGGTCCGCGCCCCGCGCTCAGCCGGAGGCCTCCGCCACCTCGTCGGCGGGCCCCGTCGCCGCCACGGGCAGCCAGCGGTCCCACCAGTCGAGCAGGTGCTCGAGCCGGGCCGCCCGGTGCCGCGGCCGGCCCGCCGCGGGGTCGTCCCCGGGGACGAGCAGCAGCGCGCTGGGCACCCGCCGGCGCTGCAGCGCCGCGAACAGCCGCCGGCCGGCCCCGGCCGGACAGCGCTCGTCCTGCACGCCGAGCGTCGGCGTGACGACGGCCGCGACGTCGGCGGGGTCGTCCGCCCCCCACGGGTCGAGCCCCCCGGTCCAGTCGACGACGGCGGCCGCGAACCGGTCGGTGCGGGTCAGCAGCGGCACGCTGCCGGGCCCGCCGGCGAGACCGACCCGGCCGGCGTCGAGGGCGGGGTCGGCGAGGACGGCGTCGAGCAGGGCGAGCACGTCGCCGGCGTCCGCGTCGCACCGCACCACCGCGTAGCCGGCCGAGACGTGCACCTGCACCTCGTCGGCCAGCGACCACTCCGGCCGCGCCGGTCCGGGCTCCAGCAGCACGGGGTGCGGGCCCGGCCCCGGCGGCACGGTCACCCACACCCGCTGCTCCGTCCCGTCCGGGGTGACGACGGCGCGCTGCGCGGTGCGGTGCAGCCGACCCGTGGCGCCCAGCGCGGAGCCGAAGCCGGTGAGCAGCCGACGCCTGCTGGGCGTGATCGCGACCAGCTCCCCGGCCGAGCGGTCGTGGGCGACCGTGGCGACGACGACGCCGGCCGCGGCGGAGCACCCGCGCACGGCGAACGGGCCGTCGACCAGCGTCGCGGGCGGGCCCCCGTCGAGCGGCACCCGCACCAGCTCCACGGCACCCTCCCGCTCGGCGCCCACGAGCGCCGCGCCGCCGTCGCGCACGGGCCCCGGCGCGCCGTCGGGCACCACCCGCCCCGGCACCGGCTCGAGCTCGCCCCCGGACACCGGTACCCGGCACAGGACCGGCGCGGACGCGGTGACGTCGAGACCGTCGGGCCCCAGGTCGGGGCGGGCGACGACGAGGACCGTCGTGCCGGCCGCGTCGAACACCGGCTGCCGGCACGCGCCGCGGCTGCGGGTGACCCGCCGCGGGCGGCCGCCGGTCGCCGGGACCAGGTAGACGTCGCGGACGGCGTCGCGGTCGGCGCCGGGGTGCCGGGCGGCGACGAAGGCGAGGGCGGTGCCGTCGGGCGACCAGGTCACGTCGGCGTCGTGCCCGGCGCCGTCGGTCAGCTGCCGCGGCGCCGCGAGCGCACCGGCGTCGTCGCCCAGCGGGTCCGCCGGCAGGTCGAGGACGACCACGCAGGTCCGTGGCGCACCGGCACGGGTGCTCAGCGACGTGACCAGCCGCGGCCCGTCGTGGGCCTCGGGCACGGGGGCGATCCAGGCCAGCCGCCGGGAGTCCGGCGACCACACCGGGGCGCCGGCGCCGGCCGGCGCGTCGGTGAGCCGCCGGGGGGCGCCGCCGGCGGTGGGCAGCAGGTGCACCTGCGGCGGGCCGCCGAGGGGAGCCGACAGGTAGGCCAGCCAGCGCCCGTCCGGGGAGAACGCCGGCGCGGAGTCGTGCGCGCTGGAGGTGAGCGGGCGGGCCGGCGCGGAGCCGTCGGTGGGCACGGCCCACAGCTGCCCGCGGACGCCGTCGGCGTCGGCCCGGTCGACGGCGACCACCGCCATGCGCCCGTCGGGCGAGACGGTGGGCGTCCCCGGCGTGCGCACGAGGGCGAGGTCGGCGGGCCGCATGGCGCACCGAGCGTAGTGCAGCGCTCACCCCCGGCCCGGGTCCGCGCGGGACCCGGGCCGGGGACGGCGGGCTACTGCTGCTGGGACCGGGCGACGAGCCGGTGGCCCAGCGAGCCGGCCTGGCTGTTGGTGAGCAGCTGCGTCTGGGACTCGACCAGCCGCAGCACGGCCGGGTCCTCGCGGGCCACCTCGGAGGACTGCAGCAGGATCGTGCCCTGACCGGTGAAGTCGTACTGCCGCTCCTCGCCGGAGGCCCGGCCCAGCGCGCCGGAGAGCATCCCGCGCAGGTTCTGGGTCATCCACTGCGCGTCGTGGTGCACCGACGGCGACGGGCAGTCGGCCCAGCCGAGCAGCGCGTCGGGGTCGGCCCGGAACGGCGGCTCGACGAAGATCACCGGCCCGTTGGACGAGGCGATGAACTTCCCCGTCCCGATGAGGGTGACGAAGCCCGGCACGATCGACTGCTTGAGCTCCAGCTGCTTGGAGAAGGCGCAGAGGTTGCTCGCCTTGATCGTCAGGTTGCCGTCGTCGAGGTCGTAGCTGTTGAGGTCGAAGCCCCGGTCGCCGATGAGCAGCTTGCCGTGGCCCTGGGCGACCACCCAGTCGGAGATGTACACCGGGCTGGAGAAGCGGGCGGCGACCCACGCCTGCGCCGACGAGTACTCGGTGACCGCGTCGAACTGGATGTTGCCGTAGTACGCGAGCATCGCGCCCTTGCTCATGAACCACTCGCCGTTGAGGGCGATGCAGAACACGTAGGGGTTGACGTTGTCGTCGTCGGGCAGCGTGTGCGGGTTCAGCGTGCTCGGCACGCCGCTGGGCTGGCCGCCCGGCGCCGGCTGGCCGCCGTAGGGCGGCTGCGGCTGACCGCCGTAGGGCTGTGGCTGCCCGCCGGGGTGCTGGGGCGCGCCGTAGGGAGGCTGGCCGTAGGGCGGCTGGCCGTACGCGGGCTGCGGCTGACCGCCGTAGGGCTGCGGCTGGCCGTAGGGCTGGGGCTGGCCGTAGGGGTTGCCCTGCGGCTGGCCGTAGGGGTTGCCGGGGGGGTAGGTCATCTCGTCGCCCTCAGAACTTCTTCTCGCTGGCCTGCACGTACACGGTGCCGTGGCCGCTGATCCTCAGCTGAAACGCCTCACCGGACCCGCGGCCGACGACGTCGCGGAAGCCGACCTTGGCCGCGAGGTCGACCGACAGCTGGCCGACGTGGCCGACGTAGGCCTGCGGGTCGACGCCGACCTGCTGCCCGGCCAGCTGCAGCGGGAACGCGCCGCCGTGCGACAGCAGCGCGACCGCGCCGCGGCCGTGGACGTTGGTGGTGAACAGGCCCTGCCCGGTCATCGCGCCGCTGATCGCCTGCCGGATGCCGCCCGAGCCGAGGAACTGCACGCTGGTCTGCAGGGTCGCGTCGTGCGCCAGCAGCCGGTCGGCCTCGCACACCAGGGCGGCGTTGCCGTCGAGCTCCAGGACGGTGACGTGCAGGCCCTTGTAGCCGTAGAGCACCTGGCCGGTGCCCTCGGTGGCCATCATCGGGTTGGACTCGCCGGACATCGCCGCCCCGACCATGCCGCCGATGCCGCGGCCCTGCCCGTGCACCGGGCGGAACGTGACCTGCCCGGAGTAGCCGAGCATCGAGCCGCGGCGGGCGAGCACCGGGGTGCCGGGGCCGACGTGCGCGCGCACGACCTTGCTGTTGACGGTCTCGAAGGACATGGCTCAGCGCTCCGCGGACTGGACGAGCACCAGGCCGGAGCCGGTGAAGCGGAGCGAGAACGGTTCGCCGGCGTCCTCGCCGACCAGCGACTTCCACGAGACGCCCGACACCAGGTTCATCGACAGCTGGCCGCGGGAGCCGACGTAGGCGTCCGGGTCGACGACGAGGTCGGCACCGGGCGCGACCTCCAGCGCCATGACCGGGCCCTCGGACACGATCGCCACCTGCCCGTGGCCGGTGACCGTCGTCGTCGCCAGGCCGTGTCCGCTGGTCATGCCGCGCAGGCCGGCGAACTGGACGTCGAGGCGCAGCTGCTCGGTGTGGGCGAGGATGTGCTGGCTCTCGACGGTGAGCGTGTCGCCGGCCAGGTCGACGACGAGGACGTCCATGGCGTCGAGCGCGAGGTAGACGCGGCCGTGGCCGGCGCAGTCCATCAGTGAGAGGCTCTCGCCGGCGACGGCGCGCTTGAGCGCCGCGCGCATGCCGCCGCCCCCGCCCATGCCGGAGCTCTTGAAGTCGACGTTGCCCTCGACGGCGACCATCGAGCCGCTGGCGGCCCGGACGCGGTCGCCCTGGAGGTCGGCGTGCAGGACGCGTTTGTGGGCGGTGAGCAGTGCCACGGATGCCTCTCGGTACGGGGATCGGGACCGGCGGGACCGTAACCGGAGGTCCCCCCGCGCGGAAGGTGCTCCGCCCCGGACCCACTCCCGGGTGTCCCGGACGCACCAGCGGCCCCGGGGCGGGTGCCCCGGAGCCGCTGGGAGGGACGGCGTCAGCGCCGGCCGGCGACGACCTCCTCCTCGCGCGGCTCCTCGGCGTGGGCGGGCACCGCGGCCCGCTCCCGCCGGGACTCCAGGACGCTGCTGACCACCGCGGCGATGATGAACAGCAGGCCGGTCAGGCCGGTGACGTACTCGCTGATGTGGAACCGCAGCTCGAGGATCATGATCGCGGCGAGGAACCCGATGGCCCACATCGCGCCGTGCTCGAGGTAGCGGTACTCGTCGAGGGTGCCCTTGTCGACCATGTAGATGGTCAGCGACCGCACCCAGAAGGCGCCGATGCCCAGGCCCAGCGCGATGATGAAGATGTCGCTGCTCAGGGCGAAGGCGCCGATGACGCCGTCGAAGGAGAACGACGCGTCGAGCACCTCGAGGTAGAGGAACGCGGCGAAGCCGGCGCCGGCCACGGCCTTGGTCGCGGTGCCGGCCGCGTTGCCGCCGGTGGTCGACGCGCCGGTGGCGGTCACGTCGTCGGCGTCGTCGTCCTCCGGGGCCTCCATGAGCTCGTTGAGGCCGCCGATCAGCAGGTAGGTGAACAGGCCGGCGAGGCCGGAGACGAGCACGGTGGCGTACTTGTCGTCGTCGGCGATCTGCGAGCCGATGTAGATGACCGCCAGCGCGATGATGATCGCGAGGTAGGGCAGCTTGCCGGCCTTGGCCAGCGGGCGCTCCAGCCAGGCCAGCCAGTGGATGTCCCGCTCCTCGTCGAAGAGGAAGTTCAGGAAGATCATCAGCAGGAAGATGCCGCCGAAGGTGTAGATCGCCTCGGCCGCGGCCTCGACGTTCTCGGCGTAGGCCTCCTGGTCCGACAGCGCCAGGTCCCACACCTCGGGGATGGACAGCTGCGCGGTGACCGCGACCAGCACGATCGGCAGCAGCAGCCGCATGCCGAACACGGCGATGAAGATGCCGACGTAGAGGAACAGCTTCCGCCACAGCGGGCTCATCCGGCGAAGCACCTTGGCGTTGACCACGGCGTTGTCGAACGAGAGACAGACCTCGAGCACGCCGAGGACGGCGACGGCCAGCAGGGCCGCCGGACCGCCGAACAGCACGGCGGTGACGAGCGCGGCCACCGTCAGACCGACGGAGAAGCCGAAGTAGCGGAGCATCAGGGTTTCCTTTCCGACGCCTGACGGACGAGGCGGCGACGAGTACGGCAGACAGCACCGAGCCGGATCGGCCGGGAGGCGAACCCACGGTCCAACGGGCCCCGGGTGCCAGACGTTCCCGCCGCCCGGGCGGCGGGCGACGGGTGTGACGGAGTCGACCGGACGGGCGGACCGGACCGTCCGTCCGGGAGCGCGCGGTCCCGACGTGGTAGGCACGACGCCGGGGCGCGAGCGCGCCGGCGACGCGGAGGGAGACGGTCGTGGGCGGGCTCGGTGGTGACCCCGCTCCCCGGTGGTGGCGGCGCGACCGGGAGGCCGGCCGGCGCGAGGCGGGCGCGGCCCGCGAGGCCGCCGCCGCGGCGATGCTGGAGCTCGACGCGGCCCTGGCCGACCTGCCCGACGCGGTGGCCGCGGCCGAGGAGGCCGGCGGGACCGCGGGCGCCGGTGGACGACGGGCTCACCACCACATCCCCGTCCCCGACTCGTTGGCGCGCGACTGGCACGACCTCTCGACGCACGCCGACGCGGTCATCGGACACTACCTGCAGGCGCTGGCCGGTCACGACGACGTCGACCCCGGGCGCGCCCGCGCCGCGGCCCGGGAGCTCGACGCCGCCGCGGCCGCGCTGCGCGGGGTCCTCGACCAGGTGCGGCGCTTCCGCGAGCAGTACGGTGAGGTGCTCGCCGCCGCCACCGGCGTCCGGGCCTCCGCCGGCGCGGCCGTGGCCGCGGCGTCGGCCGCGCTGACCGCCGCCCGCGACGCGCTCGCCGGTTCCGCCGCCACCGGCCTGACCGACCCCGGGGTGCCGGTCCTGCTCGACGACGCCGCCACCGCGCTGGCCGGCGCGGAGGCGGCCCTCGCCCAGCGCCGGGCCGCCGACGCGGTGGCCGCGGCCGAGCGGGCCCGCCGGGCCGCCGACGCGGGGGCCGAGCGGCTCCGGGGGCTGGCCGGCCGTGCCGCCGAGGTGCGCCGCGGCGCGGCGTCGGTGCGCACCCGCCGGGAGGCGCTGGGCACCCGCCACGAGCGGCTGGCGCCGGTGATGAGCGAGCTGCGGCGGCGCTATCCGCTGTCGGCGTGGGCCGACGTCGAGCGCGCGCCGCAGCGGGCGGCCGAGGCGCTGGCCGAGGCCGACGCGGCGCTGACCGCGCTCACCGCGGCGCTGGACGCGTCCCCGGTCGACGTGCCGGAGGCCGCCGCGCAGCTCGTCCGGGTCCGCGCCGCGGCCGGGCGGGTCGACGACGAGGTGCGCGCGGCGACCGAGCGGCTGGCCCGGCTGGACGCCGTCCGGTCCGATCCGGCATCGCTGCTGGGCGCGGTGCAGCGGGCCGTCGTCGACGCCCGGCGGTTCCTGGCCGGGCTGCCCGAGGACCGCGCCCGCCGCTACCGGCGGACCTTCGAGGACCTCGCCCGCCGGCTTCCGGCGCTGGAGGCGGCCGCCCGCGCCGACCGGCCGGACTGGGGCGCGGTGCTGCGGGAGGCCGAGTCGATCGAGCGGGGGCTGGCCGGGCTGGTGCGCACCGCCCGGGCGGAGTGACCTCACGTCCGCTCGAGCAGCCAGCGCACGATCTCCTCCCCCGCCGCGGCTCCGGTGGCCGCGGTGACCGCGACCCGCGCGCCGGTCCAGCCCTGCTCGTGCAGCTCGCCGTGCGCGGGCCGGACGGCGGCGTCGGCGGCGAGCAGCATCGGGGCGTCGAGCAGGCTGTCGCCGGCGCACAGCAGCCGCGGCGCGGGGCCGGCGCCCGCGAGCAGCCGGCGCAGCCGCAGCAGCCCGGCGGCCTTGGACAGCCCCGCGGGGACGACGTAGACCTTGCGGCCCTGCACGCTGAGCGTGGCCCCGGCGGCGGCCGCGGCGGCGCCGGCAGCGGCGAGCCACTCCTCCGGGATCGCCTCGCGCGCGTGCGCGACCAGGTAGCCGAACAGGCCCTCGGCGGCGCGCACGGTGCGCACCCAGGGCTCGCCGGCCACCGCCTCCAGCGGCGCGAGCAGCTCGGCCAGCGGCCCCGCCTGCGCCGCGGTGGCCGCCGCCCAGGCGTCCCACTCGGGGTCCCGCACGCCGTCGGCGAGCAGCACGCCGCCGTTGCCGCACAGCGCGTAGCGGGGCACCACCGGCAGCTGCACCCGCTCGTACTGCGCGGCGGTGCGGGTGGTCACCGGGACGAGGACGGCGCGGCGCGCCAGCTCGGCCAGCAGCTCCCACGACGCCGGGGTCGCGTGGCTCAGCGGGGCGCCGTCGAGGTGCTCGACGACCCGCAGCCCGTCGGTGCCGCCGGCCGCGGACGCGGAGTAGATGAGCGTGCGGTCGAGGTCGACGGCGGCCAGGGTCGCCGGCAGGACGGCGGTCACCGGCCCACCGGCCGGATCAGCCCGACGCAGGAGTAGGGCAGGCCGGGCACCTCGACCAGCGGCACCCCGCGGGCCTGCGCGAGGGCGACGACGTGCCGCAGGTCGGCGGCGCGGTCGGGCCGGACCAGCACCTGCCACGGCACCCGGCGCAGCAGCACCCGGGTGGTCTCCCCCACCCCGGGCTTGACCAGGTTGACGTCGGCGATGCCGTGCTCGGCGGCGATCGCCTCGACCGCCGCCCACCCGGCCCAGGTCGGCCGGCGCCGCGCGGCGGGGACGTCGTCGGCCGGGGCGACGGCGGGGAACGCGGCCGCCACGGTGTCGACGAACAGCGCGGAGACGTCGGCGCCGGCGAGCTCGGCGTAGTACTTCGCGCCGTGGAACATTCCCGGGCCGATGAGGTCCTCGCGCAGCACGGTCCGCGACACCAGCCCGGACACCGTGCTGTTCAGGCAGGCGCTGGGGATGAGGAAGTCGTCGCGGGTGCCGAACAGCTCGGTGCACACCCCGGGGTCGGCCAGCACGGCGAGCCGGTCGTCCAGCGCGGCGTGCTCGGGGTGCGCGGCGACCCAGCCGGCGACGGCCTCGGTCAGCTGTCGCTGGATGGCGCCCTTGCCGGTCCAGCCGTCGACGAAGCGCACCGCACCGGCCGGGTGGCGGGCCAGCACGTGCGCCATCGCCACCTGGTCGATGCCGCGGCCGCGGATGATCGAGACGGTGTAGTGCGGCACGTCGATGCCGCGCGAGGCCCGGAACCAGCGGCGCAGCAGCACGCCGATCGGCGTCCCGGCGCGGGCCAGCGAGACCAGGACGGGGGTGTGCCCGGCGGCGGCCGCGGCGTCCCACACCAGCTCGCCGACCCGGGCGACGGCGTCGGCGAGCCGCTCCGCCGACGCCTCCAGCGCGCTGGTGAACAGTGCGAGGTAGGCGTCGTCGGGCTGGTACTCGACCGGCAGCATCTCCGAGTAGTGGGTGCCCGACTGGATGGCCTCCTCGCGGTCCTCGGTGCCGCGCTCGAGCGCCACCCCGGACAGGTCGGTGAGCAGCCAGGTGACGTCCTCGACGGGGTACGAGCCGAACCGGCCGGGCACCGCCGGCGCGAGCGGCGGCTGCAGCGCGGTCACGGGGCCGGCTCCGCCAGCGGCGAGGACAGCGGCACGGGGACCACGTGCACCGCGCGGGCGGCGAACGGTTGCAGCGCCTCCGCCAGCGGCGCGGCGTCGGTGGCCGGGGCGTCGACCACGACCACGACGTCGTCGGCGCGCAGGTCCGACCACGGGCCGGCCGGGGGGACGGCCGCCGGGTCGGCGAGGTTGTGCACCCGCGAGGTGCGGGCGGGCTCGTCGGGGGCGGGGAAGGCCAGGCTGCGGCGCAGGGCGTAGCCGGGGTCGTCGGCGGCGTGCACGGGGCTCCGGGTGGTCGACTGGGTGGTGACGGGGACGTCCGCGAGCCGCCGGTCGAGGGCGGCGGCGAGCACGGTGGGCGCGTACATGAGCTCCTCGGTGCCGAGCACGAGGACGCCGCGGCTACCGGCCAGCGCCGGCGCCAGCGCGGCGGCGGCCGTGCCGGCGGCCGCGTGCAGCCGGGTGGTGCCGGCGGCGGTCAGCCCGTGCCGGGCGGTGGTCGGCGCGCCCGCCGGCCACAGCCCCTCGTGCACGCGGACCGCGCCGGGCGCCCCGGTGGGCAGCGGCGCCGGGCCGGGCAGCCCGGCGCGGGCGGCCGCGGCCCGCTCGAGGACGTCGTCGGGGAGGGTGAGCGCGGTTGTGAGGACGGCGGCGACGTCGACCCGCACGCCCAGCGCGGCGGCCCGCTCGGCGAACGCGGCCCGGGCGGCGGGCGGCCGGGCGTCGAGCAGCGCGCCGATCACGTAGCGCGACCGCGGCCAGCGGGCGTGCAGCTCGGCGACGGTGTTGAGCGCGGTGCGCCCGCTGGTCAGCTCGTCGTCGACCAGCACCAGCGGGCCGGGCGCGGCCAGCGTCACCGGCCCGGCCGGTTGCAGGGCGTGGGCCACGGCGTGGGAGTGCTCCTCCTCGAACGCGGCGGCCACGGGCACGCCGGGGTGCACCCGCCGCGTGGTGGACAGGGCGGTCGCGCCGAGCCGGGCGGCCGCGGCGTGGCCGAGCCCGGTGGCGGTCTCGCAGTAGCCGACGACCAGGCCGGGCAGCTCGCCGCCGAGGACGGCGGCCACGGCGTCGCCGACCGCGTGCCCGGCGGCGAGGACGTCGGCGGGGGCGACCGGGACGTGCTTGCCGAGCACACGGGAGACGACGAGGTGGGCGCGGCGCGGGTTGTCGCGCAGCGCGAGGCCGCACAGCGTGGCGAAGCGGCCGGGGTCGGACGCCCGCACGTCGAGCAGCGCGGAGACGGTGCCGCCCAGCCAGGGGGCACCGGTGATCGTGGTGGTCACGCCCGGTGGACCTCGTTCCCGCCGAACACCTCGGCCAGCCGGCGCTCCCCGGCCGAGAGCAGGTCGACCAGCGCGGCCTCGTCGGCGACCACGCCGTACACCGCGGCGCGGCGGCTGATCAGCTCGGCCCACAGCGCGTGCGGGCCGATCTCGTTCATCCGGCCGTTCTCGGACACCGCGATCCCGCCGCGGCCGCGGGCGGTGAGGATCTCGAGGGCGTCGTCGTACTCGGTGCGGGAGACGGTGAGCAGCGCGTTGACCACCGCGACGTGCGCCGGGTGGATGACGGTCTTGCCGAGCACCCCGTTGGCCTTGTCGAGGGCGACCTCGCGCACCAGGCCGTCGAGGTCGCCGGCGATCATCCGCTGCCGCAGCCGGCCCTCGTGCTGCTCGGTGAACGGCGACTGCCGCAGCTGCGGCTTGAACAGCCGCGGGCCGGGGATGTGCTCCCAGACCGCGCCGGTCACCACGTGCTCGCCGCCCCGGGTGAAGCGGTTAACCACGTCGGCCAGACAGTCGCGGACCACGGCGACGTCCCAGATGGTGGTGTCGCGGTCGCGGCGCAGGCCGAACAGCCCCGACAGGTCGGTGCCGCCCACGCGCAGGCACAGCACCTGCTCACGGTGGGCGGCGACCACCTCGGCGAGGGCGGCCAGCGCGTCGGCGCGGGTCTCCCGCCACGCGAGGTCGGGCGTCTCGAGGATGGGCATGCCGTACAGCGGGTGGCCGGTGTCCGCGCTGACCTCGGCGATCGCCTCGAGCATCGGCCCGAGGGTGGCGCCGGTGGCCTTGGGCAGGCTGAACCCGGTCAGCCGGGACAGCGCCGCACCCGCCCCGACGGCGATCGAGCGGATCTGTTCGGGCGTGCGCACCCGCACGAACACCAGCGGCAGCGGCGCGGTGTCGCCCTCGGCCACCCGGCGGTCGATGCGCTGCAGCGCCGCGACGACGTTGGCCTCGGCCTCCCCCACGGCGGCGTGCGGGATGGCGTCCTCGAGGCACCACACGGTGCTCGTGGCCCCGGCCGCGGCGGCACGGGCGGCGTCGGCATCCAGCAGCGGCCGGGTGCCGGGGGTGTAGAGCGTCGCGCCGAGCGCGAGCGCCAGCATGGCGCGCGGCGTGGCGGGGCCGACCTCCCCCGGCGGGACGGCGAACAGCCGCTCCCGCTCGTCGTCGGTCAGGTAGGCGAAGTGGCGCACGGTCGATCCCTCTCACCCTCTGCTGGATGCGGGCTGGACGGGGCCTGGACGGCCGGTGTGGGTCTCGGGCAGGTGCGGCTCAGGGACGCAGCAGGCCCTGGGCGCGCGCCCGGCGCAGCCAGCCGGGGTACTCGGTCATCAGCCGGTCGAACAGCGCGTCGTCGCTGATCGGCCGGCGGCCCATCAGGTCGTCCTGGTCGACGGCGAAGAAGTCGGCGTTGTCGGTGTAGCGGCCCTCGAGGTCGTCGAGTTGCTGCAGGTAGGAGAACTGCCGCTCCGGGCCGATGCCCATGAACTGCCAGAACACCGGCTCGTAGGACGCCGACCGGATCTGCCGGGTGGCCACCGCCTTGTCGCTGGGGGCGCCGTCGGTCAGGAACATGACGTAGACGGGCACCTGCGCCGGCTGCGGCTCCACGCGCTCGCGGCTGTCGCCGAAGTAGGCCTGCCGGACGGCGGCCATCGCGGCGCCGTAGCGGGTGTCGTACTCCAGCGGGTACCGGGAGGTGAGCTCGGCGATGTACTGCTGGTGGCCCTCCAGCTGCAGACCCGGCTCGGGCCGGTGCACGTCCTTGCCGAAGAGGAAGACGTCGACGACGCCGTCGTCGTCGAAGCGCAGGCCCAGCGCGAGCACCCGCTCGGCCAGCCGCTGGACGGCGCCGGCGCGGTAGAGCGCGGCCATCGAGCCGGAGATGTCGAGGACCAGCGCCACCCGGGCGGTGTGCTCGCCCAGGCCGCGCTTCTCCAGGCTGACCCCGGCGGACTTGACCAGGCTGAGCATCTGCGGCGCCTGCGTGGCGAGCTTCTTCTCGAGGTCGACCAGCCGCCGCTTCTCCATGCTGACCGGCGGCGCGCTCGCGGCAGGTGCGGGCGGCGGGGCGGCGGGAGCGGCCGGCGCCGGGGCGGCGGAGGGCTCGTCGTCGACGCTGACGCCGACGTCGGTGGCCATGGCCGCCAGGCCGCCGGTGTAGCCCTGCCCGACCGCGCGGACCTTCCAGTCGGCCCCGCGGCGGTAGACCTCGGCGAAGACCAGCGCGGTCTCCGGTCCGGCGGCCAGCTCGCAGCGGACCGCCGCCGGCGCGCCGCCGTCGGGCGCCACCTCGACGGCCAGGCCGGTGAGCCCGCCGAAGGTGCCCGCGCCGTCGAGGGAGGCGCCGATGACGACCTTCTCCACGTCGGCGGGCAGCGCGGCCGGGTCGATGCGGACCCGGTCGACGGTGACGCCGCCGCGGACGGACTTGCCGAGGTGGCGCACCGCGCCGCCGGCACCCGCGGGCTGGTTGTAGAAGACGAAGTCGTCGTCGCTGCGGACCCGGCCGGCGCCGGTGGTGAGGAACGCCGAGAGGTCGGCGTCGACGCCCGGCGCCGGGTTCCAGGTGAGGGTGACGACGACGGGACCGGTCAGGCCGGCCTGGGCCAGGCCGACGTTGCCGCCCCGGGTCAGGACGTGGACCACGCTGCCGCCGCTCAGCCGAGGGAGCGGGGTGCGGGCGGGTGGACGGCGGCCACCGGGGCAGCGGGCATGGCGGGGCGGGACCTCCGGGTCTCGGGGGCTGGGTCGGAAGCGCGGGGACAGTACGTCGGGGAGACCCGGAACGGGAGGGGTCGGCGCGCGCGGGGGCACCGGGCCCGGACGGGTGCCGTCCGGGCCCGGTGGCGGTCAGCCGACGTTGACGCCGAAGTCCTGGGCGATGCCGCGCAGGCCGGAGGCGTAGCCCTGGCCGACGGCGCGGAACTTCCAGTCCGGGCCGTTGCGGTAGAGCTCGCCGAACACCATGGCGGTCTCGACCGAGGCGTCCTCGGTGAGGTCGTACCGGGCGATCTCCGAGCCGTTGGCCTGGTTGACGACGCGGATGAAGGCGTTGCGCACGGCGCCGAAGTTCTGCTTGCGGTTGTCGGCGTCGTAGATCGAGACCGGGAAGACGATCTTGTCGACCGTCGGCGGGACCCCGGCCAGGTTGACCTGGATGACCTCGTCGTCGCCCTCGCCCTGACCGGTGAGGTTGTCACCGACGTGGACGACCGAGCCGTCGGGGCTGCGGAGGTTGTTGAAGAAGACGAAGCCCGAGTCGTCGGGGGTGACCTTGCCACCGGCGTCGACCATGATCGCCGACGCGTCGAGGTCGAAGTCGCCCCCGGAGAACGTGTTGACGTCCCAGCCCAGGCCCACGTTCACCGCGGTCAGGCCCGGCGCCTCCTTGGTCAGCGAGACGTTCCCGCCCTTGGAGAGGCTGACACCCATCAGTTGGACTCCCATGTCACTGTCGGTCACGCAGCGGCGGTCGCCGCTGGCGCAGCACGCCGGACGGGCCGGCGCCACCGGGCAGGTGCGCAGGCGCGGGCGCCCGGCGCTGTCCCCCGGCACCGCTGCGCCGGGCCCCGGTCGGGCACCCGGCGGAGCGGACGTGTCTCGGATACTGCCGCACGGTCACCGGGAGCAACAGGCTCGGCAACGCGGGCGGGGTGCCCCGCCCGGGTGACCCCGCGGACCGCGGTCAGGCCGGTGGTGCGGGCCGGCTCGCCGGCCGCGGCTGGTCCTCGCTCTGCCGCTCCGCGGTCGGGACCCCGGTCTCGCCGGCCACCGCGGCCGCGCCCCGGCCGACGGTGCCCTGCGCGGCGGCCTCGCGGGCGTCGCGGCGGCTGCGTGCGAGGCTCGCGACGGTGGTGACGAACAGGGTGACGACGATGACCGCCAGCGACAGCCAGGTCGGCACCTCGGGGATCGCGGTCACGTGCTCGCCGCCGTTGATGAACGGCAGCTCGTTCTCGTGCAGCGCGTGGATGAGCAGCTTGATGCCGATGAAGCCGAGGATCACCGCCAGGCCGTAGTGCAGGTAGACCAGCCGGTCGAGCAGGCCGTCGATGAGGAAGAACAGCTGCCGCAGGCCCAGCAGCGAGAAGGCGTTGGCGGTGAAGACGAGGAAGGTCTCCTGCGTCAGGCCGAAGATCGCCGGGATCGAGTCGACCGCGAAGAGGATGTCGGCGCTGCCGATGGCGACCAGCGCGATGGCCAGCGGGGTGATGTACCGCTTGCCGTCGATCTTCGTGGTCATCCGGTCGGAGTGGTACTCCTGCGTCGTCGGCACGATCTTCCGGGTGAGCCGGAGGAACGCGTTCTCCTTGAACTCGTCGTCGTCGTGGCCGCTGGCCCGCGCCTGGGCGATGGCGGTGTAGATGAGGAACGCGCCGAAGAGGTAGAAGACCCAGCTGAAGTTCTCGATCGCCGCGGCGCCGAGGAAGATGAAGACCGTCCGCAGGACGAGGGCGAAGGCGATGCCGAACAGCAGCACCTTCTGCTGCAGCTCCCGGGGCACCGCGAAGCTGGCCATGATCAGGACGAAGACGAACAGGTTGTCCACCGAGAGGCTCTTCTCGGTGATGTAGCCGGCGAAGTACTCACCGCCGTACTGCGCGCCCGCGAACCACCAGACCAGGATCCCGAACACGATGGCGAGCGCGACGTAGATCGCCGACCAGGTGGCGGACTCGCGCAGGGTGGGCGCGTGCGGCGTGCGCACGTGGCCGATGAAGTCGAACGCGATCATGGCCACGATCGCGGCGACGGTGATCCCCCACACCCAGAGCGGGACGTCCATCAGGCGGTACCTCCGGTCCACTGGCAGCTGTCAGCACCGGAGGTCTCTCCCACCGACCGGGAACCGGTCGGCCGATGGCGCCGGGGCCGCGGCCCGTGCTGACGACACCACCGCGTCGGGATACTCCCCTCCACGCGGGACCGGTACCCGCACAACAGGGCGCGCCACACGGGAGGTCCGCAACGGCCAACGGCCGGTGGACCGTTCCGGGTTCCCGGTCGATCCGGACGGTTGCGTCTGCTTCCTAGGCGTGGGCGGCGTCGAGCTGGCGCAGCTCCTTCTTCAGCTCGGACAGCTCGTCGCGCAGCCGGGCGGCCACCTCGAACTGCAGCTCGCGGGCGGCGGCGAGCATCTGCTCGTTCATCTGGCTGATCAGGTCGGCCAGCTCCGCCCGCGGCAGGCCCTGGACGTCGATGGCGCCGGCCTTCCCGCGGGTCTTCGACGACAGCCCCGGGACCGGTGCCTTGCCGCGCGACTGCTGGCGGCCCGAGCCCCCGACCAGCTCCGCGCCGCCGTCCTCGGCCTCGCGGTAGATGCCGTCGAGGATGTCGACGATCTTCTTGCGCAGCGGCTGGGGGTCGATGCCGCGCTCGCGGTTGTAGGCGATCTGCTTCTCGCGGCGCCGGTTGGTCTCCTCGATCGCGGTCGCCATCGAGGGGGTGATCGTGTCGGCGTACATGTGCACCTGCCCGGACACGTTGCGGGCGGCGCGGCCGATCGTCTGGATCAGCGAGGTGCCCGAGCGGAGGAAGCCCTCCTTGTCGGCGTCGAGGATGGCCACGAGGGACACCTCGGGCAGGTCGAGCCCCTCGCGCAGCAGGTTGATGCCGACCAGCACGTCGTACTCGCCCTGCCGGAGTTCCCGCAGCAGCTCCACCCGGCGCAGGGTGTCGACCTCGGAGTGCAGGTACCGCACCTTGATCCCCAGCTCGAGCAGGTAGTCGGTGAGGTCCTCGGCCATCTTCTTGGTCAGCGTGGTGACCAGGACCCGCTCGTCCTTCTCCACCCGCACCCGGATCTCGTGCACCAGGTCGTCGATCTGGCCCTTGGTCGGCTTGACCACGACCTCGGGGTCGACCAGGCCGGTCGGGCGGATGACCTGCTCGACGACGTCGCCCTGGACCCGGCCGAGCTCGTAGGGCCCCGGCGTCGCCGACAGGTAGACCGTCTGGCCGATCCGGTCGGTGAACTCCTCCCACTTCAGCGGGCGGTTGTCCATCGCCGAGGGCAGCCGGAAGCCGTGCTCGACCAGCGTCCGCTTGCGGCTCATGTCGCCCTCGTACATGCCGCCGATCTGCGGGACGGTGACGTGGGACTCGTCGATGACCAGCAGGAAGTCGTCGGGGAAGTAGTCGATGAGACAGGCACCTGCCGAGCCCGCCGCGCGGCCGTCGATGTGCCGGGAGTAGTTCTCGATGCCGGAACAGAAGCCGACCTGGCGCATCATCTCGATGTCGTAGGTGGTGCGCATGCGCAGCCGCTGCGCCTCCAGCAGCTTGCCCTGCCGCTCGAGCTCGGCCAGCCGCTGCTCGAGCTCGGCCTCGATGGCGGTGATGGCCCGCTCCATGCGCTCGGGGCCGGCGACGTAGTGGGTGGCGGGGAAGACGAACAGCTCCTCGACCTCGCGGACCACCTCGCCGGTCAGCGGGTGCAGGTAGTACAGCCGCTCGACCTCGTCGCCGAACATCTCGATCCGGACGGCGAGCTCCTCGTAGACCGGGAAGACCTCGATCGTGTCGCCGCGCACCCGGAACGTGCCGCGGGTGAAGGACAGGTCGTTGCGGGTGTACTGCTCCTCGACCAGCGTGCGCAGCAACTCGTCGCGGTCGCGCTCCTCCCCCACCGAGATCCGCAGCGCCCGGTCGACGTACTCCTGCGGGGTTCCCAGGCCGTAGATGCAGGACACGGTGGCGACCACGACGACGTCGCGCCGGGTGAGCAGCGCCTGGGTGGCGGAGTGCCGCAGCCGCTCGACCTCCTCGTTGATCGAGGAGTCCTTCTCGATGTAGGTGTCGGTCTGCGGGACGTAGGCCTCGGGCTGGTAGTAGTCGTAGTACGAGACGAAGTACTCGACGGCGTTGTCGGGCAGCAGCTCCCGGAACTCGTTGGCCAGCTGCGCGGCGAGCGTCTTGTTGGGCGCCATCACGAGGGTGGGCCGCTGCACCTGCTCGATGAGCCAGGCCGTGGTGGCCGACTTGCCCGTGCCGGTGGCGCCGAGGAGCACGGAGTCCGTCTCGCCCGAGTTCACCCGCCGGGCGAGCGCCTCGATCGCGGCCGGCTGGTCGCCCGAGGGCTGGAACTCGCTGACGACGCGGAAACGCCCCTGGGTGGGCCGGATGTCGGTGGTCGCGCGCACGGGAACGACGGTACGACCGACCGGCGACAGAAACCGGTGGGACCGGACGTGGCCCCTGCGACGGACGGGACCGGGGGGACGCCGCCGGTTGACCGATCGCGGCCTCGGTGCTCGTGCCGGTGCAGCCCGGGCGCTAGCGTGACGCCTCGCAGGAGCGCGCGCCAGGGACCAGTGCCACCCGGACGCCGGGCGAGGTCGGACCCCGCGACGCGCTCCCCGGACCGGGCCACCGACGGCACCGCCGGACCTGCGCACGACGCCCCCCGCGGCCTGCCGCGGGGGGCGTCGTCGTCCGGGGCGCCCCGGACGGTGGGCGGGAGGCGCGGACGTGACCTCCGCCGCGTCAGGTGTGGAGCCGCCCCTTTCGGGCAAGGGACGCGCGGGCACCCTGTGCCCAGACCCCCTGCCGACGGTCGTGGCGGGGGGCCACCGCGCCCCCTGACCCCGCCGGGGGCGCCCGTGCAGGAGGAAACACGTCCATGACCCAGGTGTGGCCCGGAACGGCCTACCCCCTCGGAGCCACGTTCGACGGCACCGGCACCAACTTCGCGATCTTCAGCGAGGTGGCCGAGAAGGTCGAACTGTGCCTGTTCGACGACGACGGCACCGAGACCCGCATCCGGTTGCCGGAGATGGACGGCTACGTGTGGCACGCGTTCCTGCCCGGCATCCAGCCCGGGCAGCGCTACGGCTACCGCGTGCACGGCCCCTACGACCCCGCGCAGGGGCTGCGCTGCAACCCGAACAAGCTGCTGCTCGACCCCTACGCGAAGGCCATCGACGGCCAGATCGACTGGGACCCGTCGGTCTTCGGCTACGACTTCGACACCGGCGAGCGCAACGACGAGGACTCCGCGGCGCACATGCCGAAGTCCGTCGTCGTCAACCCGTACTTCGACTGGGGCGTCGACCGCCCGCCGAGGACGCCGTACCACAAGACGGTCATCTACGAGGCCCACGTCAAGGGCCTGACCATGACCCACCCCGACGTGCCCGAGGAGCTGCGCGGCACCTACGCCGGCATCGCGCACCCCGCCGTCGTCTCCTACCTGCAGGGCCTCGGCGTCACCGCGATCGAGCTCATGCCGGTCCACCAGTTCGTGCAGGACGACACCCTCCAGCAGAAGGGCCTGCGCAACTACTGGGGCTACAACACCATCGGGTTCTTCGCGCCGCACGACGAGTACGCGAGCAACACCGACAACGGCATGCAGGTGCAGGAGTTCAAGGGGATGGTCCGCACCCTGCACGAGGCGGGCATCGAGGTCATCCTCGACGTGGTCTACAACCACACCGCCGAGGGCAACCACCTCGGGCCGACGCTGTCGTTCAAGGGCATCGACAACCGCGCGTACTACCGGCTGGTCGAGGACGACCCGCAGTACTACATGGACTACACCGGCACCGGGAACACGCTCAACGCCCGGACGCCGCAGGCGCTGCAGTTGATCATGGACTCGCTGCGGTACTGGGTCACCGAGATGCACGTCGACGGGTTCCGCTTCGACCTCGCCTCGGCGCTGGCCCGCGAGCTGCACGACGTCGACCGGCTCTCGGCGTTCTTCGACCTGGTGCACCAGGACCCGGTGGTCAGCCAGGTGAAGCTGATCGCCGAGCCGTGGGACGTCGGCGAGGGCGGCTACCAGGTGGGCAACTTCCCGGCGCTGTGGACGGAGTGGAACGGCAAGTACCGCGACACGGTGCGCGACTTCTGGCGCGGGGAGAGCGCCACGGTCGGGGAGTTCGCCAGCCGGATCACCGGCTCCTCGGACCTCTACCAGCACTCCGGGCGGCGCCCGGTGGCCAGCATCAACTTCGTCACCGCCCACGACGGCTTCACGCTCACCGACCTGGTCTCCTACAACGAGAAGCACAACGAGGCCAACGGCGAGGGCAACAACGACGGCGAGAGCCACAACCGCAGCTGGAACTGCGGCGTCGAGGGACCCACGACCGACCCGAAGGTGCTCACCCTGCGCGCCCGCCAGCGGCGCAACTTCCTCGCCACGCTGATGCTCAGCCAGGGCGTGCCCATGCTGCTGCACGGCGACGAGCTGGGCCGCACGCAGAAGGGCAACAACAACGGCTACTGCCAGGACTCCCCGCTGACCTGGATCCACTGGGACGAGGTCGACGAGGGGCTGCTGGAGTTCACCAAGCTGGTCACCCGGCTGCGCACCGAGCACCCGACGTTCCGGCGGCGGCGCTTCTTCCACGGCCGCCCGGTCCGCCGGGCGGAGGGCGAGCCGGTGCAGGACATCGCCTGGCTGACCCCCTCCGGTGACCTCATGACCGAGGACGACTGGGACGCCGGCTACGCCAAGTCGATCGGCATGTACCTCAACGGGCACGGGATCCGGTCGACCGACGAGCGCGGCGAGGACGTCGTCGACGACCACTTCTTCCTGGCCTTCAACGCCCACCACGAGCCGATCGAGTTCGCCCTGCCGCCCGAGGAGTACGCGCAGGTGTGGACCGTCGTCCTCGACACCGCCGAGCTGGGCGAGGTCGAGCGCGTCGAGCTCAAGCCGGGCGAGTCGCTGACCCTGCAGGACCGGTCGATGGTCGTGCTGTCGGCCAAGCGCCGCTCGTGAGCGGCCCGACGGGCCAGGAGCGCCGGCGCGCCGTCCCCACGGCGACCTACCGGCTGCAGGTGACCGCCGACTTCACCCTCGACGACGCCGCCACGGTGGCCGGCTACCTGGCCGACCTCGGTGTCAGCCACGCCTACTCCTCGCCCCTGCTGCGCGCGGCGGCGGGCAGCACGCACGGGTACGACACGGTCGACCACGCGCACGTCGACGAGTCGCGCGGCGGGCGGGCTGGCCTGGACCGGTTCGTCGCCGCACTGCACGAGCACGGCCTGGGGCTGGTGCTCGACCTGGTGCCCAACCACATGGGCGTGGCCGACGCGGCCGAGGCGCCGTGGTGGTGGGACGTGCTGCGGCACGGGCGGGACAGCGCGCACGCGGCGGCATTCGACATCGACTGGGACTTCGGCGGCCGGGTGCGCATCCCGGTGCTCGGCTCGGCCGACGACGTGGCGGAGCTGGAGGTCGTCGACGGGGAGCTGCGCTACTACGACAACCGCTTCCCCATCGCCCCGGGCACCGGGGAGGGGTCCCCGCAGGAGGTGCACGACCGGCAGCACTACGAGCTGGTCGACTGGCGGCGGGCGGACTCCGACCTCAACTACCGCCGCTTCTTCGCCATCAACACCCTCGCCGGGCTGCGCGTGGAGGACCCCGAGGTCTTCCGCGCCACCCACGAGCTGGTGCTGGAACTGGTGGCCGACGGCGCGGTCGACGGGCTGCGGATCGACCACCCCGACGGCCTGGCCGACCCGAGGGGCTACCTCGACCGGCTGGCCGAGGCCTCGGGCGGGCGCTGGACGGTGGTCGAGAAGATCCTCGAGCCCGGCGAGGACCTCCCGGAGAGCTGGCGCACCGCCGGCACCACCGGCTACGACGCCCTCGCCGAGGTCGACGACGTGCTGGTCGACCCGGCCGGCGAGGCGGCGCTCACCGCGCTGGACACGGAGCTGTCGGGCCGCGAGGTCGACTACGCGCGGCTGGTGCACCACTGCAAGCGCGAGGTCACCGACGGCAGCCTCGGCTCGGAGGTCGCCCGCCTGGTGCGGGTGATCGGCGAGCTGCCCGGGATCGACGTCGAGACGGAGGAGGAGGCGCTGGCCGAGCTGCTGGCCAGCTTCGACGTCTACCGCACCTACCTGCCCGACGGCCGCGAGCACCTCGACGCCACGGTGGCCGCCGTCCGCGACCGCCGTCCCGACCTGGTCGCCGCGGTCGACGCGCTGCACCCGGTGCTGGCGCGGGCCGGCACCGAGGCGGCCACCCGGTTCGAGCAGACCAGCGGCCCGGTGATGGCCAAGGGCGTCGAGGACAGCGCCTACTACCGCTGGGCCCGGTTCGTGGTGCTCAACGAGGTGGGCGGCGACCCGGCCCGGTTCGGCAGCACGGTCGCGGAGTTCCACGAGGCGCAGGCCCGGCGGCGGGCGCGCAAGCCCGAGTCGATGACCACGCTGACCACGCACGACACCAAGCGCAGCGAGGACACCCGGGCTCGGCTGGCCGTGCTCGCCGAGGTGCCCACCGAGTGGGCGGACCTGGTACGCGGCTGGCTCGCGCGCCACCCGCTGCCCGACCGGCCGCTGGCGCACCTGGTGTGGCAGAACCTGGTCGGCGCCTGGCCACTGTCGCGCGAGCGGGCGCACGCCTACGCCGAGAAGGCCGCCCGGGAGGCGGGCACCTCGACGACGTGGACCGACGTCGACGAGGCCTTCGAGGCGCAGCTGCACGGGATGGTCGACGCCGCGTACGACGCCCCGGCGACCAACGCCGAGATCGAGGCGTTCGTCGCCCGCATCGGCCCGGCCGGGCGGTCCAACGCGCTGGCGCAGAAGCTCGTGCAGCTGACCATGCCCGGCGTCCCCGACGTCTACCAGGGCACCGAGATGGAGGACCGCTCGCTGGTCGACCCCGACAACCGCCGCCCGGTCGACTACGACGAGCGCCGGCGGCTGCTGGCCCGCCTCGACGGCGGTGAGGTGCCCGGGGTCGACGACACCGGCGCGGCCAAGCTGCTGGTCACCTCCCGGGCGCTGCGGCTGCGCCGGGACTCCCCGGAGCTGTTCTCCGGCTACACGCCGGTCGAGGCCACCGGCAGCGCCGCCGGCTCCGTCGTCGCCTTCGACCGGGGCGGAGCGGTCACGGTGGCGACCCGGCTGCCCGTGGCGCTGGCCGCCACCGGCTGGGGCGACACCGCGCTGGCGCTGCCCACGGGCGCCTGGCGCGACGTGCTGACCGACACCCGGGTCGTGGCCGACGCCGGCGGGGCGCCCGTGGCGGGCCTGCTCGCCCGGCTGCCCGTGGCGCTGCTCGTCCGAGGATGAGACGGAGGTCACGGCGGCGCCGCCCGGCGCCGCCGTGACCTGCGGTGCCGCGCCCGGGCCGGACCCGGGACGCCGGGCGGCACGCCGTGACGGGTGGGGCCGGTGTGCCGTCCCGTGATGCGACCGTTACCTTGGCTCCCGCACGCGGCCGACCGACGGCGGCGTGCCGGAGCCGGTCCGCCGAACCCCGTCCGCCGGGCTCCGTTCCTCCTGCACAGCCAGGACGGGGGTGGGGGACCCATCTCGGCGTGTGCGCCGCGGTCACGGGGGGACCGGACGCAGCGCCTGGGGGTGAAGCCGCACACGTGCGGCCGGGGCACCGATCGCTCCGAACCCGACAGCTCACCTCGCAGGCGGCGGATCGGAGATCCCGCATGCGCACGTCCACGTCCTTCCTCCGCCGTGCCCTCGTGACGACCGGCGTGGCCGCGGCCGCGATCGGCGTCGCGGCCGGCCCGGCCTCGGCCGCCGCCCCCAACGACTGGGACGCCGTCGCCCAGTGCGAGTCCAGCGGCAACTGGAGCATCAACACCGGCAACGGCTACTACGGCGGCCTGCAGTTCAGCCAGAGCACCTGGGAGGCCTTCGGCGGCCTCGACTACGCCCCGCGCGCCGACCTGGCGACCAAGGCGCAGCAGATCGCCGTCGCCGAGGCCACGCTCGACGTCCAGGGCCCGGGCGCCTGGCCGACCTGCGGCAAGAACCTCGACCCGTCGGCGCCGGAGGCCGGCTCGCCCGAGGCCGCGGCTGCCCCGGCCCCCGCGCCGGCCCCCGCGCCGGCTCCGGAGCCGGCCGCCGCTCCTGCCCCCGCTCCCGCTCCGGCCGCCGAGGAGCCGGCGCCGGCACCGGCCGAGGACGCCGACCGCAGCTGGGACCGCGGCTCCCGCTGGGACCGCGGCGACGGTGAGGGCGGCTCCTACGTCGTGAAGAGCGGCGACACCCTCGGCAAGATCGCGAGGGCGCAGGGCGTCGACGGTGGCTGGCGGGCGGTGTGGGCCGCCAACCGCGACGAGTGCAGCGACCCGAACCGGATCTACGTCGGTCAGGAGCTGCAGCTCCCGTGAGTCCTCCGGCAGCCGGGGGGTCCTCCCCCGGCTGCCGGGAGCCCGGGGGTCTCGGCCGGCCGTGAGCCGCGCGGCCGCCGGGGGACCCGCTCCCCCGCGGGCCGCCGCCCGCGGCGGTTGACCGCTCCCCCAGCGGGCAAGAGGGTCCGGTCAGCCGCACCACCGCCGGGAGGTCCTCGCATGTCCGCTGCCGCCGAGTTCGCCGTCTGGGCGCCCGTGCCGGAGCGGGTGCGCCTGCAGGTCGACGGCGCCGTGCACGACATGCGCCGCGACGACGGCGGCTGGTGGCGCGCCGAGGTGCCGGCCGCGCCCGAGGCCGACTACGGCTTCCTGCTCGGCGACGACGACACCGTGCGGCCGGACCCGCGCTCGCGCCGCCAGCCCGACGGCGTCCACGGCCCGTCCCGCCGCTTCGACCCCGCGGCCCACTCCTGGGGCGACGGCGCCTGGACCGGGCGCCCGCTGGCCGGCGGCGTCGTCTACGAGATGCACGTGGGCACCTTCACGCCCGAGGGCACCCTGGACGCGGCGGTCGAGCGCCTGGACCACCTCGTCGACCTCGGCGTCGACTTCGTCGAGCTGCTGCCGGTCAACGGCTTCGACGGCACGCACAACTGGGGCTACGACGGCGTCCTCTGGTACACGGTGCAGGAGAGCTACGGCGGGCCGGCGGCCTACCAGCGGTTCGTCGACGCCTGCCACCAGCGCGGCCTGGGCGTGATCCAGGACGTCGTCTACAACCACCTCGGCCCGTCGGGGAACTACCTGCCGCTGTTCATGCCGGTGTTCAGCGAGGGCGGGCCCAACCCGTGGGGCTCGTCGATCAACCTGTCCGGGCCCGACTCCGACGAGGTGCGCCGCTACATCCTCGACAACGCGCTGATGTGGCTGCGGGACATGCACGTCGACGGGCTGCGGCTCGACGCCGTCCACGCGCTGGTCGACGAGCGGGCCACCCACGTGCTCGAGGAGATGGCGCAGGAGGTCGACCGGCTCTCGGCGGCGCTGGGCCGGCCGCTGACACTGATCGCCGAGAGCGACCTCAACGACCCCCGGCTGGTGACCCCGCGCGCCGCCAACGGCACGGGCATCCACGCGCAGTGGAGCGACGACTTCCACCACGCGCTGCACGCGGTGCTCACCGGCGAGGGGCAGGGCTACTACGGCGACTTCGCCGCGGCCGGGCTGGCGGGACTGGCCAAGACGCTGACCGGCGCGTACTTCCACGACGGCACCTGGTCGAGCTTCCGCCGCCGGTCCCACGGCCGGCCGGTCGACACCGCGCGGCTGCCGGGCTGGGCGTTCCTCGGCTACCTGCAGGACCACGACCAGGTCGGCAACCGCGCCATCGGTGACCGCATCTCGGCGTCGCTGTCCCCCGGCCTGCTCGCCGTCGGCGCGACGCTGGTCCTCACCGGCCCGTTCACCCCGATGCTGTTCATGGGCGAGGAGTGGGGCGCCTCGACGCCGTGGCAGTTCTTCACCAGCCACACCGACCCGGAGATCGGGCGGGCGACGGCCGAGGGGCGCAAGGGCGAGTTCGCCGAGCACGGCTGGGACGCCGACGAGGTGCCCGACCCGCAGGACCCGGAGACGTTCACCCGCTCGAAGCTGGACTGGTCGGAGCCCGAGCGGGAGCCGCACGCGCGGCTGCTGGCGACCACCCGGGCGCTGCTGGCGCTGCGCCGGGCGCAGCCGGATCTGGTCGACCCGGACCTGGGCGCGGTGGAGGTCGGCTGGGACGACGAGGACCGCCTCCTGGTGGTGCACCGCGGCGCGCTGCGGGTGGTGGCCAACCTGTCGGGCGAGCCGCGGGAGGTCGACCTCGACCGGCCGGCCACCGGCGTGCTGTTCGCCACCGGGGACGACCCGGCGCTGGACGGCGACACGGTGACGCTGCCGGCCGAGAGCGCGGCCGTGCTCACCACGCGCTGACCGTGCGGCGGCTGTTCCCGGACGCCGGGCCCGTCGCGGACGACGCCGCCCTCGCCGCGGCCTACCGGCGGCCGCCGGGGCGGTCGGTGCGGGTCGACTTCGTCGTCTCGCTCGACGGCGCGATCGCCGTCGACGGGCGCAGCGCGGGGCTGGGCTCGCCCGGGGACCAGCGGGTGTTCCGCGTGCTGCGGGCCCTGGCCGACGCCGTCCTGGTCGGGCACGGCACCGCCGCGGCCGAGGGCTACCGCCCGGTGCCCGCCGACTCCGCGGTGGGCCGGCTGCGTGCCTCCCTCGGGCGGCCGCCGGAGCTGCCGGTGGCGGTGGTCTCGCGCCGGGCGTCGCTGGCGCCCGGCGACCGGCTGGCGCAGGCCCCGACCCTGCTGGTGACCTGCGCCGCCGCCGACTCCGGCCGCCGCGCCGCGCTGGCCGACGCCGGCGTCGAGGTGCTCGTCTGCGGCGACGACGACGTCGACCTGCCGCTCGCGCTCGACCGGCTGGCCGACCGCGGCCTCGGGCAGCTGGTGTGCGAGGGCGGGCCGGCGCTGCTGTCGGCGGCGCTGGACGCGGGCGTGGTCGACGAACTCGACCTCACCGTCTCCCCCGCGCTGGTCGGCGGGCCGGCCCGGCTGCTCGACCGGGCGCTGGCCGACGTCGTCCGCCCGCGGCTGGTCCAGGTGCTCGAGGAGGACGGCGTCCTGTTCACCCGCTACGCGCTCGGCTCCTGAACGCCGCGAGGGCGGCCCGGGAGACCCCGGACCGCCCTCGACGGAGGGTGTCGGTCAGACGACCTGCTCGAGGCCGAACTGCACCTGGGCGGTGAACGAGTCGCCCTGGGCCTTGTTGTCGCTCTCCCCCTCGACGAAGGTCAGCTGGAAGGCGACGCAAAGGGCCTGCTGCGCGGCGAGCGTCGACCCGTCCGAGGCCTGCTTGCCACCGATCTCGGTCAGCCCACCGAGCGTCACGTACCGCTGATTGCTCGGGACGACGCAGTCCGTCCCGGTCGGCGCGAAGGTGGCGTAGCTGACGACGACCTGAGCGGCCAGGTCGCCCGCACTGGGGTTGGTGCAGTCGTCGATGGATCGCTCGGAACTCGACGTGCAGCCGTCGTCGACGTTCGTGACGTTGAGGACCTGCGCGCTCGGCCTGCCCGCGACGCTGCCGCCGTTCTGGACGTAGTAGCTCCGCACGACGCTGTCGCCCGGGGTGAGGGGCGTGCTGGCCATGTTCGCGCTGGTCTTGTCCCAGGTGTTGACGACCACACTGCCGGCGGCAACCGTGCCGACATCCTGGGTGGTCGTGTCGCTGAGGGCGGCGAAGGTGCCGCTGGCGCCGAAGGCCAGCAGCGCGGCGCCGCCCATGGCGGCGGAGGCGAGTGCGATCTTCTTCACGGGTGTCTCCTGTCGGTGTCCCCGTCACGGCGACGGTTCTCGCCGGCATGCGTGCGGCGAACGACGAGAGCCTCGGTCGCGCACGCCCTCCGCGGCATCGTCAGTTCTGTTGATCCACTCCGGTACCGGAACACGTCTGTCACAGAGTCACCGCGTGGCGCTGGCGCCTCTCCCTCGTCGCGGGCCGCCGTGCTGTCACCCGTCCGTGTGATGTGGTGCCCTTCGTTCGACGGAGGGTTCGAGGAGTGCGGAGCATGTGCGCGATCAGTTCTGGGCGGCGGTGGCTGTCCGTCGGTCGCTGCACGGTCGTCGCCGCGGCGCTCACGGTCCTGGTCACGGCCGGCCACGAGGCGCGGCACACCGTCCTGGTGCTGCTCGCGACCCTGGGCCTGGTCGCCGCGGGTGCGATGTTCCTGCTCTGCTGGCGGGTGACCGGCACGCGGGCCACCTGGTACACCGGCGTCGGGCTGGTCCTGCTGGGCCTGCACGATCCCGCCACGGTCGCGGCCTCCGCCCTCCTCGACCAGCGGTCGCCGGACCTGGCCGAGGGCGTCGGGCTGGCCGTGGTCGTGGCCGCCGCCTGCGCCGTTCTCCGCGCCGCCACCGACGCCGGCACCCGGCCGCGGCGGGACACCGCGATCGGTGCCGGGCTGGTCGCGCTCCCCCTCGTCGCAGCGGTACTCGTGGCCGCCGGGACGCTCGGTCCGTCGATCCCCTTCGGCGGCGCCGCACGAGCCTCGGGCTTCGTGCTGGCCGGCGCGCTGTGGGTCCTCGTCGCCGGCGCCACCCCGCGCGGCGACCGGCTCGATGCCCACGACCGGAGGTCCTCCGGGGCACTGGGCGCGAGCGCGCTCGTCGTCGGGCTCCTCACCGCCGCGCCGGGCCTCCCGGCCGTCGTGCCCGGCACCGCCGCCGCGGTGCAGGCCGTCGAGGACACCGGGCTCCTCGCCGTCGCGCTGGCCGCCGTCCTGGTCGGGCTCCACCGCCTCACCGGCGCGCTGGCCGGTCAGGAGCGCTACGTCGCCGGGCTGCTGGAGCAGCTCGCCGGCCACGAGCGGGAGTTGCAGCAGGCCCGCGCCTGCCTGCACGACGCGCGGGCGGCGGTCGCCGGCGTCCGCGCCGCGTCCTCCGCCGTCCGCCACCTGGGACCGGCGAGCGCTGCCCGCGCCGACCTGGAGGAGTCGATCACCCTGGAGCTGGCCAGGCTCGGGCGCATGCTGCGACTGCCCGATCGGACGCCGTCGGTCACCGTCGTCGACCTCGACAGGGTCGTCCGGCCCCTGGTCGTCAGCCACCGGGAGCGCGGCCTGCGGGTGGCCTGGTCCCCCTCGGGGACCGCGCCGGTGGCCGTGGACGGCGATGCCCTGGCGGTGATCCTGGGCAACCTCCTCGGCAACGTCCTGTCCCACACGCCTCGGTCACTGTGCCGGGTGTCGGTCGAGGTCACCGACCGGCTCATGGTCACCGTGGCCGACGACGGCCCCGGCCTCCCGGCCGGTCCCCGGGACACCGTCTTCGAGGCCGGCGCGCGGCGCCCCGACAGCCCCGGCGAGGGCCTCGGTCTGGCCATCTCCCGGGACCTCGCCCGGCGGCACGGTGGCGACCTCACCACGGCGGACAGCCCCGTCGGCTGCTGCTTCGTGCTCACGCTGCCCGTCCGGGCCCCGGCTCAGGCGGCCCGCAGTGCGGCGGTCCCGCGACCGCGGTCCGCCGTGGACGTGCCCACCGAACTGGGCCTGGCGCGATGAACGGCCCGCCGGTGCTGCTGGTCGACGACCACTCGCTGTTCGCCCAGGCGGTGGAGATCGGGTTGCGGGCGGCCGGCGTCCCCGCCCGGCGCGTGGTCCCCGACACCGCCGAGGGGATCACCCGGGTCTGCGCCGCGGCCGCCCCGGCGACGGTGCTCCTCGACCTCCGGCTCGGCACCGGGGCCGACGGCGTGCCGATCGACGGCCTCGACCTGGTCGGTCCGCTCACCAGCGCGGACTGCCGGGTCGTGGTCCTCACCGCGGAGACGGGGAACGGGACCTGGGGCACCGCGGTGGAGCGTGGCGCGGTGACGGTCCTGCCCAAGGACACCGACCTCGAGAGCCTCGTCCGCGTGCTGGGCACCGTTCGGGAGGGACGGCCGGTGCTCGACGAGGGGCGCCGTCAGGACCTGCTCGCCGCCGCCCGGCGGGCGCGCGCCGACGAGACCGCCCGGCTGGCGCCGTTCCGGCAGCTGAGCCCGCGGGAGGACGAGGTGCTGCGGTGCCTCGCGGCCGGCATGCCCGCGGCGACGATCGCGGCGACGGCCCACGTGAGCGAGGCCACCGTCCGCACGCAGATCCGCGCCGTGCTGACGAAGCTGGCGGTCAACTCCCAGCTGCAGGCGGTGGCGCTCGCCCGCCGGTCGGGCTGGCTCGACCGGCCGGGCCCGCTGCCGGCACGCTGACCGCCCCCGGGAGCGGTCAGTCCCCGCCGGCGCGACCGGGCTCTGCCCCGCCGCCGTGGCCTCCCTGGGCGTCGGGCCGGACGACGCGGACGGGCACGTCACGCGCGTCGCTGAAGCCGCCTCCCCGGTGTTCCAGGGTGAGGCGGAGGGTGCCGTCCCAGCGGTCGGCCGCCGGGGAGCCGCCTTCCCCGGTGGCCGTGAGCGACAGGGTGGTCTCGCTGTCCGGGGCGTCCGTGAGGAGCAACGGAGCGCCGCGCCCGGTCGCCAGCTCGCACAGGTCAGCGACGGTCGGTGCCCCGGTGGCCGGCCGGACGGTGAGCGTGATGTCGGGGAGCCCGGCGCACGGCCGCTCCTCGGGGACGCCGACCACCGCGAGCCGCAGCTCGGCCGGCGCGGCTCCGGAGACGTCCGTGGCGACCCGGACGGTGCCGCCCTGGCCCGGGTTCATCAGCAGCCGGTGACCCGCGACCGGGCCCTCCGGCGTCACGTCGAGGGTCACCGACCCCGCCCCCGCCTTCGCTGGGAGGACGGCGGTGTCGACGAACGTGGCCGTCGTGCCGTCCACGCCGAGAACCAGCGTCCCAGCCAGGACACCGCCGAGGGCCCAGGCCGTGCCGCGCCTCACGCGCCACCTGCCCCACGACGGCGGGTCACGGGGAACCGGCAGCGCACGCGGACGATCGTGCGCGCGCGGGGTCCACCGGCACATCGTCGATTTCGATGATGTGGGCCGCCGGCCCGCCGGGGAGCATCGGGACGTGTCCCGCCGAGCCAGCGCCGCGGAGCCCGCGGCCGGGAACGCGCTCGTGCGCCGGCTGCGCCGACTCGTCTCCTGGGTGCTGGGCCTCGTACTGGTGACCTCGACGGCGGCCGCACTCGGCATCGCCCTCTACCCCGCGGTCACCGGCGGCTCCGCGCTCGCCGTCCTGAGCGGGAGCATGACGCCCGGCCTGCCGGTGGGCGGCATGGTCTTCACGCGCACGGCCGACACGGCGGAGGTCGAGCCCGGCGACGTGATCACGTTCCAGCGCCGTCCCGGCGCCCCGGAGCTCGTGACCCACCGGGTCGTCGCGGTGGACACCACCAGCGGGGTTCCGGTGTTCACCACCCGGGGCGACGCGAACGACGCCCCGGACCTCGACCCGGTCCCGGCCTCCTCGGTGCGCGGCGAGCTGTGGTTCGCCGTGCCGCACCTCGGCCGGCTCGCGGCGGTCCTGCACTCGCCCAAGGGCGCGGGCCTGCTCATCGTCCTCGTCTGCGCCGCCGTCGCGGCCTCGCCGGGGGCGCGTCCGCGGACGTCGCCCGGCCACGACGCGCACCCCGCACCGTTCGACGACACCACCGTCCGGCTGCCCGCCGTCCGCCCCGCTGCGACCCCTCCGGCAGCGATCGGGCTGGTCGACCGGCCGGGCTGAGTCCCGGCGGCGCCGCCACCGGCCGCGACCGACCTCAGCCGACGAGCCGGACGGCGCCCCCGTACCCGGCGAGGCGGGAGTCCGCGGTCAGCAGCAGGGCCCCCTCGGCGACGGCCTGAGCCACCAGGAGCCGGTCGAAGGGGTCACGGTGCACGTCGGGGAGGTGCTCGACCGCGACCGCCTGCTCGGCGGTGACGGGCAGGTGGTCCAGCGCCAGCTCCGCGGCCACCCGACGCGCCCAGGTGCGGACGTCGGACCCCAGGGTCAGCTTGCCCAGGCCCTGCTTGACGGCCAGCTCCCACACGCACACCGCGGAGAGGAGCCTCTGCTCGGCGTCCTCGATCGCCTGGAGGTCGGATCCCAGCCGCTCCGGAGTGGTCGCCGCCCACACGAGGACGTGGGTGTCGAGGAGGACCCTCACTCCTCGCCCTCGAACGCCCGCTGCAGGTCCTCCGGCAGCTCGTCGAAGTCGTCGGCGATCCACACGTTGCCGCGGTCGAAGCCGAAGTTCGGCGTGCGCCGTGCGGGGGCCACCAGGCGGGCGACCACGCGCCCGCGGTTGGTGATCTCGACCTCCTCACCGGCCGCGACCCGCTCGAGCAGCCGGGACAGGTGCGTCTTCGCCTCGTGCACCCCGACCGACACCGTCATGCACTTAGTCTGGTCATCTGGTCATCTCGTGGATCGGGCCGCGCCACCCGTTCGGTCGACGTCGTCCTGTGCACCGTCGGACAGCGCTGATTGACTGGCCGGCATGGACCTGCCCGTTCTCCCGCCGGTGAAGCCGATGCTGGCCAAGGCCACGACGACGCTGCCCACGGCGGACGGGACGTTCTACGAGCCCAAGTGGGACGGGTTCCGCTGCATCGTCTTCCGCGACGGCGACGAGGTCGAGCTCGGCAGCCGCAACGAGCGCCCGCTCACCCGCTACTTCCCCGAGGTCGTGGCCGCGGTCAAGGAGGCGCTGCCGGAGCGCTGCGTCGTCGACGGCGAGATCGTGGTGCCTCAGGGCGACCGGCTGCACTTCGAGTCACTGCTGCAGCGCATCCACCCGGCGAAGTCGCGGGTCGACCTGCTCGCCGAGCAGACCCCGGCGCACTTCGTCGCCTTCGACCTGCTGGCGGTGGGCGACGAGTCGCTGATGGAGACGCCGTTCGCGCAGCGCCGGGCGCGGCTGCGCGAGGTGCTGTCCGGCACCCACGAGCGGGTGCACGTGACGGCGGTGACGCAGGACGCCGGGACCGCGCGGCGCTGGTTCGAGGAGTTCGAGGGCGCCGGACTCGACGGCGTCGTCGCCAAGGCCCCGGATCTGCCCTACGGCCCCGACCAGCGGCTGATGACCAAGGTCAAGCACGTGCGCACCGCCGACTGCGTCGTCGCCGGGTTCCGCTGGCACAAGAGCGGGCCGGTGGTCGGGTCGCTGCTGCTGGGCCTCTACGACGACGGCGGCCTGCAGCACATCGGCGTCGCGGCGTCGTTCCCGATGGCCCGGCGCGCCGAGCTGGTCGAGGAGCTGGCGCCCTACCGCACCGACGCCCTGGACACCCACCCCTGGCGGGAGTGGGCGAACGCCGAGCTGCAGGCCGATGGCGAGCACCGGATGCCGGGCGCGCAGAGCCGGTGGAACGCGAAGAAGGACCTGTCGTGGGTGCCGCTGCGGCCCGAGCTCGTCGTCGAGATCAAGTACGACCAGCTCGAGGGCCGGCGGCTGCGGCACACCGGGCAGTTCCTGCGCTGGCGTCCCGACCGCGACGCCGTGAGCTGCACCTACGACCAGCTCGAGGTCCCGGTGCGCTACGACCTCGCCGAGGTCCTCTCGGGGTGAGGTCCCGGACACCGCCCTGCACCCCTGGCACCGGCCTCCTACCGTGGTGATCATGCGTCTGCGCCGCGGTGTGCTCGCCGCCTCGACCGGACTGCTCCTGGCGGTCACCGGCTGCACCTCGTTCTCGGAGTCGGCCGGTGAGGCCGAGGCCTCGTCGGCGGCGGAGTCGTCGGCGCCGGCCGAGGTGGAGGCCGCGCCGATCGCCTGGACCGACTGTGACGCGCAGATCACCCAGCTGATCGCCGGGACGCCCGGCAGCGAGCGCGACCTGTTCTTCGAGTGCGGCCGCACCGAGGTGCCCATCGACCACGACGAGGCCGACGGCCCCACGCTGCCGCTGTTCCTCGTCCGGGCCACGCTCGCCGGGCAGACCGACCGGATCGGCTCGCTGCTGGTCAACCCCGGAGGCCCGGGCGGGTCGGGGGCCGACGCCGCGCTGAGCCTGGCGCTGTCGATGCCCGAGGACGTGCTGCGCCGCTTCGACCTGGTCGGCTTCGACCCCCGCGGCGTCGGCCTGTCCACGCCGGTGGAGTGCATCCCGGCCGAGCTGAAGGACCGCTCGACCGCCGCCGAGCCGCGACCCACGACGCAGGAGCAGATGGACGACGTCCTGGCCATCACCGACGAGATCTCCGAGGCCTGCACCGAGGAGTACGGCGACGCGCTGGGCACGTTCAACACCGCCGACACCGCCCGCGACATGGACCTGCTGCGGGAGTCGCTGGGCGACGAGCAGCTGACCTACCTGGGCTACTCCTACGGGACGACGCTGGGCAGCACCTACGCCGAGCTGTTCCCCGAGAACGTGCGGGCGATGGTGCTCGACGCCGCGGTCGACCCCGACGCCGACCCGCAGACCCGGGTCGAGTCGCAGGCCGCCGGGCTCGAGGCGTCCTTCGACGCGTTCGCGGCCAACTGCACCGGGCTGGTCTCCGGGTGCCCGCTCGGCGGGGAGCCGCGCCGCTTCCTCGACGAGCTGCTCGCCCAGGCCGCCGGCACACCGATCCCCAGCTCCGTCCCCGGCGAGACTCGGACGGCGACGCCCGGGGTGGTCTTCACGGCGGTGCTCGCGGCCATGTACGACCCCGGCTCGTGGCCGCAGCTGTCGCAGTCGCTGGCCGCCGCGCGCAACAACGGCGACGCCGCGGGGCTGTTCTCCCTCACCGACCGGTACACCGGCCGGCTGCCCAACGGGACCTACACCAACCAGACCGACGCGAGCATCGCGATCGACTGCGCCGACACCCCCGAGGACGAGACCTGGTCGGAGGAGCAGGTACTGGCCCTCGCGCAGGACTGGGTGACCCGCTACCCGCTCTTCGGCGCCGGTGCCGCCTCCAGCCTCTACACCTGCGGGGTGTGGGACGCCCCTCGCACGCCGCTGCCGGAGCGCGACGCCGAGGGCAGCGCGCCGCTCCTCGTCGTCGGCAACAGCGGTGACCCGGTGACCCCGCTGCCCGGCGCCGAGAACATGGCCGAGGACCTCACCGCGGGCGTGCTGGTGGTCTGGCAGGGACAGGGCCACACCGCCTACCCGAAGACCGAGTGCGTCACGACGGCGGTGAACGCCTACCTCATCGACCTCACGGCGCCGCAGGACGGGCTGACGTGCCCGGCCTGAGCCGCCCCGGCCCCGGGAGCTGACGGATGGCGAGCAGCAGCAAGGACGCGGTGGTCCTGACCATCGACGGGCACGAGGTGCGCGTCTCCAACCCGGAGAAGCCGTACTTCGCCGAGCGCGGCATCCGCAAGATCGACGTCGTCGAGTACTTCGTCGCCGTCGGCGAGGGGATCCTGTTCGCCCTGCGGGACCGGCCCACCACGCTCGAGCGCTGGCCCGGCGGGGTGTTCGAGGGGGCCCGGCTGTCGACGCGGGTGGACAACACCGGCGACGCGTTCTACCAGAAGCGGGTCCCCAAGAACGCCCCCGACTGGGTGCCGACGGCGCACATCACCTTCCCCAGCGGGCGGACCGCCGACGAGATCGCGCCCGACTCGGTCGCCGTCGTCGCGTGGTGCGCCAACCTCGGCACGCTGACGTTCCACCCGTGGCCGGTCGGCAAGGACGACGTCGAGTCGCCGAACCAGATCCGCATCGACCTCGACCCGCAGCCGGGCACCGACTTCGCCGACGCCGTCTGGGTGGCCCCGCACGTACGGGAACTGCTGCACGAGCTCGGCATGGAGGGCTGGCCCAAGACCTCCGGCGGGCGGGGGGTGCACGTGTACGTGCCCATCCAGCCGCGCTGGACCTTCACCGAGGTGCGCCGGGCGGTGATCGCCTTCGGCCGCGAGCTGGAGCGGCGCCTGCCCGACCGCGTGACCATGTCGTGGTGGAAGGAGGAGCGCGGCCAGAAGATCTTCATCGACTACAACCAGATGGCTCGGGACCGCACCATCGCCTCCGCCTACTCCATCCGGCCCAAGCCGCACGCGCCGGTCTCGGCCCCGCTGGACTGGGACGAGCTGCCCGACGTCCACCCCACCGACTTCGACGTGCTGACCATGCCGGCCCGCTTCACGGCGGTCGGTGACAAGCACGCCGGGCTGGCTGGGCACGCGTTCGGCATCGAGCCGCTGCTGGAGCTCGCCGAGCGGCAGGAGAGGGACGCCGGCCTGGGCGACCTCCCCTATCCGCCGGACTACCCGAAGATGCCGGGCGAACCCATGCGGGTCCAACCGAGCAGGGCCAAGCGTCCTACCAGCGCGGATGGATGAGTCGGCGCTCAACGCCAGGGGAGCACAGCGATCACTCGACGGACAACCCACGTCCTGCAGTTGATCGGGCGTACTCCTCCGGTCGCCTCCCCGGGCTCCTGGGACCGAGTTCCGACACACCGTGGACCATCGAGCGCAGCGGCTGGCGCGTCCACTGTTCCTCCTGCTCGCTGATCGCCCCTCGGCCGCGAGCAAGTGCTCGACGAGCTGACCGGCCTCCCGGCCGAGGTCCTTGACCGCCGCCCGCTGGCTGACCATGATTGTGGTCATGACGACGCGGTCGCTGGCGGCGGTCAAGGCGCACTTCAGTCAGGTGATCGACGAGGTCGCCGGCACGCACGAACGCGTCACGGTCACGAGGAACGGCAGCCCCGTCGCGGTCATCCTGGCCGTCGAGGACTACGAGTCCCTGATGGAGACCCTGGAGATCCTGTCCGACCCTCGAGCGCGCTCGGAGATCCGGCAGTCAGAGGAGGAGATGGCCGGCGGCGAGGCCTACGGAGAGGCGGAGGTGCGGGCCGCACTCGCGGCCCGCCGGCGGTGATCGGCCCGGGTCGGTACACCGTCGTCCTCTCGGCAGCGGCCAAGCGGGCCATCGAGCGCGACCTCCCCGAGCCGGTGGCTGTCGCGGTCGTCGACTTCCTCTACGGGCCGCTGGCTGCGGACCCGTACCGCGTCGGCAAGCCGCTGCGCTTCGATCTCGAGGGCTACTGGTCCGCGCGACGGGGCCAGTACCGCGTCGTCTACTCGATCCACGACGACGAGGTCCTCGTCCGGGTCGTGCGCATCTCGCACCGTGCCGACGTCTACGGCTGACCGATACCTCCGTGCCGGTCCGGACGCGACAACTCGCCCGATGACCCACCCACTGAGGCTCGACGCTGGCCTGCGGTTCAGCCGCTCTGAACAGCGCTTTCGTGGTCCGCTCCCCGAAGATGCCGGGAGCCGATGCGGGTGCAGCCGAGCCGGGCCAGGAAGCCGGCCGGCGCGGACGGGGAGTCCGGCGTTCGACGCGGTGGTGCTCAGCGCCGATCCAGAGGGTGGTGCAGCGCACGGCCCGTGGCGGGGTCGAACACGTGCGCGCGAGTCGCGTCCACGGTGACCCGCACCGCGTCCCCGGGGCGGATCACCGCCCGCGGCGGGAAGAACGCGTGCAGGATGCCGCCGGAGGAACCGCCTCCGGGCGGTCCGCCGTCCGGGTCGTCCGGCGCAGCGTCCACCACGACCGCGACCACGTGGTGCCGCCCGGTGTACTCGACGTGGCTCACCACCCCGTCCAGCGTGACGGCGTCCGGGTCGGAACCGGCCTGGGCGTCGTGCACGTCCTCGGCGCGCAGTCCGAGGACGACCTCGCGGCCGACGTGGTCGAGCAGCGACGGCGGCACCGCCTGCCACAGGGGCAGGGTCCGGGTACCCACCTGGAAGCCGGCCTGCCCACCGGCGGACACCAGCCGGGCGGACAGCAGCCCGATCGGCGGGTCGCCGATGAACTCGGCGACGAACAGGTCCACCGGCCGCTCGTACAACTCCCTGGGCCTGCCCACCTGCACGATGCGGCCCTCGTGCAGCAGCGCGACCCGATCGGCGATCACCAGGCCCTCGGCCGGATCGTGGGTGACGTAGAAGGTGGGGACGCCGAGGGAACGGACGGCCGCGACGATCTGCCGCCGGACCTCGACGCGCTGCACGGCGTCGAGGTCGCCGAGGGGCTCGTCGAGGAGGAAGACGTCCGGGACCTGCACGAGCGCTCGGCCGATGCCGACCAGCCCGCGCTCGCCCCCGGACAGCTGACCCGGCCGGCGGGACAGCAGACGGCCGAGCCGCAGCTGCCGGGCCCGGCCGCGGACCCGCTCCTGCACCTCTGCCTCGGGCCGGTGCTGCACCCGCAGTCCCCACCCGAGGTTGCGCGCCACGTCGAGGAACGGGAACAGGGCGGACGACTGGAACACCATGGCCACGTGCCGTTCGGCGGACGGCAGCCGGGTGACCCGGCGGCCCCGGATCAGCACGTCGCCGGAGCCGGCCTCCTCGAGACCGGCGACGGCACGCAGCAGCGTCGACTTGCCGCTGCCGGACGGGCCCAGCACCACGAGCAGTTCGCCGTCGGCCGCCAGCAGCGTCACGTCGCTCAGCACCGTCGTGCCGCCGCGCACGACGGTCACACCGTCCACTCCTGTGTCCGTCATCGGTCCTGCCCGCCGCCTCGTCCCGCCCGACCGTCCCGTGCAGCGAGTGTGCACCGCCGTGGCCGCTCACCGCGCTCAGACGGCGGTCCGTCCACGACGACGAGGGTCTCGTCGCGCGAGGAGGCCCTCAGGCCATCGCGCCACTCCGCGTCCGCGGTCGCCCTGAGCGCATGCGGTGACGGATCACCGCGTCGAAGGCGCGGTCGCCGAGCAGGCCGCGGGCAGCGACGAGCGCGCGGGCCTGGCGCGGCACGAGGTAGCGCGTCCGGGGCCGCGGGCTGCTCACGGCGCGGGCCACGACGTCGGCGACGACGTCGGGAGGTGGCGCGCCGCGGAACCCGTCGCGCACCAGCCGCTCGAGGTCGTCGGCCATCCGGGCGTAGCGGGGGCTGCTGTTGCGGCGGGCGTGCGCGAGGGCGACGGTCTCGAAGCCCGTTGCGATCGCGGCGGGTTCGACCACGACCACGCGGATGCCGTCGTCGTGCAGTTCGGCGCGGAGCGCGTCGGAGAGCGCCTCGACGGCGTACTTGGAGGCCGAGTACCAGCCCGCCATGGGCGTGGTCATCCGGCCGGCCACCGAGGAGATGTTGACGACGACGCCTCCCCCGGCGCGGCGCAGGGAGGGCAGCGCCGTCTGCGTCACCGCGACCAGGCCGAGGACGTTGACCTCGAGCTGGTCCCGCGCCCGGTCCAGGTCGGTGGCCTCCACGGCACCGTAGAGGCCGTACCCGGCGGCGTTGACCAGGGCGTGGAGCCGACCGCCGGACGCCTCCACCGCCTCCGTGACGGTGACCCGCGTGCCGGCGGGATCGGTGACGTCGAAGACGACCGGCCGGGCGCCGGCCTCGACGAGCGGAGCCAGGGGCCCGGCGCGCCGGCCGGCTGCCAGGACGTGCCAGCCGTCCCGCAGCAGCCGCTCGACGGTGGCCCGGCCGATGCCGCTCGTGGCCCCGGTGACCAGGGCCGTCCTCACGGCCGGCTCACCTCCTCCCCCGACACCGGCGCACCGGGCGACCCCGCGGGGGACAGGGGGAACGTCACGCCGGTGAGCGCCTCCGAGGCTGCCCACAGGCCGGACTGTTGTTCGGGATCGGCCGGGATCCGGTCCGGTGCCACCGGCACCGGGGCGCCCTTGAGGCCGTTCAGGCGGCGGCGCGTGACGAAGGTGCCTCCGGGGAGCGGCGCGAGGGACGCCGTCAGGATCGGCTGCGCGCCCACCTCGGGATCGTGGGCGAACAGCGCGTTGCCGACGGCGATGAGCGCCCGCTCGACGCGGCCGGCGGTGTCCCCCGGCCCCAGTCCCGAGCGGGTCCACCCCGGCTGCGCGGCGAGGCTGCGGGTCTCGGCACCCGCCCGTTCCAGGCGGCGGTGCAGCTCCAGGGCGAAGAGCATGTTGGCGCTCTTGGCCTGGGCGTAGGCGGGGTAGCGGCGGTAGTCCCGCTCGGACTGCAGGTCGGCGAGGTCGATCCGGGGCCTGGCGGCGATGCCGCTGGTCACCGTCACCACCCGTGAGTCCTGGGTGGCCAGCAGCAGCGGCAGCAGGCGGCCGGTCAGCGCGAAGTGGCCGAAGTGGGCGACGGCGATCTGCAACTCGAGGCCGTCGACGGTGACCTGCCGCGGGACGGCCGCCACCGCGGCGTTGTTCACCAGCAGGTCCAGACGGTCGTGGCGGCGCGCGACCGACTCGGCCAGGGCCCGGACGCTCCCGAGGTCGGCCATGTCGACCCGCGCGATCTCGAGCGAGGCACCGGGGACCGTGTCGGCGATGCGGCTGACGACGGCGCGGGCCTTGTCCGGGTCGCGGACCGCGAGCACCACGTGGGCTCCCGTCTCCGCGAGGGCACGCGACGTCGCTGCCCCCACTCCGCTGCTCGCCCCGGTGACGAGGACCACCGCCCCGTGCAGGTCCGGCCGTGACTGGTGTTCCCACGTGTGCGGCACGTCGGGCTCCCTCCGAGATGTATGTGAGTACTACATACATTGCGGTCACTAAGGTGACATGCATGCCCAGGAGCGTCAAGACGTCGGGACCGGAGCGCGGCTACCACCACGGCGACCTCCCGGCGGTGCTCACCGACACGGCGATCGAGCTGATCCGCGAGCAGGGGGTGCACGGCTTCTCCCTGGCCGAGGCCGCGCGCAGGGCCGGCGTGAGCGTCGGCGCTCCGTACCGGCACTTCCCGGACAAGGAGTCGCTGCTGGCGGCCGTCGGCGTCCGGGCCCACCAGGTGCTCCGGCCTCGGCTGGACGCCGCGATCGCCGGGCAGTCCGACCCGGCCGCGCAGCTCAGCGCGGCAGCGGCCGCCTACGTCCGGTTCTCCGTCGACGAGCCGGCCCTCTTCAGTGCCCTGTTCCGCGCCGAGGTCACCAAGTCCCGGTTCCCGGCGCTGGCCGAGGCGGCGCTGCAGAGCTACGGCACCTGGCTGGCAGCCGCCCGGGCGCTCGCCGCCCGGCCCGACGGCGACGCGGACGAGGAGGCCGCGAGGGACCTGGCGGTCGACGTCCTCACCGTGGCCCACGGCCACGCCGCCCTCCTCGCCGACGGCCAGTTCGGCTCGACGGACGAGGACGCCGACGCCGTCGTGGCACGCGTGCGACGGGTCACCGCCACGCTGCTGCGGGGCCGTGGCCCGGCGACCGCCGGGTCCCCGTAGCGAGGCACCGACCGGCCGGATCCGCCCGCGCCGCACCCGTGACCAGGGACCCTTCCTCCGGCCCGGCCGCGGGTCTACCGTCCGGGCGTCCGCACGGGGGAACTCCACCGAGCCGACCGGAGCCGGCCATGCTGAACGACAGCCGCGTCGAGGCGAACATCCCGGCCAGCGACCTCGACCGGGCGCGTGACTTCTACGCCGACAAGCTCGGCCTCACCCCCGTCGCCGAGGTCGAGGGCGTCCAGCTCACGTACCGCACCACCGGCGGGACGAGCTTCACCGTCTACCGCACCGACTTCGCCGGGCGGGCGGGGCACACGCTCGCCCAGGTCCACGTCGACGACATCGAGTCCCAGGTCCACGACCTCGAGGCCAAGGGCGTGCGGTTCGAGCACTACGACATGCCCGGTGTCGAGTGGGCCGGCCCCATCGCCTCGATCCCCGGGATGGGGCGGGCGGCCTGGTTCACCGACAGCGAGGGCAACATCCTCTGCGTCGACCAGCCCGACTGAACCGGGCGGCCCACCCGGCGGCGGGAGCGAGCAGGACGAGCCCGCGTGGCCGCACCCGCACGACGCCACTTCTGCAGCCGCCTGCGGACGACGCCGCGGCCGTCCGAGGGAACGAGTCCACCACGGCGGTGCGCGCCTCGCCCGTGTCCGGGGAGGCCGGGCCGTCAGGTGCCGGGTGCTGCCTCCAGGGTGTCGGGCGCCGGCGCCTGCTGCGGGATCCTCGGCTCGGCCCCCAGCCGGGTGGTGCGGCGGGCGAGGTAGGCGTCCCAGTCCCAGGTGTCGAGGAACTGCCGCGCGGCGGTGCGGCCGTTCTCGTAGAGGCGGTCGGCGGTCGCCCGGTCGAGGTCGAAGTCGGTCGCCGAGACGCCGTCGGTGTCGACGAAGATCGTCCGCTCGACGACGTCCGGGTCGTTGAGGTGGGCCCGGTCGGTGTGGCCGATCAGGGTCTTGAGCAACGCCAGGCTGAGGCTTGCCGGGCCGCGCACCGCGAACCCGGGCGGCGTGGCCGGACCCCTGGCGGAGAGCTTGATCCCGAAGGTCGGCCAGCGCGGCGGCCGGCCGTCGCGGCGGTCGAAGACCCCGACCGGGAAGTTGGACAGCATCCCGCCGTCCACCAGCACGACCTTCCGTCTCTCCCGGACGTCGTCGAGGGTCACCGGCTCGAAGAAGAACGGGATGGAGGCCGAGGCCCGCGCGGCGTCGGCGACGGGGACGTCGTCGGCCACGAGGCCGTAGCGGTCGTAGTCCGCCGGGAGGGTGCGCATCAGGCCGCAGGTGACGTCGGAGACGACCACCGTCAGCCGGTAGCGCTTCTCCGGTGGCAGCGCGGAGCCCGGGTCCTGCTCCGGGGTGATCGCCAGGTCGCTGAACGTGGTCACCCCGCGCTCGGCCAGCCGGTCGACCAGCCAGTCGCGCAGGTACCGCCCCTCGTAGAGGCCCTTGTCGAACGCGAGTGACAGCGCCTTGCCGAGGATCGGGATGCGGTCCACCAGGCTCCTGTCCTGGAACCGGCGCCAGTCCAGCCCGGCCATGATCTCGGCCAGCCGCGCCGCAGGGGTCCCCGCGGCGACCAGCGACCCGACGATCGCCCCGGCCGAGGTCCCGGCGACCCGCTGGACGCGGTACCCGGCCTCCTCCAGCACCGAGAGGGCGCCGACCAGGCCGATGCCCTTGACGCCACCGCCCTCGAGGACGAGGTCGCACCTCTGCTGCCCGGTCATCGCCATCCACCTCCGCTCGAAGGACGTGCGTACGGACGATCCACCCCGACGCCCCGTGCGCGTCAGAGGCCGAGGGCCCGGACCATCGCGGCTCGGGTGCGTGGCCGTCGACGGCGTCCACGGCGAGGCCCGAGGTGCTCTGGAAGTCGCGGGTCGCCTGCTCGGTCATCGGCCCGAAGACCTCGTCGACGTCGATCCTCCTGTCGAGGACCTGGACGAGGCGCCACTGCCAGGTCGCCACCGCGGCCCCACGGTCACCACGCCGGAGCAGCTGGTCCCCCTTCCCCGGCACGCCGGGTCAGGTGGAGCGGGTCCGGGCTCGCGGCAGGGCCACCCCGTCGACCTCGACGTCCACCCTCTCGCTGTAGAAGGCCACGAGACCGGCGATCGGTGCGACCTGCTGGGTGGGGAACGCGTAGGACCAGGCGACGTCCTCGGGAGCCGGCGTCCCGCCGTCCCCGCGCAGCGACCAGTACTCCGAGGTGACGCCCTTGTACGGGCAGGCCGTCCGGGTGTCGCTGCTGCGGAGCCGCTCGAACGCCACGTCGGTGCGCGGGAGGTAGTAGCGGGTGACCAGTCCGGTCTCGAAGAGCAGCACCGGGCTCCGGCTGTCGGCGAGGACCTGCCCGTCGAGCTGCACGCGGACGTGGCGGTGGGACCGCAGCGCGTCGACCCGGACGTAGGGGCTGCGGGGGTGGACGAAGACCTGCTCGTCCTCCTCGTACCAGGCGTCGAGCGCCGTCCAGTCGAAGCGGGCGGTCCCGGCGACCCCCTCGGCGGCGTCGGTTCCGAAGACCCGGACGCTGCCGGGCCGGTCCTCCCCGCCGGCGCGGAGCCCGTGGCGGCGGGCGGTGCCGTGCGCGGAGTGCTGCTCGGACCCCTCGTCGACCAGGCAGGCGGGATCGACGTCCGCCACCGGCACCAGGTACTGGGGATAGGCGGGGATCTCCCACAGGTAGCGGGCGCGCGTGGTGTCGAGGACCGTCCGCCCGGCCAGCGTGGCCCGGATCCGCCGCGGGACGGGCTCGACCCGGCCGGTCTCGGCCGCCATCCGCGGGTGGTCGCGCAGCGGGTGGATCGGATCAGCCATGACGTGCCTCTCGTGGGTCGGGTGCTCAGCCGGGCGGCGCGAGGTCGGCCGCGCCGAAGACGACGTCGAAGCGGTCGCACCAGACGACCACGCTCGCGTACGCGGAGGTGTCGACGCCGGCGGGGACGAGGTAGTTCTGGTCGCCGGCGGTGCCCTTGAGCGGCCCGAGCGCGACGTGCCCGTCGCCGAACGCGTCCTCCTCCCCCCGCGCCGGGTTCGGGGACAGCCAGACGACCAGCACCGGCCCGTTGGAGGTCGCGAAGTCCTCGAACCGCACGACCACCCGCCCGTCGGCGAGGCGCAGGACCCGGGCGGTGCCGCTCGTGGCGTGCTCCCGGGAGACGAAGCCGCCCGAGGCGAGCTCCACCGGCGGCTGCGGCGCCGTCGCCGCGCCGGACGATGCGCCGGGGGCGGCGCTCCCCGGTGGTCCGGCCGCCACGGTCGGCAGGGCCTCGTCGACCCGCTGGCCGTAGAGGAGCTTCTGCGGCTGGAACCAGACCAGCACCACCGCGAGCAGGACGGCGAGGCCCGCGGCCGGCCACAGCCACCTCCGGCGCCGGGCCGCGCCGGCGCTGCGGTCAGGCCGCCTGGAGGACGTCACCCGAGGACACCTCCTGCTCGGCGGCGACCGCGTAGGGGTGGGCGAACGCGTAGCCGGCCCGCCCGGGTTCGACCTCCAGCCGGAGGCAGGTGCCGGTGTCCCAGTTCCACACGACGACCACCGCGGCGCCGGTCCCCCGGTCCCAGAGCAGTGTCACCTCGACGGCGCCGTGCTCGCGGCGGGCCAGCTCGACCAGCCCGGACCCGTCTGTCGTCCTGGGAGCCATGACCGACCACCCCTGACCTCTCGGGGGAACCGCCCGGACGGCAGCCCCTGCACCCCTGACGTCGGTGCACCCCGGGGATCGGTTACACGCCCGGCCGAGCACGGCGGGACGAGGAGGTGGTGAAACGCCCGCGGCCGACCCGGGACAGCCGGTGCACGAGCCCCCCGCGGTCGGGGGGACGGGAGGAGGGGCGATGGCAACCGGTCTGTCGGCGGACGCCGTCGTCGCGGACGACGCGGGGTTCGCCGCCGTCACGGGCACGTCCCCGTCGCTGGCGGTCCTGGTCCGGTGCGACGCGCACGAGGGCCCGACGTACCTGCCCCGCGACGACGCCCTCTACGTCACCACGACCCCCCGGGGCCGGCCGCCCGGGGCGCTGGTCCGGCGGGTCGCGCTGGACGGTGACCGGGCCGGCGCCGGCGCCGATCCCGTGACGACCGTGCCCGGGACCGTCGTCGCGCCCAACGGGATGACCGCGTGGAGGTCCGGTCTGCTGGTGTGCGACCAGGGCGGCCCCGACTCCCCCGCCCGGCTGGCGCACCTCGACCCCGCCACCGGGGCGACGACGACGGTCGTGCACGCCCACGACGGGCGTCCGCTGAACTCCCCCAACGACGTCGTCGTGCACCGGGACGGGACCATCTGGTTCACCGACCCGTCGTACGGGCACCTGCAGGGCTTCCGTCCCGCGCCCGAGCTGCCGGACGCGGTGTACCGGTTCGACCCCGCCACCGGCCGGCTGCGGGTGGTCGCCGACGACCTCGACAAGCCCAACGGGCTGGTCTTCTCCCCCGACGGGACGGTGCTCTACGTCGCCGACAGCGGCGCCGAGCAGGAGCCGGGCAGCCACCACCGGGACCGGCCGCACCACGTCTACGCCTACGAGGTCGTCGGCGGGGACGCGCTCGCCGCGCGGCGGGTCGTGGACACCACGCCCACGGGCACCCCCGACGGGCTCGCCGTGGACGTGGCCGGCCGGCTCTACGTCTGCTGCCCCGACGGCGTCCGGGTGCTGACCTCCGGCGGAGCGCTGCTCGGGCGGCTCGCCGTGCCCGGCGCGGTCAACCTCACCTTCGGCGGTCGCGACCGCGACCGGCTGTTCATCACCGCGGACACGGCCGTGTGGGTCGCCGTCCTGAACACGAGAGGAGCGTGACCGCCATGACCGCGGTCCGCACGCGCAGGGTCCTCGACGGCGTCGGCGTGGACGCGGTCCTCGCCGCCGCCGAGAAGCACGCGACCGCGCACGGCCACCGGGTCGTCATCGCGATCGTCGACGCCGCGGGGCGGGTGCTCGCCCTGCGCCGGACGGAGGACAGCCAGGCCGCCAGCGACCAGGTGGCCGTCGACAAGGCCCGGACCGCGGCGGTCTTCGTGCGGCCGAGCCGGGAGATCGAGGAGCAGGTGACCGGCGGGCGGCTGGGCGCGCTGGCGCTGCACGGCGCGCGGGCGCTGACCGGAGGCGTGCCGCTGACGGTCGACGGCCAGGTCGTCGGCGCGATCGGCACCAGCGGCGAGACCCCGGACGAGGACGAGGCGGTCTCCCTGGCCGGCGCGGCCGCGCCGTTCAGCACCCGCGAGGTGCCGGCGCTGGGCGCCACCGCCGCGCAGGTCGCGATCCGGGCCGTCGCCGACGCGGCCACCTCCCGCGGCGTGGCGCCGGTCGCCGCGGCCGTCGACGCGGGTGGCGACCTGGTGTACCTGTGGCGCCCCGACGCGGCGCAGGTCGCCAGCGTCGGCGTCGCCACCGACAAGGCCCGCACCGCCGCGCTCTACCGGCGCCCGAGCCGGGACTTCGAGCAGCAGGCCTCCGGCGGGCGCCCGTCGGCGCTGCACCTGGCCGGCGCGGTGCCGCTGCAGGGCGGCATGCCGATCGAGGTCGACGGCCACGTCGTCGGCGCCGTGGGCGTGAGCGGCGCGTCCTCGGCCGACGAGGACCAGGAGCTGGCCGAGATCGGCCGGGACGCCGGCCGGCGGGCCGCCTCCGGCGCCGGCGTGCAGGACGCCGTCCTCGTCCCCGCGCCCGAGGTCGAGGAGCGGTTCCGCTCGGGCGGACTGCTGGTCGACACCGCCCGCTACCAGGTCGACGCCGGACGGCGCACCGCCCCGGGCGCGGTGGAGTACCACGCCGCCGTGGTCGACGTCATGCGGGTCGTGCAGGGCCGGGCCACGGTCGTCACCGGGGGCACGATGCGCTCCGCGCACGAGGTCGGGCCGGGTGAGCTGCGCGCCGAGGCGCTCGACGGCGGGACCGCCCACGACCTCGGCGAGGGCGACGTGCTGGTCGTCCCGGCCGGCGTGCCGCACCAGTTCGTCGACGTCTCCGACCCCTTCCTGTACCTCGTGACGAAGGTGGTGGCGTAGCCGTGGCCACGGTCATGTCCGCGGCCACCTCCACGGCCGTCCCCACGGCCGCGCCGACCGGCCACCGGCCGGCCGCCGACCTGCCGCGGCCGCCGCAGCTGCTGCCCGGCGCCCCGGCCGCGGTCGTCGACCTGCAGACCGACGAGGGCGCCGCGCTGGTCGGGGCCACCTGGCGGTACAGCGACGCCCGGGTCGAGGAGATCGACTTCGTCGAGGTCGGCTCGCCGGCCGACCCGCTCGGCCCGGGCGACGTGCCGAACCGGACCTTCGACGTGCTGCCGCACGCCGGGGCGGCCGACTTCGACGACTCCGCCTGGCGGGTGCTCTCGCCCGGCGACACGCAGCTGCGCCTGGCCGGCGGGCGGGTCTGCTTCAACTGGTACCGGGTGAGCGTGACCCTCCCCGAGCGCGTCGGGGACCTGGACCCGACCGGGACCACGGTGGTCTTCGAGGTCGTGGTCGACGACTACGCCGAGGTCTGGGTGGACGGCCGGCTGCCCGTGGCGCTGGGCGACACCGGCGGCCAGGTGGTGGCCGGCTTCAACGCCCCGAACCGCGTGGTGCTCACCGACGACGCCCGGCCCGGCCAGACCTTCCGGATCGCGGTGTTCGGCGCCAACGGCCCCGTCTCCGCCTCCCCCCGCAACTACATCTGGCTGCGCAGCGCCACGCTGGACCTCTACCCGGCCGACCGGGCGCGGCGGACCGAGCCGGTGCTGCTGCGGACCACCCGGGCGGACGCCGGCCTGGACGCCGTCCTGGAGCCGGGCGCAGGGGCGGAGCGGGTCGCCGGCGGCCTCGAGTCCACCGCCGGCCCGGTGTGGACGGCCGACGGCGCCCTGCTGTTCAGCTCGCCCGCCACCAACCACGTCTACCGGTGGACGCCCTGGGGCGGGGTCACGGTGTTCCGGTCGCACAGCGGCTACGCCGGCACCGACATCGGCCGGTTCACCGCGCCCGGCTCGGCCGGGCTGGCCGTCGACCCGCAGGGGCGGCTGACCATCTGCCAGCACGGCAACCGCCGGGTGCTGCGGGTGGAGCCGCACGGCGACACCACCGTCCTGGCCGACCGCCACGAGGGCCGGCGGCTGAACAGCCCGGAGGACCTGGTGTACCGCTCGGACGGCACGCTCTTCTTCACCGATCCGCCGTCCGGCCTGCCCGGCGGCGCCGACGACCCGGAGCGGGAGCTCCCGTCCAGCGGCGTCTTCTGCGTGCGCGACGGCGTCGTGCGCCTCGTCGAGGACGGGCTCACCGATCCCGGCGGGATCGCCCTGTCCCCCGACGAGCGGCACCTCTACGTCGCCGACCGGGACCCCGCCCGCCCGGCGGTCGTGCGCTACGACGTGGCGGCCGACGGCACGCTGTCCGGCGGCCGGGTGGTCGTCCACCCGGCCGGCGGCGAGGACGCGGTGGACGGCATCACCGTCGACCGGGACGGCGACCTGTACGTCTGCGGGCGCTCCGGGATCCGGGTGCTGTCCCCCGACGGCGGGCACCTGGGCACGCTGCACCTGCCGGAGCGCCCGGTCGGCCTCGCCTGGGGCGACGCGGACCGCCGCACCCTGTACGTCACGGCGCCCACGAGCGTCTACCGCATCCGGACCGGGATCGGCGGCGTCGGTCCCCGCGACGAGGAGGACCGATGAGCACCGGACTGGACGTCGGCGCCGTGGTGCCGGACTTCGAGCTGCCCGACGAGAACGGGACCCCGTGGCGGCTGTCGCAGCTGCAGGGCTCCGACGCCATGGTGCTGCAGCTCGGCCGGGGCGAGCACTGCCCCCGGGAGCGGGCCCACCACCGGGAGCTGCTCAGGCTCCAGGAGGTCCTCCCGATCGCCTTCACCTCGCTGGTCACGATCGTGCCGAACGACCTGCACGACACCTACAAGCTCAAGAGCTCCACCGGCGCCTGGTGGACCTTCCTCTCCGACGGCGACCTCGCGGTCCAGCGGGCGCTGGGCATCGACGAGTACACCGACCCGCACCACCCGGCCACCGTGCCCCACACGCTGGTGCTGGCGCCGGGACTGGTGATCGACCGCGTCTACTGCGGCTACTGGTTCTGGGGGCGCCCGTCCGCCGACCAGCTCTGGCGGGACCTGCAGGACCTGTTCCGGCGGACCAAGGCCGACTTCGACCCCACCACCGCCGAGGCGCGCGCGGCCTGGAGCCGGGCCCGCGCCTCGGCGTGACCCGGACGGCCCCGGACCGTGTCGGACGTCTGGACCCTCGACGTCCCCGCGGGCGAGAAGGTCCTCCGCACCGTCGCGGTCTACGCGGCGCTCGCCCTGCTGCTGCGGGTCGCCGGGAAGCGCAACCTGGCCCACCTGAACTCGTTCGACCTCGTCGTCGTGCTGCTGCTGTCCACCGTCGTCCAGAACGCGCTCATCGGGCCCGACGACAGCGTCGCCGGGGGGCTGCTGGCCGCCGCGGTGCTCGTCGCCACGAACGCGGTCGTCGTCCGGGTGGTGTCCCGCTCCGAGCGGGCCGTCCGGCTGTTCGAGGGCTCCGACGTCCCGCTGATCCGGCACGGCCGGTTCCTGGACCGGTCGCTGCGGCGGGAGGGGCTGCGGCGCGCGGACGTCGAGGCTGCCCTCCGCGCCCAGGGTGCCGACGGCGCCGGCGACGTCGCCGAGGCGGGCCTCGGTCCCGGCGGCAGCATCGTCGTCTGGCTCGAACCGGCGCGGATGTCCGCGACGCGGGGGGACATCGACGCGGTCCACCGGCGGCTCGACGCCATCCAGCAGGCGATCGCGGCGGCCACCGCGGACGGCGCCCGGCGCGGCCGTGGGGCGTTGTCGCGGGTTTTGGGGCTTGGTGGGGGGTGGGCCCCGCCCCCCGCCCGCGCCCCTCCGACCCCCCGAGACCCCGGGGCGG
>NZ_JBJGZA010000033.1:0-51057 GCF_054050255.1 Geodermatophilus sp. SYSU D00700 | reverse complement strand
CCCACGCCCCCCCCCCCCCCCCCCCCCCCCCCCCCCCCCCCCCCCCCCCCCCCCCCCCCCCCCCCCCCCCCCCCCCCCCCCCCCCCCCCCCCCCCCCCCCCCCCCCCCCCCGGGGGTCAGCCGTCCTGCGTGACGAAGTCGATGAGCTCCTCGACGCGGCCGATGAGGGCGGGCTCGAGGTCGGTCCAGGTGCGCACCCGGGCGAGGATCCGCTGTGCCCAGACGTAGCCGGTGTCGTCCTCCCAGCCGAGCCGGCGGCAGACGCCGGTCTTCCAGTCCTCGCCCCTGGGCACCTCCGGCCAGGCGCGGATGCCGACCACCTGCGGCTTGACCGCCTGCCAGATGTCGATGAACGGGTGGCCGACGACGAGCGCGTGCTGCCCGGTGACCTGCTCGGCGATCCGCGACTCCTTCGACCCGCGCACCAGGTGGTCGACCAGCACGCCGAGCCGCCGGCCCGGCGCCGGGCGGAACTCGCGGACGATGCCGGGCAGGTCGTCGACGCCGTGCAGCGGTTCCACGACGACGCCCTCGATGCGCAGGTCGTGGCCCCACACCTTCTCGACCAGCTCGGCGTCGTGCTTGCCCTCGACGTAGATGCGACCCTCGCGGGCCACCCGGGCGCGGGCGCCGGCCACGTAGGTCGATCCCGAGGCGCTGCGGCTCGGTGCCACCGCCCCCTTCGGCGTCGGGCGGACGAGCACGACCGGCCGGCCGTCGACCCAGAATCCCGGCCCGAGGGGGTAGGCGCGCACCTTGCCGAACCGGTCCTCGAGATGGACGACGTCCTTCTCGCAGCGGACCACCGCGCCGACGAAGCCGGAGCTGGGGTCCTCGACGACGAGGTCGCGTTCGGCGGCCACCTGGGGCGGCGGCTTCTTCACCGTGCGCGGGTGGACCAGGTCGTCGTAGGGCGAGCGGGGCGGCACCTCCCCAGGAGAGCCGATGACCCCGCGCGGCACGCGGCGACGCGCCGGGGCGGGCGGCACCGGAGTGGTGCGCGACACGCCCGGGCGACACGCCGGTGACGATCCGTGGACGTCCCTCGCCGCGGGACGAGCGGGGCGGCGGCCGTCCGGTACGCCTCGTTCTCGCCGTCTGACCTGGGCGGATGCGCTGCGGTGAGCCGACCGCGCGGCCCGTCCGGGACGGCGCCCGGCCCGCCCGGCGCGACGGAGATCGCATCGGGTCGTTTCGGCCGGACGTGCCCGGTCACCCATCCAGGGACCGGAACACCTGAGCTCAGATGGGAGCGAGAGACGACGATGATCGGTACCGACACCATCAGCCGTGTGATCGGACAGGACGTCTACGACGACTCGGGCGACAAGATCGGCTCGGTGTCCGAGGTCTACCTCGACGACGAGACCGGTCAGCCGGAGTGGGCCACGGTGCGCACCGGCCTGTTCGGGACCAAGGAGTCCTTCATCCCGCTGCGGGACGCCGACCTGGCCGGCGACGGCCTGCGCGTACGCGTGAGCAAGGCCAAGGTCAAGGACGCGCCCCGCATCGACACCGACGGCCACCTGTCCCCGCAGGAGGAGCAGGAGCTGTACCGGTACTACGGCCTCGGCTCCGGGACGCAGACCACCCAGACCACGGGCACGGTGACCGACACCGGGACGGCGGGCACCTACAGCGCCGACCAGACCCGCACCCAGCAGGACCTGACCACCGGCGGTGCCGGCATGGGCACGACCGCGGGCACGGGCACCACCGGCCGGGCCGACCGTGACGGCGACGGCGTCTACGACGACGTCCAGGGCCGCACCGTGGGCCACGACACCTCCGGCCCGACCACCGACGACGCGATGACCCGCTCCGAGGAGCACCTCAACGTGGGCACCCAGCGGGTCGAGGCCGGCCGGGCGCGGCTGCGCAAGTACGTGGTCACCGAGAACGTGTCCCAGACCGTGCCGGTCTCCCACGAGGAGGTCCGGGTCGAGCGCGAGCCCATCACCGACGCCAACTACGGCAAGGCGATGGACGGGCCGGCCATCTCCGAGGAGGAGCACGAGGTCGTCCTGCACGCCGAGCAGCCCGTGGTGTCCAAGGAGGCCACCCCGGTCGAGCGGGTCCGCCTGGACACCCAGACGGTGACCGAGCAGCAGCAGGTCACCGAGCAGGTGCGCAAGGAGGAGGTCGAGGTCGACGGCGGCACCACCGGCGTGGCCGGCACCGGCACCACGACCGGGACCACCGGGCGGGACGAGCGCGGCTTCGTGCAGAAGGCCAAGGACGCCCTCGACCGCGACAACGACGGCAAGATCGGCCGCTGACCACGGCCTCGTAGCACCACGGCCCGGGACCGACCGGGCGCACCAGACGGCGGTGGCCGGCCGGAGACCTCGACTCCCGGCCGGCCACCGTGGTGCGTGCCGGCCGGGGACCCGGACGGGCGGACCGGCCCGCCTGCGCAGGTGGGATGCTCGGCGGCGTGACCGACACCACGGCCGCAGCGCCGGCGACCCCTCCCGGGACCGGCGGGCTCCCGGCCGGCCCCGACGAGCTCGCCGCCGCCCTGCAGGCGACCGGGTACCTGCCCGACGAGGGGCTGGCCACCGCCGCCTACCTGGCACTGGTCATGCGCCGCCCGCTCTTCCTCGAGGGCGAGGCCGGTGTCGGCAAGACCGCGCTGGCCCGGGCGCTGGCCGACGTCACCGGCCGCCCCCTCTACCGGCTGCAGTGCTACGAGGGCCTGGAGGCCAGCCAGGCGCTCTACGACTGGGACTTCGGCCGCCAGCTGCTGCACCTGCGGGCCGCCGAGGCCGCGCACGCCACCGCGGACACCGAGACGCTCGAGGCCTCCCTCTACGACCGCCGCTTCCTGCTCGCCCGGCCGCTGCTGCAGGCCCTCGAGGACTCCCCGAGCGTGCTGCTCGTCGACGAGGTCGACCGGGCCGACGACGAGTTCGAGGCCTTCCTGCTCGAGGTGCTGTCCGACTTCACGATCTCCATCCCCGAGCTCGGCACCGTGCACGCCGAGGTCCCGCCGCTGGTGGTGCTGACCTCCAACCGCACCCGCGAGGTGCACGACGCGCTCAAGCGGCGCTGCCTCTACCACTGGCTGCAGCACCCCGACTTCGACCGCGAGGTCGCCATCCTGCGCACCCGGCTGCCCGAGGTCACCGAGCGGCTGGCCCGCGAGGTGGCCCGCGCGACGGCGACGCTGCGCACCCTGGACCTGCTCAAGCCGCCGGGCGTGGCCGAGGCGATGGACTGGGCCAGCGCGCTGCACGCCCTCGGCGCGCGCGACCTCGACCCCGACCTCGCCGCGCGCACGCTCGGCGCGGTGCTGAAGTACCGCGAGGACACCGACCGGGTGCACGCGCTGGCGCGGGGGGCGCTGTTCGGTGGCGGCTGAGCCAGGCATGGGAAGCGATCCGCACGGCTCCCGGGCCGGAGACGTGGGGATTGCTTCCCATGCCTCGGCGCCGCGGGATGTGGTCGGCGTCGTGCTGGGGTTCGCCCGGACGCTGCGGGTGGCCGGGGTGACCGCCTCCCCCGACCGGGTCGAGGCGATGCTCTCGGCCGTGGCGGCGCTCGACGTCCTCGACGCCACCGCCGTCTACTGGGCCGGCCGGCTGACGCTGTGCGCCGGCCCCGACGACCTCGACCGCTACGACGCCGCGTTCGCCGCGTACTTCGGCGGCGAGGCACCCCGCCGGTCGACGTCGGTGACGCGCACGCCGCCCGCGCTGAGCGCCACCGCGCCGCTGGAGCAGGGCAGCGGGAGCGGCGAGGAGGGGGAGGACCCCGCCGACCTCGCCGTCGCCGCGTCGGGGGACGAGGTGCTGCGCCACCGCGACGTCGCCGACCTGACCCCGGCCGAGCGCGAGCACCTGCGGCGGCTGTTCGCCCTGGTGCGCCCGGCCACGCCGATGCGCCCGGCCCGCCGGCGCCGGCCGGCCCCGCACGGGTCGGTGCACCCGGCGCGCACGGTCCGCCGGGCGCTGCGCGACGGCGGCGAGGTGACCCGGCTGCTGCGCCGGCGGGCCCGGCCCCGGCCGCGGCGGGTGGTGCTGCTGGTCGACGTGTCGGGGTCGATGAGCCCCTACGCCGACGCCCTGCTGCGCTTCGCGCACGCCGCGGTGCGCTCCCGGCCGGCGTCGACCGAGGTGTTCACCATCGGCACCCGGCTGACCCGGGTCACCCGGGAGATGCGGCTGCGCGACCCCGACCGGGCCCTGGCCGCCAGCGGGGACGCCATCCCCGACTGGTCGGGCGGCACGCGGCTCGGGGAGGTGCTCAAGGCCTTCCTCGACCGGTGGGGCCAGCGGGGGACCGCGCGCGGTGCCGTCGTCGTCGTGTGCAGCGACGGCTGGGAGCGGGGCAGTCCCGACCTGCTGCGCGAGCAGATGGCGCGGCTGCGCCGGCTCGCGCACGCCGTCGTCTGGGTCAACCCGCACAAGGGGCGCAGCGGCTACGAACCGCTGACCGGCGGGATGCAGGCGGCGCTGCCGTCCGTTGACGCGTTCGTCTCCGGGCACAGCCTGGCGGCGTTCGAGGAACTGTCGGGAGTGATCTCACGTGCGTGATGTCCTTGATGACCTGGTCGGCTGGTGGCAGGCCGGGGAGACGGTCGGCATGGGGACGGTGGTCGCCACCTGGCGCTCCGCGCCGCGCCCCGCCGGTGCCTCGATGCTGGTCGGCCCCGACGGCACGGCGGTCGGCAGCGTGTCCGGTGGCTGCGTCGAGGGCGCGGTCTACGAGGAGGCCAAGGACGTCGTCGAGACCGGCGTGCCCACCCTCGAGCGCTACGGCGTCAGCGACGACGACGCCTTCGCCGTCGGCCTGACCTGCGGCGGGATCCTCGACGTCTTCGTCGAGCCGGTCTCGCGCGAGTCCTTCCCCGAGCTGGGCGAGATCGCCGAGTCGGTGGGCCGGCACGAGCCGGTCGCCGTCGTCACCGTCGTCCGCGGTCCCGAGGACCGGATCGGCCGGCGGCTGGTGCTCTGGCCCGACCGCACCTCCGGCAGCCTGGGCCTGCAGCGCCTCGACGACGCCGTCGCCGACGACGCCCGCGGCATGCTCGCCGCCGGCCGCACCGGCACGCTGACCTACGGCCACGACGGCGAGCGGCGCGGCGACGAGCTGACGCTGTTCGTGTCCTCGTTCGCCCCGCCCGCGCGGATGGTCGTCTTCGGCGCCATCGACTTCGCCGCCGCCGTCGCGCGGGTGGGCGCGTTCCTCGGCTACCGGGTCACCGTGTGCGACGCCCGTCCGGTGTTCGCCACCGCGCGCCGCTTCCCCGACGCGCACGAGGTCGTCGTCGAGTGGCCGCACCGCTACCTGCAGGCCGAGGTCGACGCCGGGCGGATCGACGAGCGCACCGTGCTGTGCGTGCTCACCCACGACCCGAAGTTCGACGTGCCGCTGCTGGAGGTGGCCCTGCGCCTGCCGGTGGCCTACGTCGGGGCCATGGGGTCGCGGCGCACCCACGACGAGCGGCTGGCGCGGCTGCGCGAGGCGGGCCTGACCGACGCCGAGCTGGCCGGGCTGTCCTCGCCGATCGGGCTGGACCTCGGCGCCCGCACGCCCGAGGAGACCGCGGTGTCGATCGCCGCGGAGATCATCGCCGGGCGCTGGGGCGGCACGGGCGAGCGGCTGACCGGCATCGAGGGCCCGATCCACCGCACCGCCGACCGGTGAAGGACCACCCTGCCCCCCACCACTCGCAGGCTCGCGGCGGGCCCCTGCAGGATGGCCGCACCGCTGGGCACGCCGGTGGGCACCTCCCGTACCGGTACGACGTCGAGGTCGTGGGGCTGCTCGTCTCGCCGGTGCACCGCTACGACGGGCGGCCCGCCGGGGTGGTCCCGCCCCAGGACGGCGACCGGGTGACGCGCGTCGAGGTCCGCGCCGGGCACGGGATCGTCGGTGACCGCTACGCCGGCCGGCCCGCGCACCGCGACGCCGCGGTCACCGTGCTGGCCGCGGAGTCGGTGGAGGCGCTGGCCGAGGAGCTGGGCTCCGGCCCGCTGGACCCCCTGCTGGCCCGCCGCAACGTCGTCCTGCGCGGGGCCGAGGTGGAGGCGCTGCGCGGCGAGGTGTTCTCCCTCGACTGCGGGGAGGGCGTGGTCGTGCTGCGCGGCGGGCGGCCGGCCAACCCGTGCGCCTGGCTGGACACCGTGCTGGTCCCGGGCGCGCACCGCGGCATGCGCGGCCGCGGCGGGGTCCGTTGCGCGCCGCTGACCGACGGCGTGCTGCGGCTCGGGGCCGCCGTGCTCGCCGGCGCCGTGCCGCTCGACGCCGCCCGCGCGGGACTGCCCCGCCGGGTGCTGCCCCGCCCGCGACCCGCCTGACCCCGCTCCCCCCGTCCGGGGGTGCCCGGCGTCCTCCCGCGCCCGGACGATGACCCCGCCGAGGACGTGCCGTCGAGCCGCGGCGGCCGAGGACGGGGAGGGTCGATGAGGACCAGGGCAGCCGTACTGCGCGACGTCGGACAGCCGTTCGAGATCACCGAGCTCGAGCTCGACGAACCCCGGGCGGGGGAGGTGCTGATCCGCTGGTCGGCGGCGGGGCTGTGCCACTCCGACGAGCACCTGCGGCACGGCGACATCGTGCCCCGCTTCCCGGTGGTCGCCGGCCACGAGGGTGCGGGGGTCATCGAGCAGGTCGGCCCGGGCGTCACCCGGCTGCAGCCGGGCGACCACGTGGTCTGCTCGTTCCTGCCGGTCTGCGGGCACTGCCGCTGGTGCTCGACCGGCCAGTCGAACATCTGCGACATGGGCGCGGCCATCCTCGACGGCCACATGGCCGACGGCACCTACCGCTTCCACGACGAGGACGGCAACGACTACGGCGGCATGTGCATGCTCGGCACCTTCTCCGAGCGCTCCGTCATCAGCGAGAACTCCGCGGTGAAGGTCGACCCCGACCTGCCGCTGGACAAGGTCGTGCTCATCGGCTGCGGCGTCCCCACCGGCTGGGGGTCGGCGGTGCACGCGGCGGCCACCGAGCCCGGCGACACGATCGTCATCTACGGCATCGGCGGGATCGGCATCAACAGCGTGCAGGGCGCGGCGCTGGCCGGCGCGCGCAACGTCATCGCCGTCGACCCGCTGCCCAACAAGCGCGAGGCGGCCGAGCAGCTCGGCGCCACGCACAGCTGCGAGACCGCCGAGGAGGCCCAGGCGCTGGCCCAGCAGCTCACCCACGGCGTCGGTGCGGACAAGGCGATCATCACCGTCGGCGTCGTCGACAAGGAGGTCGTCAGCAGCGCCGTGGACGTCATCCGCAAGGGCGGCACCGTCGTCATCACCGGCCTGGCCGACCCGACCAAGCCCAACATCGAGCTGAACAGCTCGATGCTCACCCTGTTCGAGAAGACCGTGAAGGGCTCGCTGTTCGGCTCGGGCGACCCGTTCCACGACATCCCGAAGATGGTGGAGCTCTACCAGGCCGGTGACCTCAAGCTCGACGAGATCATCACCCAGACCTACACGCTCGACCAGGTCAACCAGGGCTACGAGGACCTGGTCAACGGGAAGAACATCCGCGGCGTGATCGTCTACGACACCCCGCCGCTGGAGGGTGCCCAGGCCTGAGCGGTCCCCCGACGAGGTCTGCACACTGGTCCGCGCGGCCGGTGGGCAGACCTCGTCGGCCGTCCTGAGTCCTCCGAGGGGAGTCGCGTGGCCGCCACCGCCCCGCACCCGGTCATCGGGCTGCGCCGCGAGCGCGAGGTGCTCACCGTCGCGCTGCGCACCAACCGGCACGTCGTCCTGGAGGGGCCGCCGGGGACGGGCAAGTCCACGCTGCTGCGCTCGATCGCCGCCGACGTCGGCCAGGAGGTCGTCTTCGTCGAGGGCAACGCCGAGCTGACCCCGGCCCGGCTCATCGGCCAGTACGACCCCGCCGCCGTCCTCGCCGACGGCTACGTGCCCAGCAGCTTCACCGACGGGCCGCTGCTGACGGCGATGCGCGGGCACGGGCTGCTCTACCTCGAGGAGCTCAACCGGATCCCCGAGGAGACGCTCAACGTCCTCATCACGGTGCTCACCGAGGGCGAGATCACCGTGCCGCGGCTCGGCCACGTCAAGGCGGCCGCCGGCTTCCGGCTCATCGCCGCGATGAACCCCTTCGACGCCATCGGCACCGCGCGGGTCGGTCAGGCGATCGCCGACCGCATGTGCCGGGTCGTCCTCGGCTACCAGGACGCCGCCGCCGAGCGGGCCATCGTCGCCGCCGTCACCGGGGCCCCGCCGGCGCTCATCGGCCTCGCCGTCCGGCTGGTGCGCGCCTCCCGGGAGCACCGCGACGTCCGGATGGGCTCCTCGGTGCGGGGTGCCACCGACCTGGTGCTGCTGCTGGGCGGCCTCCTCGACGTGCGCGGCCAGTCGGGGCTGGGCGCCGAGGGCGCCCGCGAGACCGCCCGGGACGCCGCCTACGCGGCGCTGTCGGGCCGGATCCGCATCGCCGACGGCGTCGAGCGCACGGCCGAGGCGGTCATCGACGAGATCCTCGACGACGTCTGGCCCCCCGACGGGACACCACCGCCGGAGGACGAGGCCGCCGATCCTTGAAGGCCCCCGGACCAGGGCGGGGGTGAGGGCGCGCCGCAGTCCCCGGCGGGCGCCGACTCCGCGTCGTCGCTGCGCCGCGACCGGCGCTCGGGCACCACCCGCCGGCAGACCAGCCGGCGGGAGATGGCGGCGCGGCACGAGGCCTTCGAGGAGGTCAGCCCGGAGGTCGGCGAGCTCGACGAGGAGGCCTTCGCCGCGCTGATGGCCGAGGACGCCGACGCCGCGGCCGCGCTGCTCACCGACCTCGCCGCCGCCACCGACCGCGACCTGCGCTCGGCGGCCCAGCGGCTGGCCGCGCGGGTGTTCGTGCAGGTCGGGCGGGTGGGCCGCACGCGGACCCGCGGCACGCGGCGGCTGGTGCCCGACCGGCGCGGCGACGGCGACCTGGACCTCGACCGCACCCTCGACCGCTGGGACGTCGGGACGCCGCTGGCCACGGGCGACCTGGTCACCCGCACGTGGGCCGGGCACCGGCGGGTCGTGTGCCTCGCCGTCGACACCTCCGGGTCGATGACCGGCCTGGGCGTGGCGATCGCCGCGGTGGCGGCGGCCGGCGTCGTCCTCACCGGGGACGAGAAGCTGCGGACCGGCCTGATCACCTTCGGCCGCGAGGTCGACGTCGTGCAGCGTCCGGGGCAGCGGCGCGCCGCCGAGGACGTCGTCACCCACCTGATCGGCCTGCGCGGGCACGGGATGACCGACCTCGCCGCCGCGCTGCGGGCCGCCCGGCTGCAACTGGCCGCGGAGGTCGCCGACGAGCGCGCGGTCGTGCTGCTGTCGGACTGCCTGCACACCACCGGGGACCCGCCGGAGAGCGCCCTGGCCGGGATCGACCGGCTCGACGTGCTGTGCCCGCTGCCCACCCCGGAGGCCGAGGCGGCGGCGCGGGCGCTGGCCGGGCGCGGCGGGGGCACCGCGCACATGGTGCGCACGGTGCGCGACCTGGGGCCCGCGCTCACCCGCCTGCTGGGGTGAGGAAGCGGACGCGCGGTGTTGATCATCGGATGCGTGCACGTCCGCGCGGCGTGTCGTCCCGTGTCGCGTGCACACGTCCGATGATCGACTCGGGGATCACCGATGATCACGACCGGGTGACTCGCGATCCCGGCGGCCTGTCCGCCCCGCAGGATGACGACGTGAACGCGTGGCTGCTGCGGGCGCCGTGGTGGGCGCTGTCGCTGGTGATGGGCGCGCTGGTCGCCCCCGGCCTGGTGCTGGTGGTCCGGTTCGTGGGGGACGAGAGCTGGACCGCCGCGGTCGTGACGGGCGTCGTGGCGGCCGTCGTCTGCGCGCCGGTGCTCGGGCTCCTCGTCGCCCGGGACACCCGGGACACGCTGGACGCGTCCGGCCCGGTCCCGCACCGTGACCGTGCGCTCGTCGAGCGGGCGGCACGGCGCGGCCCCGTCCCCGAGGACGACGACCTGCGGGAGGCCGCGCTGCGCGTGGTCGAGGGCCGGCTGGCGCTGGTGACGCGGACCCGGACACGCGCCGTGGTCACCACCGTCGTCCTCGCGCTCCTGTGCGCCGGGGTGGCCCTCACCCGGTCGCCGTGGTGGTGGGCCGGCGTCGTCGTCTGCATCGGCCTGTCCGTGCTCGTGCTGGTCACGCCCGCGCGGCTCCGGCGCCGCGCCGACCTGCTCCGCCGGCAGCGCTGAGCGGACCGGCAGTGACCTGCTACGGCAGCAGGCCCAGCCTCCGCGCCCGGACGACGGCCTCGAGGCGCGTGTGCGCGTCGAGCTTGGTCATCGCCGAGCCGAGGTAGCTCTTCACCGTCTCTGGGCGCAGCGACAGGCGGGTCGCCGTCTCCCGGTTGCTGCACCCCAGCGCCACCTGCGTGAGGACGTCGACCTCGCGAGCCGACAGGTGCACCGGCGCCGGCGCGGCGTCGGGGGCCGCGCCCAGCGCCGCGAGCCGGGTGCACGCGTCGAGCAGCCGCTCCCGCAGCGCGGCGTCGCCGGTGGCCTGCGCGGCCAGCCGCAGGTCGGCGTGCACCGCGCGCACCTCCTCCCAGCGGGCCGGGTCCTCGGCCGGTGCGGGCCCGGCCGCGGCGGTGGCCATCAGCGCCAGCCGGCGGTCCACCTCGTCGCGGACGGCGAGCTCGGCGCCCATGCGGGCGGCGGCGCGGGCCAGCGCGTCGCGCACCCGGTCGCCGATCGACCCGCCCTCCCGGCTGGCCGCGTACAGCACCGCCCGCGCCCGCCCGCCGACGAGCACCGGGACGGCGGCGACCGTGCGCAGCCCCTCGGCGAGCACCGGGCCGTCGTACTCGTGGGTGATGTCCAGCGCCCGCTCGTAGTCCTCCACGCCCGCCGGCCGGCCCTCGCTGAGCACCCGCCCGCCCAGCCCGGCGCCGGTGCGGATCTCCAGCCCCCGCAGGTGGGGGGTGCGCGTGCCGACCAGCTCGTCGATGCGGGCGGTCGGGCCCTGCACCGGCCCGGCGGCGAAGACCACGCTCATCCCCGACCGGGCGTGCACCTCGCGGACGGCGGCGCGCAGCGCGTCGCGGTCGTCGGGACGCGCCGCCGCGGGAAGGGACACCCGGGACCTCCTCACCGGCACCGACGGTCGTGATCCAGGTCACGCTAGCGCAGGTCGGCGGGCCGCCCGGCGAGAACGGGGGTGGTGGCCTCGCGGGCACCGGGCGACCATCCCCGGGCAGACGACCGCACGAGCGAGGAGCGCACCCCATGCCCGGCACCGCCACCAGCGCCTACCGCGAGGCCCGCGACCAGCTGCTCGCGCTGCGCGCGGACCCCGTCGCGGCGGCCGACCGGTTCCGCTGGCCGCAGGTCGAGGGCCCGTTCAACTGGGCGGTGGACTGGTTCGACGAGATCGCCCGCGGGGTCGACCGGCCCGGCCTGCGCATCACCGGCGAGGACGGCGCCACGGCGAGCTGGTCGTTCGCCGAGCTGGCCCGCCGCTCCGACCAGGTGGCCGGCTGGCTGCGCGAGCGTGGCGTCGGGCGCGGCGACCGCGTCGTCCTCATGCTCGGCAACCAGGTCGAGCTGTGGGAGTCGATGCTCGCCGTCATGAAGCTCGGCGCGGTGATCATGCCGACCACCACCGCGCTCGGTCCGGCCGACCTCGCCGACCGGATCGGCCGCGGCGGCGCGCGGCACGTCGTCGTCAACGCCGCCGACGCCGCCAAGTTCGACGGCGTACCCGGTGACTACGGCCGGATCGCCGTGGGGGAGGCGCCGACCGGCTGGGCGCCCTACGCCGACGCCGCCGGCGCCCCGGACCAGCCCCCGGGCCACCCCGGCACCGAGCCCGGCGACCCGCTGCTCCTGTACTTCACCAGCGGCACCACGAGCCGGCCCAAGCTGGTCGAGCACACGCAGGTCAGCTACCCGGTCGGCCACCTGTCGACGATGTACTGGCTGGGCCTGCAGCCCGGCGACGTGCACCTGAACATCAGCTCGCCGGGCTGGGCCAAGCACGCCTGGAGCTGCTTCTTCGCCCCGTGGGCCGCCGAGGCCACCGTCGACCTGTTCGACTACCGCCGCTTCGACGCCGGCGCGGTGCTCGGACACGTCCGCGGCGCCGGCGTCACCACGTTCTGCGCCCCGCCGACGGTGTGGCGGATGCTCATCCAGGCCGACCTGTCCGGCGGCCCGGGCGGGCTGCGCGAGGTGGTCGCCGCCGGGGAGCCGCTCAACCCGGAGGTCATCGAGCAGGTCCGCCGGCACTGGGGGCTGACGCTGCGGGACGGCTACGGGCAGACCGAGACGACGGCGTCCGTGGGCAACAGCCCGGGCGCGGAGGTGCGGCCCGGCTCGATGGGACGCCCGCTGCCCGGCGTCCCCGTGGTGCTGGTCGACCCGCTCACCGGGAAGCCCGCCGACGACGGCGAGATCTGCCTGGACCTCTCGCAGCGGCCGGTCGGGCTCATGACCGGCTACCAGGGCGACCCCGAGCGGGCGGCCGAGGCCATGGCCGGCGGCTACTACCACACCGGCGACGTCGCGACCCGGGACGCCGACGGCTACATCACCTACGTCGGGCGCACCGACGACGTCTTCAAGGCCAGCGACTACAAGATCAGCCCGTTCGAGCTGGAGAGCGTGCTCATCGAGCACCCGGCGGTGGTGGAGGCCGCCGTCGTGCCGGTGCCCGACCCGGTGCGGGCCGCGGTCCCCAAGGCCTACGTCACCCTGGCCCCGGGGTGGGAGCCCGGCCCGGAGACGGCGCTGGCGGTGCTGCGCCACGCGCGCGAGCGGCTGGCGCCCTACCTGCGGGTGCGCCGGGTGGAGTTCGCCGAGCTGCCCAAGACCATCTCGGGCAAGATCCGCCGGGTCGAGCTGCGGCACCGCGAGGAGGCGGCCGCGCCCGCCGGCACCGGCACCGACTGGGCCGACACGGACTTCCCCGAGCTGCGCGGCTGAGCGGGAGCCCCGTGCCCGCCGGCGGCGCCGGCGGGCACGGGGACGGTGTCAGCGGTCGGCGTCGGTGTAGACGACCACCCCACGGATGTTCTTGCCGTCGCGCATGTCCTGGTAGCCCTGGTTGACGTCCTCGAGCGAGTACGTCGTGGTCGCCAGCTCGTCGAGCTTGAGCTGGCCCTCCTGGTACAGCGAGAGCAGCTCGGGGATCGCCGCGCGCGGGGCCAGCCCGCCGAAGATGGCGCCCTGCAGGTCCTTCTGCAGCAGGGTCAGCTCGAACAGCGAGAGCGTCACGTCGGTGTTGGCGTAGTTGCCCATGCCGGTCACGACGGCGCGGCCGCCCTTGCCGGTGAGGCTGAGCGCGGTCTGGATGTCCTCGCCCTGGATGTCGCCGACGGTGATGATCGTCTTGTCGGCCATCCGGCCCCAGGTCAGCTCGTTGACCTTCTCGGTGGCCTCCTCGGCCGACTCGAAGACGTGCGTGGCGCCGAGGTCCATCGCCCACTCGCGCTTGCGGGCCACCGGCTCGATGACCATGACCCGCTTGGCGCCGGCCGCCGCGGCGCCCTGGACGGCGTTCATGCCGACGCCGCCGGCGCCCATGACGACGACGTTCTCGCCCGGCCGGACGTCGGCGACCTTGGTGGCCGAGCCCCAGCCGGTGGTGACCCCGCAGCCGACCAGCGCGGCGACCTCGAGCGGGATGTCCGGCTCGATCTTCACGACCGAGGCCTGGTGCACGGTGATGTAGGGCGAGAAGGTGCCGAGCAGGCACATCGGGATGACGTCCTTGCCGCGGGCCCGGACCCGGTAGGAGCCGTCGGAGATCGACGTGCCGGCCAGCAGGTTCGCGCCCAGGTCGCAGAGGTTCTGCATCCCCTTGGAACACGGCGGGCACTGCCCGCAGGCGGGGATGAAGGCGGTGACGACGTGGTCGCCCTCCTGCAGCCCGGTGACGCCGGGGCCGACCTTGGTGACGACGCCGGCGCCCTCGTGCCCGCCGATGACCGGGTAGAACGCCACGGGCGTGCCGCCGGTGACCAGGTGCTCGTCGCTGTGGCACAGCCCCGAGGCGGCCAGCTGGACCTGGACCTCACCCGCCTTGGGATCGCCGAGCTCGATCTCCTCGACCGACCACTCCTCGCCCACGCCCCACAGGATCGCGCCCTTGGTCTTCACCCGGTGTCCCTCTCGTCCGTGCCCGGTCACCGCCCGTCGCCGTCGACGGGCCGCCGGGACTACTGTGCGCCGGGCCACAGACTCCGTGTGACACCGGGTGCCGTCAAGCCGGGCGGCCGGTCCGGTTCCGCGTCCGCGGGCCGGGTCAGCGGCCGGGGTCGACCGTCACCGAGGTGAACGGCACGTGGGGCTCCACGACCGGGAAGACGACGAACAGCAGCAGCGCGCAGACGGCGAGCGCGAGCAGCAGCGACAGCGCCGAGCGGCTCGCCGTCCCCCCGGGCAGGTGGCGCCAGATCCAGCGGTACACGGGCCCTCTCAGTCCTCGGTCAGGGCCGGCGGCCCGTCGGGTGCGTCGGCCCGGGTGATGCCGGGTCCGTCGAGGACGGCGTGCACGACCAGGCGCTGCTGGGCGGAGTAGCGCGGGTGGCAGGTGGTGAGCGTCAGGTAGGCGCCGGTGGGCGCGGCGTCGGCCGGGCCGCCGGGGGTCGGCGCGATGACCTCCACCTGCGCCGGCGTGACGACCCGCCGGCCGGGGATGCCGCCGGGGTCGGCGAAGTCGCCGGTGGTCTCGTCGCCGAGCACGCGGTAGGTGAACCAGCCGTCGGCCACCTCGACCACGATCGGGTCGCCGGGGCGCAGCGCGTCGAGCTCGAGGAACGGCGAGCCGCGGCCCACCCGGTGACCGGCGATGGACACGTTGCCCTGCTGGCCGGGCATCGCCGTGCCGACGTAGTGCCCCGGCCCCTGGGACAGCTGGTCCTCGGTGGTGCCCTCGAGCACGACCCGCGACCAGTCCTCGCCCAGCCGCGGCACGTGCAGCACCGCGAAGGGCTCGCCCACCCCGGGATCGGTGGGGGAGGTCGGGACACCGACCACGGGGGCGTCGGAGCCCCACCCGGTGCGCAGCTCGTCGGCGAGGCGGTCCTGCTCGCGGGCGGCGAACAGGTCGGTGACCCACAGCTCGTAGACGACGAACAGCAGCAGCACGACGCCGGTGGTGACCAGCGTCTGGCCGAGGCCGCCGGCGAGGGTGCGCCAGCGGTCACGCCGCGGACGGCCGTACCGGCGCCCCTCGGTGGGGGACGGTGCGGTCGCGGAGGGTGAGGCCATGGCGACTCCACGATGCCAGCCGGAGGTGCACGTCCCGGTCCGGCAGAGTGGGCGGCGTGTCGCAGCAGCCGGTGGTCGTCGTCGGCGCCGGTCCCGTGGGCGCCACCGCCGCGCTCCTGCTCGCCGCGCGCGGGCTGCCGGTCCTGCTGCTCGACCGGCAGCCGCGGCCGCCGGGGGTCCCGCGGGCGGTGCACCTCGACGACGAGGCGCTGCGCGCCCTGGCCGACGCCGGCGTCGCCGGGGAGTTCCTCGCGGTCAGCCGGCCGCTGGCGGGGCTGCGGCTGGTCGACGCCGACCACCGGGTGCTGGCCGAGTTCGGCCGGGTGCCCGGGACGGGCCGGCACGGCTGGCCGCAGGCGTCGATGTTCCACCAGCCCGACCTCGAGGCCGTGCTGGGCGCCGCCGTCGCCCGTGCCCCGGGGATCACGCTCCGGGCACCGGCCGAGGTGGTGGGGCTGACCGAGCGGGCGGACCGGTCCGTCACGGTGGCGACGGTCGACCGGCGCACCGGCGAGCGGGCCGACGTGCCCGCCGCGGCGGTGCTCGGCTGCGACGGCGCGAACAGCACCGTGCGGCGACTGGTCGGCGGCCGGATGCGCGACCTCGGCCGGCCCGACCGCTGGCTGGTGGTCGACCTGCGCACGCCGTCGCCGCTGCCGGTGTGGCCGGGCGTGCACCAGGTGTGCGACCCGGCCCGCGCCGCGACGTTCATGCCGGTCACCGGCGACCGCTACCGCTTCGAGACCCGGCTGCTGCCCGGCGAGACCCCGGCGGACCTCGCCGGCGCGCTGCCCCGGCTGCTCGCGCCGTTCGGTGCCGCGGACGCCGAGGTGGTGCGCGCCGCGGAGTACGTCTACCGGGCGCAGGTCGCCGACCGGTGGCGCCGGGGACGGGTGGTGCTGGCCGGTGACGCCGCCCACCTGACCCCGCCGTTCGTCGGCCAGGGTCTCGGCCTCGGCCTCCGCGACGTGCACCAGGTCGCCTGGAAGGTGGCCGCGGTGGTGACCGGGGACGCCGGCGAGGACCTGCTCGACACCCACGGCGCCGAGCGCGCGCCGCACGCCCGGGCGCTGGTCCGGCTGGCGGCGCTGCTCGGGCTGCTGATGACCGGTGGGGGAGCGGCGGCGGTCCCGGCCCGCCGGGCGGTGCTGGCCGCCGTCGCCCGCGTGCCGGCGCTGGCCGCCTACACCGCCGACAGCCGGACGCCGCCGTTGCGCCCCGGCCCGCTGGTCGACCGCCGCGGCCGGGCCGGTCGGCGGCTGGCGGGCTCGCTCGTCCCGCGCGCGCGGGTCCGCGCCGGCGGGCGGGAGTGCCGGCTCGACGACGTCCTCGGCACCGGGACGGCGGTGCTGGCGCTGGCCGCCGCCGGCCGGATCACGGTCACCGCGGGCGGGCGGCGCACCGAGGTGGACGACGCTGACGGCGTGCTGACCGCGTGGCTGCAGGCGGGGCGGGCGCGCTTCGCCGTCGTCCGGCCCGACCGGGTCGTGCGCGCCGCGGGATGAGTGCATCCCCGGCGCCACCTGCGGGTACCGGGCGGCCCATGCAGATCGACAAGGCACAGATCCTCCAGCTGCTGCAGTCCCAGGGCGACGACGCCAAGGCGCAGCAGGCCGACCAGGAACTGCCCGGGCAGGTGGACACCGAGCAGCACGCCGGGCTGCTGCAGAGCCTCGGGCTCGACCCGATGGACCTCGTCCGCATGCTCGGCGGCGGTGGCCTCGGTGGCCTCGGCGGCGGTGGGAACGACCAGGGCGGTGGCGGCGGCCTCGGCGGGGCGATCGGCGGCATCCTCGGCCGCTGACCCCGCGGGGGTCCTCGTGCACTTCCGCGGAGATGCACCGTGCACCTCCGCGGAAGTGCACGTCTGTGACGGGCGGCGCGCGATCGTGTGATGCGCGTCACGGAGGCGGTTATCGTGGTCGGGCCGTCCGAGCCCTGGAGGCCCCCGTGCCCGCTCCCCTGCCCCGCCCCGTGCGGTGACCGCCGTCCCGCTGCGGTCCGGGCCGCCGGCCCGCCGCGCGCTCGACCAGGAGATCCGCCCCGCGCCCCGCCCCTGCGCCGAGCCGGCCGCACCGGGCTTCAGCAAGTACCTCGTCCCCGAGGTGGTGTTCGGCTGGGGTGCGCTGTCCGAGGCCGGCTTCGCCGCCCGCCGACTGGGTGCCCGCCGGCCCTTCGTGGTGACCGACGCCGGCCTGGTCGAGGCCGGGTGGCCGGCCGAGCTGGGGGGCCACCTCGCCGACGTCGGCCTGCGGCCCACCGTCTGGACCGGGCTCACGCCCAACCCCAAGGACCACGAGGTCGCCGAGGGGGTGCAGCGCTACCTCGAGGGCGGCTGCGACGTGATCGTCGCCCTCGGCGGCGGATCGGTCATCGACGCGGCCAAGGCGGTCGCCGTCGTGGTGAGCAACGGGGGGTCGATCCTCGACTACGAGGGGGTCGACCGCGTCACCACCGCGATCCCCCCGACCGTCATGTGCCCGAGCACCGCGGGCACCGGCGCCGACGTGTCGCAGTTCGCCGTCGTCACCGACACCACCCGGCGGCTCAAGGCCACCCTGATCGGCCGGGCGCTGGTCCCCGACATCTCGCTCACCGACCCGCGGCTGCTCACCACGATGCCCGACGACCTGGCCGCCGCCACCGGCCTCGACGCGCTCACCCACGGCATCGAGGCGTTCGTCTCCCGGGCGTCGGGCCCGCTCACCGACGTGCACGCCCTGCACGCCGTCGAGCTCATCTGCACCTCGCTGCGGCGGACGCTTGCCGCGCCCGACGACACCGCCGCCACCACCGCCATGGCGCAGGCCAGCCTGGAGGCCGGACTGGCCTTCACCAACGCCATCCTCGGTGCCACGCACGCGATGAGCCACCAGGTCGGCGGGCTGCTCGACGTGCCGCACGGCGTGGTCAACGGGGTGCTGCTGCCGCACGTCATCCGGTTCAACGCCCGCGCCGTCCCCGAGCGGTTCCTGCCGGTGGCCCGCGCCATGGGCGTCGACGTCACCGGCCTGTCGGGCGAGGCGGCGGCGGAGGCAGCGGCCGACGTCGTCACCCGCCTGGCCGCCGACCTGGGCTGCCCGAGTCGGCTGGGGCCGCTGGGCGTGCGCGAGTCCGACGTCGAGCGGCTCGCGACGACGACGCTCGGCGACGCGTGCCTGTCGACCAACCCCCGGGACGCAGACCGGGCCGAGATCGCCGCGCTGTTCCGGGCGGCGATGTGACCGCCCGCCGGGTCTGAGCGGGCGCCGGTGACCTCGCGCACCCCCGTCCCCGGGATCCCCGAGCTCACCGGGCTGCGCTCGTCCAAGCCCAGCTGGTACGCGGAGTACCGGCAGACGGCCGAGGACCTCTCCCGGGCGCTCACCCAGCTCGAGCACGTCGCCCACGTGCTCTCGGCGACCGGTGAGGGGGCCCACGCCCTGTGCCGCGCCGTCGTCGACGCGACCGCGGGCCAGCTCGCCGTCCCGTGGGTGGTGCTCGCCCTCGCCGAGGACGCGCTGCCGCTGGCCCGGCCGCGGCTGGTCGGCCGCGGTCCCGGCGACGCGACGGCCGGTGACCTCGCCGAGCTGCCACCCGACGTGGGCCGGCCGGTCGCCGCCGCCCTCGCTGCGGTGGAGACCGGGCCGTGGCGGACCGGCGACGGCGCCGTCGTCGTCCCGCTGGTGGTCGACGGCGATCCGGTCGGGGCCCTGGTGGCCTGCGGCGGGGCGCCGCGCCGTGCCGACCACGCCGACCTGTCGATCCTGCGGATCGTCGCCAACCAGTCGGCCGTCGCGCTGCACGCCGACCACCTGCTGGCCCGCTCGGAGGCGCTGCGCCGGCAGACCGAGCGGCTCTACGCCGAGGCCGACCAGCGGGCCCGCGACCTCGCCGAGCGGCACCGCCAGCTGGCCGAGGCCGAGCACCGCCTCGACGTCGCCGCCCAGCGCGAGGCGGTCGACGCCGAGCGGCACCGGATCGCCCGCGAGCTGCACGACAGCGTGGCCCAGCACGTGCTCTCGGCCGGCATGACGATCGAGTGGTGCCGGCCGGAGGTGGCCCACCACGCCGAGGTGCACGAGCGGCTGGGGCACGCCAAGGCGCTGACCCGGGAGGCGGTCGAGCGGCTGCGCGGCGCCATCCACGCGCTGTCGGAGCACGAGCACGACCCGCCCGGCCCGGCGCTGCCCGACCTGCTCGGCCGGCTGCCGTCGGTGCCGGGGCTGGCGGTCGCGGTGCGCGTCGAGGGCCGGCCGCGGGTGCTGCCGCCGGGGGCCGAGCACCAGCTGTTGCGGATCGCCACGGAGTGCCTGTCCAACACCGCCCGGCACGCCGGCGCGACCCGGGCGACCGTGCGGCTCGGGTACCGACCCGACGGGGTCCGGTTGTCGGTCGCCGACGACGGGACCGGCGACCCCGAGACGCTGCGCCGCGCGCTGCGGGCCGCCGCCCGGCGCGGCGACGGCCACCACTGCGGGCTGCGCAACATCGCCTCCCGCTGCCGCGAGCTCGGCGCCGGCCTGCGCGTCGCCCGCGCCCGGATGGGCGGGGTGCGGGTGGAGGTCCGGCTGCCGCTCCCGCCCGACACGCCCCCGGAGGAGACCGGTGACTGAGCCGATCCGGCTGGTGATCGTCGACGACCACGCCATCGTCCGGCGGGGCCTGCGGTCGATCCTCGAGCGCGAGCCGGACATCGAGGTCGTGGGCGAGGCGGCCACCGCCGCGGCCGCACTCGACCTGGTCGCCGCGGTCCGGCCGCACATCGTGCTGCTCGACCTCAAGCTCTCGGCGGGGTCCGACGTCGCCGGCCTGGCGCTGTGCGGCGAGCTCACCGCCCGGACCCCGGCGCCGGGCGTGCTGGTGGTCACCACGTTCCTCGACGAGCGGCTGGTGGTGGAGGCGATCCGGCACGGCGCGCGGGGCTACGTGCTGAAGGACGTCGACGCCGTCGCGCTGGTCGCCGCGATCCGGGCGGTCCGCCGGGGCGAGAGCGCCTTCGACAGCCACAGCGCGGCGATGGTCGTGCGCTCGCTGGCCGCCCCGGCGCCCTCGTCACCGCGGGGCCGGCCGTCCCCGGAGCTGACCGGCCGCGAGCGGGAGGTGCTGGCCCTGCTGGCCCGGGGACTGTCGAACGAGGCGATCGGCCGTGAGCTCTACATCTCGGCCACGACGGCGAAGTTCCACGTCACCAACCTGATGCGCAAGCTCGCGGTCTCCCGGCGCGCCGAGGCCGTCTACGCCGGCTCCAAGCTCGGTCTCATCTGACGTTGACCGGGCACGCACGGGACGCCTTAGGGTGTGGTGCACGTCACACAGAGCCCGGCTGTGCGACCGGCACCCCGGGCCGAACCCGCTCGACCCAGACGGGCTCTGCCTGCCCCCGATCCGGACGCCCGTGACCGTCCCGGGGCGGCATCCCGGGACGGAGGACCAGCCGGTGGACCGCGACGACCTGTCTCCCCGCACGCCACGCCGCAGGGGCCCGTACGGCCCGGCCGGGCCGTACGGGCCGTGGCCCCCGGGGAGACGGCCGGTCCTCGGCGGGGCCGTCGTCGCGGGCGCCCTCGTCCTGGGCGCGGTGGTGCCGGCGTCGGCCCAGGCGGCGGACGCGGCGCCCGGGTACCCCGGCGAGGCGGCGACCTGGTCGCCCGGGGACAAGGACGGCTTCGGGACGGCGATCGGCGCCCTCGACAGCACGGTCTGGTACACGCTCAACGACGGCACGCTCAGCGAGGTCTACGCCCCGCGGATCGACACGCCGAGTTCCCGGGACACCCAGTTCGTCGTCACTGACGGCGCCACCTTCGCCGAGCGGGAGGACGAGGCCACCGACTCCGTCGTCGAGCTGGTCGACCCGCGGGCCCTGGTCTACCGGCAGGTCAACACCGCGCAGAGCGGCCGCTACCGGATCACCAAGACCTACACCACCGACCCCGACCGGTCCGCGGTGCTCGTCGACGTGCAGTTCGAGTCCCTCGACGGGCAGCCCTACCAGGTCTACCTGCTCCACGACGTGGGCCTGGGCCTCAACGCCAACGACGACACCGGTCGCTCCGCCGACGGGCGGCTGCTGGCCACCGACGGTGCGCTGAGCAGCGCCGTCACCGTCTCGGGTGGCCTCACCGACACCTCCAGCGGCTACCTCGAGCGCAGCGACGGGTGGGCCGACCTGCGCGACGACTACGTCCTCGACGACACCTGGGACGCGCCGACCCCCGGCAACGTGGTGCAGATCGGCCGCACCGGCCTCACCGGCACCGACGACGGGCAGCACCTCACCCTCTCCCTCGGCTTCGGGACGACGGAGGACGACGCCGCGCAGGCCGCCGACCAGGCGCTGGAGCGGGGCTACGACGACGCCCTGGCGGCCTACACCGAGGGCTGGCACGACTACCTCGACGGCCTGGCGCCGGTGCCGGCCAGCGCCGAGCAGTGGCGCACGGAGTACGACGTGTCCGCGATGGTCGTCGCGGCGAGCGAGGACAAGACCTTCCGCGGCGGGTTCATCGCCTCCCCGGGCAAGCCGTGGGCCTGGGCGAACGAACTCCAGCACTTCCCCGTCTACCACGAGGTCTGGTCCCGGGACCTGTACCAGCACGCGACCGCCCTGATCGCGATGGGCGACGAGGCGGCCGCCGAGCGCGCGCTGGACCACCTGTGGACGGTCCAGCAGCGTCCCGACGGGTCGTTCCCGCAGAACGCGCGCCTCGACGGCGAGGCGGTCTTCGGCGGGCTGCAGATGGACGAGGTCGCCCTGCCGATCGTGCTCGCCTGGCAGCTCGGTCGGACCGGGCCGGAGGACTGGGAGCGGGTGCGGCTCTCGGCGGACTTCATCGTGGCCGAGGGGCCGCAGACCGAGCAGGAGCGGTGGGAGAACCTGGGCGGGTGGTCGCCGAACACCATCGCGGCCGAGATCGCCGGCCTGGTGACCGCGGCCGAGATCGCCCGCGCCAACGGTGACGACGCCCGGGCCGACACCTACCTGGCCACGGCCGACGAGTGGCGGGCCGGCCTGGCGGAGTGGACCGTGACGACCACCGGCCCGCTGTCGCCCGAGCCGTACTACCTGCGCATCACCGCCGACGGGGACGCCGACGCCGGCACGCAGATCCAGATCGCCGACGGCGGCCCGCTGGTCGACCAGCGGGAGGTGCTCGACCCGAGCTTCCTCGACCTGGTCCGGCTCGGCATCGTCCCGGCCGACGACCCGGTCGTGCTCAACACCCTGCGACTGGTCGACGAGCAGCTGGCCTACGACACGGCCAACGGCCGGTTCTGGCACCGGTCGAGCTTCGACGGCTACGGGGAGAAGGCCGACGGCACCCAGTGGGAGCCGGTGGACCCGGGCTCGCGGGAGACGATCGGCCGCGGCTGGCCGCTGCTCACCGGCGAGCGGGGCGAGTACGAGCTGGCCGCCGGCGGCGATGCGGCCGCGGCCGCCCAGGGGCGGCTGGACACCATGGCCCGCTCGGCCGACGACCGGTCCTACTTCCTCGCCGAGCAGGTGTGGGACGACCAGCCGCCGTCCGCGGAGGGGACGGAGTTCGTGCCGGGGGAGCCGACGTTCTCCGCGACGCCGCTGTCCTGGAGCCACGCGGGCTTCATCCGGCTCGCGCACGCCGTCGACGCCGGTCGTCCCGTGGACACCCCCGACGTCGTGGCCTGCCGGTACGAGACGTCGCTCTGCCAGGACTGACGCGCTCGATCTGGTGCACTTCCGCGGAAGTGCACCAGATCGGGCGCGCTCCGCGATCCGCCTGACGGCGGCGAGCGTGGCGGGGATGCCCTCGTGCGCGGCGATGGTCGTGCGCTCGCTGGCCGCCCCGGCGCCCTCGTCGCCGCCGGGCCGGTCGTCCCCGGAGCTGACCGGCCGCGAGCCCTGCATCTCGGCGACGACGGCGGAGTTCCACGTCACCGACCTGATGGGCGAGCTCGCGGTCTCCCGGCGCGCCGAGGCCGGCTACGCCGGCTCCGGGCTCGGCCTCATCCAGCAGGGACCGGCTCGGGGTCGCGGCCGAGCCAGTCGATCCGCCCGCCGTGGGGTGCGGTGTGCGCCAGCGGGCGGCCGTCGAGGGACAGCACGAAGTAGGGCCCCCACCCGCCGGGGAACGGCTCCCCCGTGCCGGGCACCATGCCCGCCCCCTCCTGCGCCACCCAGCGCACCGGCAGGCCGCGCACCCGGTCGACAAACGCCGTGCGCCGGGCCGCCTCGACGTAGGGCAGCACCGCCGTGTGCACGACGACCGGCACCGCCCCGTCCGGCACCAGGGCGAGGGCGTCGGGCAGCCGGTCGAGCAGGTCGCCGGCCAGCAGGGTGGGCGGCTCCCGCGCGGCGATGGCCGCGGCGGCGTCGAACCGCTGCAGCCGCTCGGCCTCGACCGGACCGGGCCACACGAGCGTGCGCAGCCAGGCGCGGTCGTCCGGGTCGGTGACGTCGAGCGGGTCCAGGTCGACGCCGATGCGCGCGACCACCTCGGGCAGCGCGGTCGGTACCGGCACCGGCCCGCTGGTGGCGCACCGCAGCTGCACCGGGCTCGGCGGCCCGACCCGGCGGCCGTCGTACTCGTAGGAGTAGCGGTCGGGGTAGAGGCACAGCCCGGCCGAGGCCCCCACCTCCACGAGCGCGAGCGGGCCCCCGATCGTGGCGAGGGCCGGCAGGAGCGCCGCACAGCGCGCGGGCTCGTTGGTCTGCGTCGCCCGGGCGAGCACCGTCGCCCGCAGCCGTTCGCCGTCGGAGACCACCCGCTCGTGCAGCTCGGCGCCGTCGGCGGGGACGCCGCCGAGGAACCGGAGCGCGGCGAGGAACAGCGGCGGGCCCCGCTTGCCCGCCGGGAGACCGGCCAGGAAGTCCAGGACGTCCCGGTCGCGGGCGACGGCGGCCGCCAGCGCGGAGTACGCCGGCGCCTCGGTGACGGTCTCCGCGCTGAACGCCCGGTAGCCCTCGGCGATCCGCTCCGGACCGGCGTCGTCGCTCACCCCGGCGCCGGGGCGCCGGCGTCACCGCCGCGGCGGCCGGCCTCGGCGATGCGCTTGACCGCCGCCAGCGTGGCCGGGATGCCCTCGTGTGCCGCCCGGGTGCGCTGCTCGATCTGGTGTTGCGCGTCCTCGCCGTAGCGCTCGGCGAAGAACTCGTGACCGGCGGGCAGGAACTCCCAGGTCTCGGTCAGCCGGGTCCCGCCGGCGACCGGCTCCATGAGGTAGCCCCAGCGGACCAGCCGGCCGCCGACCAGCCAGGCGAACTCCCGGCCGCGGTCGGCCGCCACGACCAGGCTGCGGGTCTCCCACGTGCGGGCGGGTGTGACGTTGCGGCCGGTGAACCAGTCGCCCACCTGCCCGGTGGCGCCCTCGTCCCACCAGCAGGCCACGCAGACCGGGCTCCACTCGCCGGTGCGGGTCACGTCGCTGACCAGGTCGTAGACCTCCTCCGGCGAGGCGGCGACGACGATCGAGTCGGAGTGGGTCAGGTCGGTCACGCCCGCAGTGTGCACTTCCGCGGAAGTGCACACCCGTCAGCGGGCGGAGGCGCGGGTGACGACGTCGGTGGCCCAGCTCTCCAGGCCGCTGTGGTCGCGGATGACCTCCACCCGGTCGCAGTGCTCGGCGTAGGCGGGCAGGTCGCAGCCGCCCAGCGCCCAGGAGTACCGCGGCTCGGGGGTCAGCCAGATCGTCTCGCGCACGCGGCGGGTGAGGTCGGCGAAGACGTCCAGCCGCGGGGCGTTGCCGTTGCCGCGGCCGTCCCCGAGCACGAGCAGCGTCGAGCGGCGGGTGAAGGCGCCGGAGTGGTCGGCGGCCAGCCGCGCGAACACGGTCCCGTAGTCGCTGGCGGCGTCGACGTCGATGACGTCGCCGCCGAAGACCAGCCCGAGGGCGTGCTCCAGCGGGTGCTCGTCGAACAGGTCGGTGATCTCGACGACGTCGTCGACGAAGGCGAACGTGCGGACCTGCGCGAACAGGTCCTGCAGCGCGTGCACCACGTGCAGGCTGAACCGCGCCGCCGTCCGCACCGACAGGCTCACGTCGGCGACGACGACCAGCCGCGGCCGGTCCTCGGCCAGCCGCGTGGTCACCGGCCGGAACGGGACGCCGTCGTAGCGCATGTTGCGCCGCATCGTCCGGGCGACGTCGACCCGCCCGCGGGGCGACTGCCGCTTCCGGTGCGTGAGCCCGCCGTGCAGCGAGCCGGCCAGGCGGCGCAGCGAGTCCTCGATCCGCGCCCGCTCGGCCTCGGAGACCTTCTCGACCGGCGCCCGGGCGAGCTCGCGCTCCTCGATCGCGAGGTCGGTCATCTCGGCGAGCTTCTGCAGGTGGGCGGCCAGCAGCTCGGGCAGGTCCTCGATGACGCCGGCGAGCCGGCGGCGCAGCGCCTCGGCGACCTCGGGGTCCAGGTCGCCGACCGGGTCGGCCAGCCAGTCGCGCAGCGCCTGCTGCTGGGCCACCGTCAGCTGCACGTCCAGCGGGGTGCCGCCGGCGCGCACCAGCTCGCCGGGCAGGCCGGGGTCGTGCAGCCGCGAGACCTCCAGCTGGACCTGCTGGGCGTCGTCGGCCGGACCGGCGGGGCTCTCCGACGACAGCACGATCTGCTGGGTCAGCGAGGCGAGGTCGATCTTGTTCGCCTCCTGGTGCAGGTTGTACTGCGCGGCGAGGTCCTCGGGCCGGAAGAAGTCGCGGATGTCGACCGGCTTGCCGTGGCTGTGCCCCTCCTGGACGTCGGTGGGCGGGTCGGCCGACCAGGTCATCCGGGTGAGCTCGCCGGTGTCCTCGAGGTCGTCGTGGGCGTGGCCGTGGTCCTGCTCGTCCTCGACCACCGGCCGCAGCGTGAAGAAGCGGTCGAAGGTGTCGGCGAAGACCTCGGCGTCGCGGCGGTCCTTGAGCAGTGCCGCGCCCAGCGCGGCCTCGAGCGCCGCGCGGTCGCTGACGCCGACGGCGGCCGCGGCCGCCGCCGCGTCGACGACCTCCGCCGTCGACACCCGCATCCCGCGCAGCCTCAGCAGCCGGACGAACCGGTGCAGGGCGTCCTCCACCTCACACCGGCCGGCGCCGCGCGCTGCCGCGGTTGCCGGCGGGGAAGGAGCGCGCCCCCTGCCCGGCGCCCACCTGCCGCTTCGGCGCGGGCGCCGCGTCGGGCGTCTCCGACGGCGCCTGCTGGCCGTAGTAGTTGCGGTCGTGCCGGCCGGGGGCGTCCTTGGCGGCCCGCACGCGGCGGCCGTCGTCGTCCGGGTGCTCGTGCCCGTGGTCGTGCGCCCCTGAGTGGTCGTGGTCGTGGGTGTGCCCGCCGTGGGTGTGTGCCCCGTGCGAGTGGGTGTGCCCGAGGGGCGGCGGCACCGTCGCGTTCGGGTCGACCAGCCGCGGCAGCGCGTCGCGGGAGCGCTGCACGTCGCGCTCGTACTTGGCGACGACGGACACGGTGTCCGACAGCACCTCGGCCGACAGCTCGCCGACGCCGAGGACGGCGAGGGTGCGGGCCCAGTCGATGGTCTCGGAGATGCTCGGTGCCTTGCGCAGGTCCAGTCCCCGCAGGCCGCGGACGATCTCCACCAGCCGTCGCGCGGTCGCGTCGTCGAGGCCGGTGCGCTTGGACCGGAGGATCTCCAGCTCGCGGTCGGCGTCGGGGTACTCGAGGAACAGGTGCAGGCAGCGGCGCTTGAGCGCGGCGGAGAGGTCGCGGGTGTTGTTCGAGGTCAGGACGACGTAGGGCGGCTGCCGGGCGACGAAGGTGCCGATCTCGGGCACCGACACCTGGTACTCGGCCAGCATCTCCAGCAGCACCGCCTCCAGCGCCTCGTCGGCGCGGTCGACCTCGTCGACCAGCAGCACCACCGGCTCCTCCGAGCGCACCGCCTCCAGCAGCGGCCGGGCGGCGAGGAACCGCTCGGTGAAGAACGCGCTGTCGGCGGAGGCGATCCGCTCCACCGCCGCCTCGAGGGTGTCGGCGTCCCCCAGCAGCGCGGCGGTCTTCTCGCGCAGGATCTGGGTGTAGAGCAGCTGCTTGCCGTAGTCCCACTCGTAGAGGGCCTTCGTCTCGTCCTGGCCCTCGTAGCACTGCAGGCGCAGCAGCCGGCGGCCCGTGGCGGCGGCCAGCGTCTTGGCCAGCTCGGTCTTGCCGACGCCGGCCGGGCCCTCCAGCAGCAGCGGCTTGGCCAGCCGGGACATGACGAACGTCGTCGTCGCCAGTCGCCGGTCCGCGATGTAGCCCTGCTCGGCGAAGGCCCGGGCGACGTCGTCCGGGCTGTCGAAGTCGTGCGGGGCAGGGTCGGCGGGGACGGGCTGGACGCTCAACGGGGCTCCCTGGGGCAGGAGAGGGGGGGGGGGGGGGGGGGGGGGGGGGGGGGGCGGGGGGGGGGGGGGGGGGGGGGGGGGGGGGGGGGGGGGGGGGGGGGGGTGGCTGTGGCGCGGGAGCGCGCCCCCCCCCCCCCCCCCCCCCCCCGGAGTCGGTCAGGACAGCAGGTCGTCGAGGTCGCCGTGCATGCAGTGCTCCACCACCGGCCGCACCGTCTCGAACGTGCACTCCTTGGCGTTGCCGGGGGTGCAGGCGTCGCCGAGGACGTGGTGGGTGATCCGGTCGACGTCCTTGTCGTCCCCGGTGATGACGGCGGCGTTCTCGTAGAACGTCGTCGGGCCGACGCCCAGCCGGTTCTTGGAGTAGCTGTCCTGGGTGACGTCGGTGAACTTCTCCGGGATGCCGACGTCGCGCAGCAGCCGGATGGCCGCGGCCAGGGCGGCGTCGGCGGCCTGCGGCGCGGTCATGCCGTGGGTGTCCACGCCCATGGCCTCGGCGATGTCGGCGAAGCGCTGGTACTGCGTGGGCATGTTGAACGCCCACACCCGGGGCAGCGCGATGGCGTTGTTGAGCCCGTGGTGGGTGTCGTAGAAGGCGCTCACCGCGTGGCTGATCGAGTGGATGATCCCCAGGCCGCCGGAGTTGAACGCCTGCGCGGCGATGTACTGGGCGTACATCATCCCCTGCCGGCCACCGAGGTCCTGGCCGTTCCAGACCGCCTGGCGCAGGTGCTGGTTGGTCAGCTTGATGGCGTAGAGGGCGTTGCCCAGCGACGGCGGGAAGTCCAGCCGGGAGACGTAGGGCTCGCTGGCGTGGGCGAGGACGTCGAAGCCGCACTGGGCGGTGTAGTCGATCGGGCAGTCGTAGTAGAGGACCGGGTCGTCGATCGCCAGCGTCGCCAGGCAGTGGTCGTCGAAGGCCACGTACTTGTGCGGGTTCTCCGGGTCGGTCGTGGTGTCGGTGATGACGTAGGCCCAGGAGGTCTCCGAGCCGGTGCCGGCCGTCGTCGAGACGGCGATGTGCGGCGGGTTCTTCGGGTTCTCCGACTGGTTGAAGCCCTCGAACTCGTTGACGCTGCGGCCGTCGTGGGCCACCGAGATCCGCGCGCCCTTGCAGGCGTCGTGGCTGGAGCCGCCGCCGATGGAGACGAAGCTGTCGCACTCGTTCTCCTGGTACAGGGCGACCGCGTCCATGACGTTGTAGTCCTTGGGGTTGGACTCCACCTTGTCGTAGACCACGACCTCCAGACCGTGGTAGCGCATCGACCCGGCGATCTTCTCGACGATGTCCGAGCCGCGCAGGCCCGACGTCATGACCAGCGTCTTCCGGAACCCCAGCTTCAGCGCCTCGGGGCCGATGATCTCGTGCGCTCCGGGGCCCATCAGCGCCCGCGGGAACGGGTGGAACTCCTTGATCGGGAAGGGCTTGAGGAGTTCTTCGACCTGCATGAGAGGGGTCCTTCCGTCTGCCAGCGGGGAGCCGTCGGCGCACGCTACGAGCGGCGTCCCACCGGCGGCAGGACCCGCGGGGGAGAACCGGCCGACCGGAGGAGCACATCCGGCCACCCGGTCAGGTGCACCTGCCCGACCGGCCAGGGGAGGAGGACCGGTCCCGTCCGCGGGGACGGCGGCGCCGGCGGGCATGCTGCGGAGGTGACCTCACCCGCGAGCACCGCCTACGACGTCGCCGCCGTCCGTGCCGACTTCCCCGCCCTGCGCGCCGGCGCGGCCCACTTCGACGGCCCCGGCGGCTCCCAGGTGCCGCGCCAGGTGGCCGAGGCGGTGGCCGCCACGCTCACCGCGCCGATCGCCAACCGCGGGCAGGTCACCGCGGCCGAGCGCCACGCCGACGCGGTCGTGCTCGCCGCCCGGGCGGCGGTGGCCGACCTGGTCGCGGGGGACGCCGGCGGTGTCGTCTTCGGCCGGTCGATGACCCAGCTGACCTACGACCTGTCGCGTGCGCTGACCGCCGGCTGGGGCCCGGGGGACGAGGTGGTGGTCACCCGGCTCGACCACGACGCCAACGTGCGGCCGTGGGTGCAGGCCGCCGCGGCGCGCGGCGCCACCGTCCGCTGGGCCGACCTCGACCCGGACACCGGCGAGCTCACCGCCGAGGCGCTGGCCGCGGTCCTCTCCGACCGCACCCGGCTGGTCGCGCTGACCGGCGCCTCGAACCTCATCGGCACCCGGCCCGACGTCGCCGCGCTCACCGCACTGGCGCACCGGGCCGGCGCGCTCACCTACGTCGACGGCGTGCACCTGACCGCGCACGCGCCGGTCGACGTCGCCGCACTGGGGGCGGATCTGTTCGCCTGCTCGCCGTACAAGTTCCTCGGCCCGCACCTGGGCTGTGTCGTGGCCGCGCCGGCGCTGCTGGAGACCCTGCACCCGGACAAGCTGCTGCCCTCCACCGACGCCGTCCCCGAGCGGTTCGAGCTCGGCACGCTGCCCTACGAGCTGCTGGCCGGCACCACCGCGGCGATCGACCACCTGGCTGGGCTGGGGAGTGCCGAGGGCGACCGCCGGGCGCGGCTGGTCGCCGGGATGACCGCCGTCGAGGCGCACGAGGACCGGCTGCGCGAGCGGGTCGAGGAGGGCGTCGCGGAGCTGCCCGGCGTCACGTTGTGGTCGCGCGCCCGGCACCGGACGCCCACGCTGCTCTACACGTTCGCCGCCCGACCCGCCGCGGAGGTCTCCCGGGCGCTCGCCGAGCGGGGCGTCAACGCGCCCGCTGGGAGCTTCTACGCCATCGAGCCGTCCCGCCGGCTGGGGCTGGGCGACGCCGGCGGGCTGCGGATCGGCATGGCGCCCTACACCGACGACGACGACGTCGACCGGCTGCTCGCCGGGCTGCGCGCGGTGCTGGCCTGAGGCATGGGAAGCCATCCGCACGTCCGGCGCCCCCGGACGTGCGGATGGCTTCCCATGCCGGGCGGGCCGCCGTCAGCGCAGGCCCGGGAAGCCCTCCGCGAGCTGGCCGAACGCCGTCCGCAACGCCTCGGCCAGCGACGCGACGTCGCCGGACAGCCACACCTCGAACGCGGTCGTCGCCGCTGCCCGGGTGGCCGTGGCGACCAGCCGGGGCACCAGCGCCGTGGGCCGCTGCCCACAGCGGCGTGCCACGTAGCCGGCGACCACCCGGTCGACGTCGGCGTAGCGCAGCTGCGAGTGGGCCTGCAGCGCCGGCTCGGTGAGGATCAGCCGCATCCGCTGGCGCAGCACGGGCAGGTCGCCGGCCGCGTAGTCGTTGGCCTGGACGTAGGCGGTGAGGACGGCGGTCAGCACGGGGACGTCGTCGCCGGACCGCTCGAGCAGCGCGGCCAGCCGGGCGACGTGCCCGTCGAAGTCGCCCCACACGGCGTCGGCCTTGCTGCCCACGGTCCGGAAGAAGGTGCGCCGGCTCGTGCCCGCGGCGGTGGCGATGTCCTCGATCGTCACCTGCTCGAAGCCCGCGGCGGTGAACAGCTCCAGCGCCGCCCGTTCGATCCGGGCGCGCGTGTCCCCACGGGGGTCGTCCCGGGGGACGGTCCGGACGGACTCGCGGAGCACGCTCACCGGCACATCTTCGCGCCCGGCGACGGGGAGGCCACTCCCGGTGTGTCCGCGCTCAGCCCCTCGCTTGCCGGTGGCACCCGGTGCCCCTACGGTCCTCGGCATCCCCGCTCCCCTCTCCCGGAGGTCGGCATGCCCGAGACGCCCGCCCAGACCGAGACCCAGGACGCCGCCGAGATCCAGGACGCCGTGGCCGAGGACGCGCTGGTCGAGGAGTCCCTCGTCGAGGAGGTCTCCATCGACGGCATGTGCGGCGTCTACTGAGCCGACGGCCATGAGCTCCCCCGCTCCGGCCGCGGACGTCTTCGACCCCGCCCTGCCCTGGCGGCGTGCCCGGTCGGTGGCGCTGCGGCCGGAGCCGTTCGGGGCGCTGGCCTACCACTTCGGCAACCGGAAGCTGTCGTTCCTGAAGTCGAGGACGCTGGTCACCGTCGTCGAGACGCTGGCCGACCACCCCAGCGCCGACGCCGCCCTGGTCGCGTGCGGCGTCCCCCAGGCGCAGCGGCGTGCCTACGTGACGGCACTGGCCGACCTCGCCCGCTCCCAGATGATCGAACGAAGGACCTCGCTGCCCCCCGAGAAGGACCCTCCTGCCCCCCACCGCTCGCGCGCTCGCGGTGGGGCCCTGCAGGAGGGCCGGTCAACCCTCGCGGCGGGCCCCTGCAGCGAGGCCGAGACGAGCGAGGAGCCTCTGTGACCGCCGTCGTCCCCCAGCGCCCCACCGGCGGGCGCCTGGTCGACCAGTTCGAGTACGGCCTCGACGCTCCCATCTGCCTGACCTGGGAGCTCACCTACGCCTGCAACCTGGCGTGCGTGCACTGCCTGTCCTCCTCGGGCCGGCGCGACCCCCGCGAGCTGTCCACCGCGGAGGCCGAGGCGGTCATCGACGAGCTGCAGCGGATGCAGGTCTTCTACGTCAACGTCGGCGGCGGCGAGCCCACCGTGCGGCCGGACTTCTGGCACCTGCTCGACTACGCCGTCGGCCACCAGGTCGGGGTCAAGTTCTCCACCAACGGCGTCAAGCTCGACCGGGCCCGGGCGCGGCAGCTGGCGGCCACCGACTACGTCGACGTGCAGATCTCCCTCGACGGCGCGACCGCCGAGGTCAACGACCGCGTCCGCGGCACCGGGTCGTTCGCCACCGCGACCCGCGCGCTGGAGAACCTGGCCGAGGCCGGGATGAGGGACTTCAAGGTCTCCGTCGTCGTCACCCGGGAGAACGTCTCCCAGCTCGACGAGTTCAGGGCGCTGACCGACCGCTACGGCGCCCAGCTGCGGATCACCCGGCTGCGCCCCTCGGGCCGCGGCGCCGACGTCTGGGACGAGCTGCACCCCACCCAGGCCCAGCAGCGCGAGCTCTACGCCTGGCTGCTGGCCCACGGCGACCGGGTGCTCACCGGCGACTCGTTCTTCCACCTGTCGGCCTACGGCGAGGCGCTGCCCGGCCTGAACCTGTGCGGCGCCGGCCGGGTGGTCTGCCTCATCGACCCGGTCGGCGACGTCTACGCCTGCCCGTTCGCCATCCACGAGCAGTTCCTCGCCGGCAACGTGCGGGACGAGGGCGGCTTCCAGCGCGTCTGGCAGTCCTCGGAGCTGTTCCGCGAGCTGCGCAGCCCGCAGACCGGCGGCGCCTGCACGAAGTGCGCGCACTTCGACGCCTGCCGCGGCGGCTGCATGGCGGCCAAGTTCTTCACCGGCCTGCCGCTGGACGGCCCCGACCCCGAGTGCGTGCAGGGGTACGGCGAGACGGCGCTGGCCGCCCGCGACGCCGACCTGGTCACGCCGAGGAGCCATCTCGACCACTCGCACACCGGCCCGGTCCGCGGCCAGCCGACGCTGCTCGGCATGCCCGCGATCCCCGCCAAGGCCTGCGACGAGTCGCCGCTGGCGGGCCTGCCGCTCGGATGACCCCTCAGCGGGTCGGGGCCACCACGGTGGGCCCCGACCCGTCGGGCAGCAGACCCGGGGCCAGGTCGGCCAGGGTCATGGTCAGGAGCAGCGCGACGAGCAGGGCGAGGGTGAGCACGGGGCACCTCCGGTGGACGTGCCCCCAGGCTGGCCGCCGTCCCTGACCGGGCCCGGTGACCTGCCTGGGAGTCCGCTGGACGCCCCGTGCCCAGCCCGTGCCCTGGCCCTAGGGGAGGTCGACGACGTCCTTCTCGCCGGTGTCGGGCTGGGAGCCGGTGGCCTTGGCCTTGACGAAGCTCAGCGCCGTGGCCAGCCGGTTGCCGGGGCTGTCCCAGTACTCCGCGGTGTCGCCGTCGACCTTCACCAGCACCACCGAGGGGTCCTCGGGCCCTCGCGGCAGCCACGCCTCGACGCCGGCGTTCCACAGCTCCTTCTTCTTCGCGACGTCGTCGACGACGCGCGCGGTGCCGGTCAGGGAGACCCAGGTGCCGCCCGAGCCGATGCCGACGTTGACCTGCGGCGAGGCGGCGATGTGGGCCAGCCACGGGGCGTCGTGCTCGGCGAAGAACCAGAGGTCGCCGTCGAACTCGACCTCCTGCAGCGACATGGGCCGGCTGGTCAGCCGGCCGTCGGGCATGGTCGTGGTGAGGAAGCCGAACTTCTGCCCCTTGATGAGCCCGGCGACCTTGGCGGTGGCGTCTGGGGAGTCGGTGGTCATGTCCCTGCCCTTCCCCGTATCCGCCTCGTGACACCGTGACCTGCCTAGGCTGACCGCGTGCCCGACCTGGCCGGCGCCGTCTGGCCGGAGCTGCCCGAGCGTCCGCTGCTCGTGGTGCCGCTGGGCTCGGTCGAGCAGCACGGGCCCCACCTGCCGCTGGCCACCGACACCACGGTCGCCACGGCGGTCGTCGCCGCGGTCGACCTCGGCCCGGCGCTGGTCGCGCCCGCCGTCCCGTACGGCGCCAGCGGCGAGCACGAGGGCTTCCCCGGCACCGTCTCGATCGGCACCGAGGCGCTGACGACGCTGCTCGTCGAGTACGGCCGGTCGGCCGGCCGCTGGGCCGGGCGGCTGCTGCTGGTCAACGGCCACGGCGGCAACCTCGACGCGCTGCGCCGCGCCGTCCCGCTGCTGCGCGGCGAGGGCCGCGACGCCGCCTGGTTCCCCTGCGGCGTCCCGGGCGGGGACGCGCACGCCGGCCGCACCGAGACCGCGCTGCTGTTGCACGTGGAACCCGGCGCCGTGCGGCCCGGCCGTGCGGTCCCGGGTGTGACGACGCCGATCGGGGACCTGCTGCCCCGGCTGCGGGACGAGGGCGTGCGTGCGGTCAGCCCCATCGGCGTGCTCGGCGACCCCACCGGCGCCACGGCGGAGGAGGGCGCGCGACTGCTGGCCGACCTGGCCGGGCGCCTCACGGCCGCCGTCCACCGGTGGGACGTCGGGGAGGACGGGCGGCTGCGCGGCTGACCGCCGGACGCGGCTGCGCGGGCCGCCGCCCGCCCGGGACAGGAGGATGGCCGGGGACGGGCCCGCCCCCCGCGGTCCCGCCGAGCGAGGAGGTCCCGATGGCGCAGCGGCAGGCCGTGGACGAGGGGACCGGCGCGTCCCCCGGGCGGGGAGCCGTCGAGACCAACGGCATCAACGTCATCGCCGAGGAGGAGCGCCACGGCGCCCCGCGCTCGCTGTTCTGGCCGTGGTTCGGCGCCAACGTCAGCGTGCTCGGCCTGGCCTACGGCTCGTTCCTGCTCGGCTTCGGCATCTCCGCCGCGCAGGCGCTCGTCGCCGGTGTCGTCGGGATCGTGGTGTCCTTCCTGCTCTGCGGCCTGGTCGCGATCGCCGGCAAGCGTGGCTCGGCGCCCACCCTGGTGCTCAGCCGCGCCGCCTTCGGCGTGCACGGCAACCGGGTCCCCGCGGTGCTGTCCTGGGTGCTCACCGTCGGCTGGGAGACGGTGCTGGTCAGCCTGGCCACCCTCGCCACCGCCACGGTCTTCGGCCAGCTCGGCTGGAGCGGGGGGACGGCGACCCAGGTGGTCGCGCTGCTCGTCGTCGCCGCCCTGGTGGTGGCCGGCGGCGTCCTCGGCTTCGACGCGATCATCCGCATGCAGACGGTCATCACCGTGGTCGGCGGCGTGCTGACCGTCGTCTACGTGGTCCTGGTGGCCGACTCGGTGGAGTGGTCGGCGGTCACGGCCGTCCCGGCCGGCTCGGCGGCGGCCGTCGTCGGCGCCCTGGTGCTGGCCATGACCGGGTACGGCTTCGGCTGGGTCAACGCGGCCGCCGACTACTCCCGCTACCTGCCGCGCGCGGCGTCCACCCGCGGCGTCGTCGGCTGGACGACGTTCGGCGGCGCGCTGGCCCCGGTCGTGCTGCTGGGCACCGGGCTGCTGCTGGCGGCGTCGGACCCGGAGCTGTCGGGGGCGATCGGCGCGGACCCGATCGGCGCGCTGGCCGGCCTGCTGCCGACGTGGTTCCTCGTGCCGTTCGTCGTGGTGGCGGTGCTCGGCCTGGTCGGCGGCGCGCTGCTGGACATCTACTCGTCCGGCCTCTCGCTGCTCGCCGCCGGCATCCGGGTGCCCCGCCCGGTCGCGGCGGGCATCGACGGCGCCCTCATGGTGCTCGGCGCGATCTGGGTCGTCTTCGTCGCGACCGGCGGGTTCTTCGTGCAGTTCCAGGGGTTCCTCATCACCCTGGGCGTGCCGATCGCCGCCTGGTGCGGCGTGTTCCTGGGCGACCTCGCGCTGCGCCGCCGGGCCTACGCCGAGGCCGACCTCTACGACCCCCGCGGCCGCTACGGCGCCGCCCCGGCGGTGCCGCTGGTCCTCCTGGCGGCCGGGACCGTGCTCGGCTGGGGGCTGGTCACCAACTCGCTGGCCGGCTGGCTGGACTGGCAGGGCTACCTGCTCGGTCCGCTGGGGCTGGGCGGCCGGGAGGGCGACTGGGCCTTCGCCAACCTCGGCGTGCTGGCCGCCTTCCTCGTCGGGCTGCTGGGCACCCTGGCGCTGCGCCGGGGGGCGGTGCGGACGCAGGAGGCCGCCCCGGCGGTGCCGGGACGGCCTCCTGTGGTCTGACCGGGGTCAGGGCTGCAGGGCCTGCGCGAACAGCGGGACGGCCTGCTCGAGCGCGTACTGCTGGCCCAGGGCCGAGCCGCTGGAGAAGGCGTTGACCAGCGTCGGGTCCTCCAGGACGACGGCGTTGCCCTGCTGCACCGAGCCCAGCGTCTGCCACAGCGGGCTCGCGGTGATCTGCGCCGGGTCGACGAAGATCGGGAAGACGACGGTCAGCGGCGCGTCGAGCAGCGAGACCTGCTCCTCGGAGACCGGCACGTAGAAGTTCTCCGTGGCGAGGTCCTGGACGGCCGGCTTGTTGGTGAAGCCGAGCGCCTCCATGAAGTCGACCCGGGTGTCGCCGCGGACGTAGGCGCCGAAGCCCTCGGAGGTGTACGCGCCGACGGCGACCTCGGTGCCGTCGAACTCCGGGTGCGCGGCCGCGGCGTCGGCGAAGGTCTGCTCGACGTCGGCCTGCAGCTGCGCGGCCTCGTCGGCGCGGCCCAGCGCCCGGCCGACCAGGTCGAGCTGCTGCTGCCACGTGGTCTGGTAGGCGCCCACGCCCTCGGGGGCGCCGACGGTCGGCGCGATCGCGCTGAGGGAGTCGTAGCGCTCCTGGGTGCCGTCGGAGCGGGTGTCGAGGATGAGGTCGGGCTCCAGCGCGGCGATCGCCTCCAGGCTGGGCTCGAGCGTGTCGATGATCTCCGGCGCCTCGTCGTACCGCCCCTCGGCCCACGGGCCCACGCCCTCGCCGCCGAAGGCCAGCCAGTCGCTGGCGCCGACCGGCTGCACGCCCAGCGCCAGCGCGGTCTCGGCGTCCGACCAGCCCAGTGCCACCACCCGCTGCGGCTCCTCCTCGACCTCGACGTCGCCGAACGCGGTGCTCACGGTGACGGGGAACTCCCCGCTGCCGCCACCGGCCGACGCCGCCGACCCCGCCCCCTCGCCGGCGTCGTCGGATCCGCACGCCGCGAGGGACGCGGCGGTGGTCAGGGCGGCCGCGAGCAGGGCGGCGCGCCGGGACAGGGCGTGGGACATCGGGGGCTCCTCCGGGTGGGACTACTCAGGTGAGCCTAACCTCAGTCGGGTGGGCGCTCCGCGGCGCGGCTAGGGTCCGGCCGTGGCAGAGATCCCCGGCTGGCTGGTCGTGGTCGACGCGCAGCGGGTGTTCGCCGACCCGGACTCCCCGTGGGCGGCGCCCCGCTTCGCCGAGGCGCACCCGCGCATCCAGCACCTGGTGGCCGCCTTCGGCCAGCGGGTCGTCCTCACCCGGTTCGTGGCGCCGCGGCAGCCCACCGGGGCCTGGGTGGCCTACTACGAGCAGTGGCCCTTCGCGCTGCAGCCGCCCGACGCGCCGCTGTGGGACCTGGTCGAGGACCCCGGCCCGGCCCACGTGGTCACCGCCACCACCTTCGGCAAGTGGGGTCCGGAGCTGGCCGGGCTGGTGGGCGCCGGCCCGCTGACCGTGGCCGGCGTGGCCACCGACTGCTGCGTCGTCTCCACCGTGCTGCCCGCCGCCGACGCCGGCGTGCCGGTGCGCGTGGCCGCCGACGCCTGCGCGGGCAGCAGCGACGACGACCACCGCAAGGCGCTGGGCCTGATGGGCCTCTACGCCCCGCTGGTCGAGATCACCACCGCCGACGACGTCCTGGCCGGGTGACCGTCCCGCCGCCACCGGACGCCCGGCTGCCCGACGGCTACGCGGTCCGGCTCGCCGCGGGCACCCGGTGGCTGGAGGACGGCGCGGCGCTGCTCGGCGGCTCACCGCTGCGGCTGCTCCGGCTCGCCCCGGCCGCCCGCGGCCTGCTCGACGGCGACCGGCTCGTGGTCTCATCGGCGGCGACGGCCGCGCTGGCGGCCCGGCTGCTCGACGCCGGCGTCGCCGTCCCCGAGCCCGCCGGTCCCGCGCCCGGTCCCGGCGAGGTCACCGTCGTCGTCCCGGTCCGGGACCGTGCGGGCGGCGTCGCGCGGCTGCTGGCCGCGCTGCGCGCCGACCCGGCCACCGCGGGCGTGCGGGTGCTCGTCGTCGACGACGGCTCGGCCGACCCCGGCGCCCTCGCCGCGGTCACCGCCCCGGGCGGCGCCGAGGTGCTCCGGCACGGACGGTCCCTCGGCCCGGCCGCGGCGCGCGACACCGGGCTGCGCGCGGCGACCACCGGCGTCGTGGCCTTCCTCGACTCCGACTGCGTGCCGCTGCCCGGCTGGCTGGACGTGCTGCTGCCGCACCTGGCCGACCCGCGGCTGGCCGTGGTGGCGCCGCGGGTCGTCGCGCTGCCGCCGGCGCGGCCGGGCTGGACCACCGCCTACGAGACGGCGGTCAGCGCGCTGGACATGGGGCCGGACCCGGCGCGCGTCGCGCCCCTGACCGCGCTCTCGTACGTGCCGAGCGCCGCCCTGCTGGCCCGGCGGGCGGCCCTCGGCGCGGGCTTCGACGCCGCGATGCCGGTGGCCGAGGACGTCGACCTGGTCTGGCGGCTGACCGCGGCCGGCTGGCGGGTCCGCTACGACCCGGCCGCGCGGGTCGCGCACGAGCACCCGTCCTCGACCGCGGCGTGGCTGCGCCGCCGCGGCGTCTACGGCACCGGCGCCGCACCACTGGCCGCACGGCACGGGGCGCTGGTCGCCCCCGTGGTCGTCAGCCCCTGGTCGGCGGCGGCCGTGGGGCTGGCCCTCGCCGGCGGGTGGCCCGGCCGGGCGGCCGCGGCCGGGGTCCTCGCCGTCGCCGCGGCCGCCCTGGCCCGGCGGCTGGCGCCCGCCGGCGGGCGGCCCCCGTACGGCCTGGCCGCCGGGCTGGTGCTGCGCGGCACCGCCGCGGGCGTGCGCACGCTGGCCCGCGCGGCCACCCGCCACCACTGGCCGCTGACCGCCGTGGCCGCCGCGGCGTACCCCCGGGCCCGGCGCGCGGCGGCCGCCGTCGCCGTGGCCGACGCGGTGCTCGGGTGGTGGCCGCACCGGGCCGAGGTGGACCTGCCGCGCTTCGCCGTGGCCCGGCGGCTGGAGGACCTCGCCTACGGTGCCGGGCTGTGGGCGGGCGCGCTGCGGGCCGGGTCCGCGCGGGCGCTCCTGCCCGCCCGCCCACCGGGCGGCTGACCTGCGGCGGGGGTGCCTGGCGCGGACCCCGTGACAGGGGTCACCATGGGCGGACCATGAGCCACACGTCGGGGAGCGCGCCGTGACCGGCGTCAGCCCGTGGCTCGCCCTGCCCGGCGGCCGGCCCACCCCCGGGCTGACCCGGCAGCTGCGGGCCGCGCACGAGACGCTGGTGACCCGCGGCGCGCCCCCGCCCCGTCCCGCCGTGCGGTCGGTCGTCTGGGACTCCTGGCGGCGCAGCCTCGGCAGCGGCGTCGACCCCGACGGCCAGGGACCGCCGGTCGACCTCCTCGACGACGACCTCGACGCCCACCGCGCCGCCCACCCGCTCGCGGCCGTGCTGCCGGTCATCCGCCGGCTGCTGGTCGAGGACGCCGAGGCCGACCGGATGATCGTGGCCGTCACCGACGCCGACGGCCGGATGCTGTGGGTGGAGGGCGACCGGCGGCTGCGCAGCCTCGCCGAGGGCATGAACTTCGTCCCGGGCTCCCGCTGGGCCGAGGAGGTCGCCGGCACCAACGCCCCGGGGACGGCGCTGGCCCTCGACCACCCGGTGCAGATCTACGGCAGCGAGCACTACCGCCGCCCGGTGCAGCCGTGGAGCTGCTCGGCCGCACCGGTCCACCACCCGGTGACCGGCGTCCTGCTCGGCGCCATCGACGTCACCGGCGGCGATCACGTGGCCAGCCCGCACGTGCTCACCCTCGTCCGCGCCACCGTGGCGGCCGTGGAGTCCGAGCTGCGCTGGCTGCACCGCGAGGAGCAGTCCCGCGGGCCGCTGCGCCCCGCGCCGGCCCGGGTGTCCGCTCCGCTGCTGGAGGTGCTCGGTCGCGAGCGCGCCCGGCTGACCCTGCCCGCCGGGCCGGTCGAGCTCTCGCTGCGCCACTCCGAGCTGCTCCTGCTGCTCGCCGAGGCCGCCGTCACCGGTGAGGGCCGCAGCGCCGAGCGGCTGGCCGCCGAGTGCCACGCCGGGGCCACCGCCACGGTCACCGTCCGGGCCGAGCTGTCCCGGCTGCGCCGGCTGGTGGGCGCCGACCTCGTCGGCTCGCGCCCCTACCGGCTGCTCGGCCGGCTGGACAGCGACCTCGACCGGGTGCGGGCCGCCCTCGACCGCGGCGCCCCCGGCGCGGCGCTGGACGGCTATCCCGGGCCGGTGCTGCCCCGCTCGGCCGCGCCGGGCGTCGTCGCCGCCCGCCGCCGCACCTCCGCGGCCCTGCGCGCGGCGGTGCTGCGCAGCCGCCGGCCGGAGCTGCTGCTGCGCTGGACCGCCCTGCCGGAGGCGCGCGACGACGCCGCCGCCTGGCAGGCCTGCCTCGAGGCGCTGCCCACCGGCTCCCCGCGCCGGGCCGCCGTCGCGGCGCACCTGCTGGCCCTGCGCCGGTCCTCCCGCGGCTGAGGCGACCCGCCCGGGACGGGAATGCGGCCCCGCCCGGTTCTCTTGGCACGGCTACGTGAGTGCCCGCACCGCCGCCCTGCCCGCCGCCCGCCCGCCCTCGCTCGCCACCCCGCGGGTCGCCGTCGCCCTGGGGGCGCTGGCGCTGGGCGGCTTCGCCATCGGCACCACCGAGTTCGTCACCATGGGCCTGCTGCCCGACATCGCCGCCGGCGTCGGTGTGGACATCCCGACGGCGGGCCACGTCATCTCCGCGTACGCGCTGGGCGTGGTCGTCGGCGCCCCGGTCATCGCCGCGCTGGGTGCCCGGCTGCCGCGCCGGGGGCTGCTGGTCGGGCTGATGGCCGCCTTCCTCGCCGGCAACGTGCTCAGCGCGGTGGCGCCCGGGTCGACGACGCTGCTGCTCGCCCGCTTCGTCAGCGGCCTCCCGCACGGCGCCTACTTCGGGGTCGCCTCGCTGGTCGCCGCCTCGCTCGTGCCGGCGGCGCTGCGCGGCCGCGCGATCAGCACGGTGATGCTCGGCCTGGCGGTGGCCACCGTGGCCGGCGTCCCGGCCGCGACCTGGCTGGGGCAGACCCTCGGCTGGCGCTCGGCGTACTGGGCCGTCGTCGTCCTCGCCCTGCTCACCCTGGCCGCGCTGCCGGCCGTCGTGCCCGCCACCCCCGGCGACCCGCACGCCACCGTGCGGGGCGAGCTCGGCGCGCTGCGCCGGCCGCAGGTGCTGCTCACCCTCACCGTCGCCACCGTCGGCTTCGGCGGCATGTTCGCGCTCTACAGCTACATCGCGCCGCTGACCACCGAGGTCACCGGCCTGTCCCGGGGCGCCGTCCCGTGGGTGCTGCTCGCCTTCGGTGTCGGCGGGGTGATCGGCACCGCGCTGGGCGGGCGGCTGGCCGACCTGGCGCTGTTCCGGTCGATGGTCGGCACCTTCGTCGCGCTGGCCGTGCTGCTCCTGCTCGTCGCCCCCGCCACGACCACCGCCCCGACGCTGCTGGCCGTCGTCTTCCTGCTCGCCGTGAGCGCCTCGACGCTCGTCGTCTGCCTGCAGCTGCGGCTCATGGAGGTCGCCGGGGAGGCCGAGATGCTCGGCGCCGCGCTCAACCACTCGGCGCTGAACGCCGCGAACGCGCTCGGGGCCTGGCTCGGCGGCCTGGTCATCGCCGCGGGGTACGGCTACACCGCGCCGAGCCTGGTGGGCGCCGGGCTGGCCGGGCTGGGGCTGGTCGCCCTGACCGCCAGCGCGCTGCTGCGACGCCGGGAGCTGCGCGCCGTCCCGGCGGCCTGAGCCCCCGCTGCAACGGGCCTGCAACCTCTCCACTGCGGCGACGCCCCGGGCGGGCGCGACCGCACGCGCGGGTCGTGACGTGGTACAGCTCCGCATCCGCGGAACGGGCCCACCCCGAACCGCAGGTAAGCGTGGCCTAAGTCACTCTCGCGTTGGTTGACTCCGCCGTGGAGCACCCGGCCACCGGGTGCACTCGCCCCCTGCAACCAAGCGGAGGATCCATGACACGGGTGAGCATGCGGGTCGACGGCGTGACCTACACCGACGAGGTCGAACCCCGGACCCTGCTGGTCCACCACCTGCGCGAGGCGCTCGGCAAGGTCGGCACCGTCGTCGGCTGCGACACCAGCAACTGCGGCGCCTGCACCGTGCACCTCGACGGGCAGGCGGTGAAGTCGTGCACCGTCCTGGCCGTGCAGGCCGACGGCGCCGAGGTCACCACCATCGAGGGCATCGGCAGCGCCGGCGCCCTGCACCCGGTGCAGAAGGCGTTCCACGAGATGCACGGTCTCCAGTGCGGCTTCTGCACGCCCGGGATGATCATGGCCTCGATCGACCTGCTGAAGGAGAACCCGGCCCCCAGCGAGGACGAGGTCCGCGAGGGCATCGAGGGCAACCTCTGCCGCTGTACCGGCTACCAGAACATCGTCCGCGCGGTGCAGCAGGCCGCCGGCGAGATGTCGGGCACCTCCGAGACCCTGGGAGCGCAGTCGTGACGGTCACCGAGGACGCGGCCACCACCCAGACCCCCGGCCCGGAGAAGGAGGTCGGGAAGGCCCGCCGCCGCAAGGAGGACGCCCGCCTGATCACCGGGCGGACCACCTGGACCGACAACATGGTCCTGCCCGGGATGCTGCACATGGCCGTGGTCCGCAGCCCCGTGGCCCACGGGAAGATCACGAACGTCGACGTCAGCGCCGCGCTCGAGGCGCCGGGCGTCGTCGCCGTCTACACCGGCCGCGACCTCGCCGAGGAGCAGGGCTCGATCCCCTGCGCCTGGCCGGTGACGCCGGAGATGCTCAACCCCGGCCACCCCTCGATCGCCGTCGAGGAGGTCAACCACGTCGGCGAGGCCGTCGCGGTCATCGTCGCCCGGTCGCGGGCCGCGGCCGCCGACGCCATCGAGCTGGTCGACGTCGACTACGACCTGCTGCCGCCGATCCTGGACATGGAGGAGGCGGTCCGGCAGGAGGCCGAGCTCTGCCACGACCACCTCGACACCAACACCAGCTACCACTTCGTCTTCGACGCCGGCGAGGCCGGCACGGGCACCGACACCGACGAGGCCTTCGCCTCCGCGGACGTCGTCGTCAGCCGGCGGTTCGTCAACCAGCGGCTGATCCCGGCGTTCATGGAGCCGCGCTCGGTGGTCGTCCAGCCGCAGGGCGACAACTTCACGATGTGGTCGGCCACCCAGATCCCGCACGTGCTGCGGGTGATGCTGGCGATGGTCACCGGCATCCCGGAGCACAAGCTGCGCGTCGTCGCCCCCGACGTCGGCGGCGGCTTCGGCGGCAAGCTGCAGGTCAACCCCGAGGAGATCCTCGCGCTCCTGATCGCGCGGCGGCTGGGCAAGCCGGTCAAGTGGACCGAGACCCGCAGCGAGTCGCTGATGACCGCCCACCACGGCCGCGACCAGATCCAGTACGTCGAGGTCGCCGCCGACCGCGAGGGCCACGTCAAGGGCCTCAAGGTGCGGATCCTCGCCGACATGGGCTCCTACCTGCGGCTGATCACCCCCGGCGTCCCGGCGCTGGGCGCGTTCATGTTCCCGGGCATCTACAAGTTCCCGGCCTACCGGTTCGAGTGCGACGGGATCTTCACCAACAAGGTGCCCACCGACGCCTACCGCGGCGCCGGCCGGCCCGAGGCCACGTTCGCCGTCGAGCGGATCATGGACGAGCTCGCCACCGAGCTGGGCATGGACCCGCTGGAGGTGCGCCGCCGGAACTGGATCCGGGCCGAGGAGTTCCCGTTCACCACCGTGGCGGGCCTGGAGTACGACAGCGGCGACTACGAGGGCGCCACGCAGCGGGCCCTGGAGCTCATCGGCTACGACGAGCTCCGCGAGGAGCAGCGCCGCCGCCGCGAGTCCGGCGACCCGGTGCAGCTGGGCATCGGCTTCTCCACCTTCACCGAGATGTGCGGCCTGGCCCCCTCCCGGGTGCTCGGCTCGCTGTCCTACGGCGCGGGCGGCTGGGAGTCGGCGTCGATCCGGATGCTGCCCACCGGCAAGGTCGAGGTCGTCACCGGCTCCACGCCGCACGGCCAGGGCCACGAGACGGCGTGGAGCCAGCTGGTCGCCGACCAGCTCGGCGTGCCGTTCGAGGACGTCGAGGTCCTGCACGGCGACACCGCCGTCGCGCCCAAGGGCATGGACACCTACGGCTCGCGCTCGCTGGTCGTCGGCGGCACCGCCGTCGTCAAGGCCGCCGACAAGGTGATCGCCAAGGCCCGCAGGGTCGCCGCCCACCTGCTCGAGGCCAACGAGGACGACCTGGACTTCTCCGGCGGGAAGTTCACCGTCCGCGGCACGCCGGGCACCGGCCTGTCGATCCAGGAGATCGCCCTGGCCGTCTTCGCGGCGCACAACTACCCGGAGGACGTCGAGCCGTCGATCGACGCGGAGGCGACCTTCGACCCGGTGAACTTCTCCTTCCCCCACGGCACGCACATCTGCGCCCTGGAGGTCGACACCGACACCGGGATGGTGACGATCCGCAAGTACGCCTGCGTCGACGACGTGGGCACGATCGTCAACCCCCTGATCGTCGAGGGGCAGATCCACGGCGGCCTGGCGCAGGGCATCGCGCAGGCGCTCTACGAGGAGGCCGTCTACGACGCCGACGGCAACCTCACCACCGGCACCTTCGTCGACTACCTGGTCCCCTCGGCCGCCGACCTGCCGCACTTCGACACCGACAACACGGTCCACGTGGCGCCGGGCAACCCGATCGGCGCGAAGGGGGTCGGCGAGGCGGGCACCATCGCGAGCACGCCTGCGGTGGTCAACGCCGCCCTCGACGCCGTCCGGCACCTCGGGGTGCGCGACATCCGCATGCCCCTGACCCCGGAACGGGTCTGGCGGGCCGTCCACGAGGGTGGCGACGGCGGGGACCGGGCCACCGCCAAGACGAACGCGCAGGGGGCCGAGTCGGCCCAGGCGCCGTCCACCGGCACGTCGTCCTCCGGAGGTGACCTGTGATCCCCGCACCGTTCGAGTACGTCCGGCCGACCACCGTCGAGGAGGCCGTCCAGGCGGTCGCCCAGGGCGGTGAGGACGTCAAGGTCATGGCCGGCGGGCAGTCGCTCATCCCGGTCATGCGGCTGCGGCTGGCCGCGCCGGAGACGATCGTCGACCTCGGCCGGGTCGCCGAGATGCGCGGCGTCCGCGAGGAGGGCGACGTGCTGGTGATCGGCGCGATGACCACCCACGCGGAGGTCATCGCCGACCCGCTGATCGCCCGGCACGCGCGGCTCATCGCCGAGGCGACCGAGACGGTGGCCGACCGGCAGACCCGCCGGCGGGGCACCTTCGGCGGAGCGCTGGCGCACGCCGACCCGGCCGGTGACCTGCCCGCGGTGGCGCTGGCCCTGGACGCCGAGATGGTGGTCGCCGGGCCCGGGGGGCGGCGCACCGTCCCGGCGAGCGAGTTCTTCGTCGACTACCTCACCACCGCCCTCGACGAGGGGGAGGTGCTCGTCGAGATCCGGGTGCCCAAGCTCGCCGGGGACTGGGGCGTGCGCTACCAGAAGTTCAACCGCGTGGCGCAGGCCTGGTCGATCGTCGCGGTCGCCGCGGCGGTGCGGCGGGAGAACGGGCACATCGCCGAGGCGCGCATCGGGCTGACCAACATGGGCCCGGTCCCGCTGCGCGCCGCGGCCACCGAGGCGGCCCTCGCCGGGGCGTCGGCGTCACCGGACGCGGTCGCCGCGGCGGCCCACTCGGCCGCCGAGGGCACCAGCCCGAGCAGCGACCTCAACGCGCAGGCCGACTACCGCCAGCACCTCGCGCAGGTGCTGACCCGCCGGGCGGTGACCGCCGCCGCCGGGTTGTAGTTTCCGACACAACCCGGCACCCGCCCGCCCTCGGCCGGCCCGCCCCTGCCCGGGCGGACCGGCCGAGGTCCGTTCCCCACCCCGGAGGTCGCACCGTGCAGCTGGAGAACTCCTTCACCGTCCCCGTCCCCGTCGACGAGGCCTGGCGGGTGCTGCTCGACATCGAGCGCATCGCCCCCTGCATGCCCGGGGCGGCCCTGGACTCGGTCGAGGGTGACTCGTTCACCGGCCGGGTCAAGGTCAAGCTCGGCCCGATCAACCTGACCTACCAGGGCAAGGCGTCGTTCGTCGAGAAGGACGAGGCCGCGCACCGCGCGGTCATCGACGGCCGCGGCAAGGACCAGCGGGGCAACGGGACCGCCGCCGCCCTCATCACCGCCCAGCTCAAGGAGGAGGGCAGCACCACCCGGGTCGACGTGCTGACCGACCTCAACATCACCGGCCGGCCGGCGCAGTTCGGCCGCGGTGTCATGACCGACGTCGGCAACAAGCTGCTGGGCCAGTTCGCCGACAAGCTCGCCGCCCAGCTCGCCAGCGGCGACGACGTGACCGTCGACGCCGCTGCGGCCGCCGGCAAGCAGGAGCCGACCGTGGCGGGGAAGGTCGCCGCCACCGCGACCGGGGCGGCCGAGGAGGTCGCCCAGTCCGTCGAGCAGGTGCCGGGGGACAACGCCGCCGCGGCGACGGTGCGCAAGGCCGGCACGAAGGCCCGCGAGGCGGCGGCCGCGGCCACCGACGCGGTGTCGTCGGGCACCTCGACCGCCGATGCCCCGCCGCCGCCCACCGACACCGCGCCGATCACGCCGGTGGGCGCGACGGACACCGTCTCCATCTCGGCGGTCGGCGCCGACGACGCTCCCGTGGCCGCGGACAGCACGCCGTCGGCCACCGACACCGCGCCGGTGGCCGCGGTGGGCCGGGCGCCCAGCACGCCGCCGTCGGGCAACACCGCCCCGCCGAGCCGCCCGGCCACCGGCGCCCCGCCGCGGAGCACCCCGGCGGCAGCGACGGTGCGCGACCAGCCGGTCGCCGAGCCCGAGCCGATCGACCTGCTCGAGGTGGCGGGCGGCGCCGCGGTGGCCCGCTACGCCGGACCCGCGGCGGGCGTGCTGGCGGTGCTGCTGCTGGTCCTGTTCGCCGTCCGGCGCCGCCGTCGCTGACGACCCCCTGGGTGTCGATCACCGGCTGCGTGCACGGTTCCGCGGCGTGTCCGCGCGTGTCGCGTGCACGCAGCCGATGATCAGCTGCCGAGCAGGTCCTCCAGCCACGAGGTCGCCGCGGCGGCCACCACCTCGGGCGCCCGGCCCAGCGAGTGGTCGCCCGGCACCGCGTAGACCGACGCGGTCGGCACGCCGGTGAGCACCGCGGCGACCTCCTCCGGGCGGCCGAAGGCGTCGGTCTCGCCCTGCACGACGCACACGGGCACCGCGGCGCCGGTCAGCTCGCCCGCCCGGCTGCGCTCGGGGCGGCCCGGCGGGTGCAGCGGGAACGCCAGGCAGAGCACGCCGTCGGCGCCGGCGCCCGCCGCGGTCCGGCAGGCGACCCGCGCGCCGGCGCTGCGGCCGCCGAACACCAGCGGCCCGGTCAGCGTGCCGCCGGCCCGCAGCGCGTCGAGCACGGCGGTCCAGGCGACGTCGAGACTCGGCGGGGCCGGCGCGATCCGCTTCCCGGCCACCCGCCACGGCTGCTCCACCCGCAGCACCCGCCAACCGGCCGCGACCGCGGAGCCGCTGACGGCGACCAGGTCGGCGGAGGCCACCCCGCCACCGGCGCCGTGGCCGAGCACGAGCGTGCCGCGGGCCCCCGCGACCGGGCCGTCGGCGTGCACCGCGGCCGGGCCGAGCGGGGTGTCGACCAGCGCCGGCGAGCTCACAGCGCCAGCAGGGCGTCGACCGCGCCGGCCAGGTCGGCGGCGACGACGGTCGGCGCGGGGAACGCCGGCGGGTACACGCGCTCGCTGCGCGGGAACCAGGCCCCGGTCAGCCCCGCCCGTTCGGCTCCGAGGGCGTCCCAGCCGTGCGCGGCTACCAGCGCCATCCGCTCCGGCGGCACGCCGCAGGCGCCGGCGGCCCACAGGTAGGCCTCCCGCGAGGGCTTCCACGCGCGGACGGTCTCGCTGGTCAGCGTCCGCTCGACCAGCGGCGCGATCCCGCCGCGCTCGAGGCCGGCCTCGGCCACCCCGGGAGAGCCGTGCGACAGCGTCACCACCCGCACGCCGGCCGCCGCCAGCCGGCGCAGCGCGGGCTCGACGTCGGGGTGCGGGACGAGCTCCAGGAAGGTGTCGGCCACGCGCGTGACGTCGGCCGCGGACAGCTCGGTGACCTGCGCCAGCGCCGACTCGAAGGCGGCGCGGAAGGGCAGCCAGGCGCCGGCCACGGTGGCGGCGAAGCCGGTCGCCAGCGTGCGGCCGAAGACCGTGGGCAGCAGGTGCGCCGGGTGCCCGGTCTCGACCAGCGCGGCGCCGACGGGGGAGAGGTCGAGCAGGGTCTCGTTGACGTCGAGCGCGACGACCTCCGGACGGCCCCGGCTCACGCGGCCGGGCGGCCGCCGTCGGGCCGGCCGACGGTGGCCTCGCGCTGACGGCGCTGACGGACGTCCTTGAGCCGCTTGGTCACCAGGTAGCCGATGCCGACGACGAACACGCCGACGACGAGGTAGTCGAAGTACTTGAGGTTGTCCTGGATGAAGTCGCCCGCGAGCACGCCGAGGGTGACCAGCAGGCTGTTCCAGATGAGGCTGCCGGCGGCGGAGTAGAGCACGAACTGCAGGAACGGCATCCTCACGACGCCGGCGGGCACGGAGATGAAGCTGCGCACGATCGGCACCATCCGGCCGAAGAACACCGCCGAGCGGCCGTGCCGCTCGAACCAGGCGAAGGTCCGGTCGACGTCGGCGGTCTCGACCAGCGGGAGGCGGTCGAGGAAGGCGTGCGAGCGGCGCGGGCCCAGTGCGCGGCCGACGTAGTAGAAGAAGACCGCACCGAGCACCGAGCCCAGCGTCGCGAACAGGATGACCGGCACGATGTCCATCTGGCCGTCGTTGATGAGCACGCCGGCCAGGCCGAGCACGGCCTCGCTGGGGATCGGCGGGATCACCGTCTCCAGCAGGATGGAGAACCCGACGCCGACGGGTCCGAGGGTCTCGACCAGCTCGAGCAGCCAGCCGGTGATCCCGCCCTGGTCGGAGGAGGCCGCGGCGGCGAGGAACGACATGTCCCCACGGTAAGGGCGCCTCCGGCGACCTGCCCGGACGTCGGCCGGACCGACGGGGCCGCTGGGGCTAGCGTTCGGCCATGCGCCAGCGACTCGCCGCCCGGGCCGTCGTCGTGGGGGACCGGTCCGGCACCGTCGTCCCGGACGCCGTCGTCGACGTCGAGGACGGCCGGATCATGTGGACCGGGCCGGCTGCCGACGCCCCGCCGCCCGGGGACGCCGAGGTCGTGGACCTGCCCGGGCTGCTCGTGCCGGGACTGGTCAACGCCCACTCGCACGCGCCGATGGTGCTGTTCCGCGGCCAGGGCGAGGGGCTGCCGCTGGACCGCTGGCTGCGCGAGGTGATGTGGCCGCGGGAGGCCCGGCTGACGCCTGACGACGTCGAGGTGGCCATGACCGCCGCGTCGGCGGAGATGCTGCGCGGCGGGGTGACCACCAGTGTGGAGATGTACTTCTCGCCGGAGCGGATCGCCGCGGCGGTCGGCAGGACCGGCGCCCGCGCGGTGATCCCGGCGCCCATGGTGCCGCTGCCGGGGATGCCGCCCCTGGAGGAGCAGATGGCCGCGGCCGTCGAGCTGGCCGCCGGGGTCGGCGACGACGGCACCGTCGAGTACGGGCTGGGCCCGCACGCGGCCTACACCGTGCCCCTGCCGCTGCTGCGGCGGGCCGCCGAGCTGTGCCGCGAGCACGGGCTGCTGCTGCACCTGCACGTGGCCGAGACCGCCACCGAGGGCGCCGACCTGCTGGCCACGCACGGAGCGTCGGTGCCGGCGCTGCTGGCCGCGCACGACGTCCTGGGCGGTCGGGTGCTGGCCGCGCACTGCGTGCACATGGACGACGCCGACCTGGAGCTGTGGGCCGAGTACGACGTCGCCGTCGCGCACTGCCCGGCGAGCAACGCCAAGCTGGCCAGCGGCGTCGCCCGGGTGCGGGACATGCTCGACCGCGGCATCCGGGTCGGCCTGGGCACCGACGGGCCGGCCTCCAACGACGGGCTGGACCTGCTCGCCGACGTCCGGCTGGCCGCCCAGCTGGCGCGGCTCGCCGGCCGGGATGCCACCGCGCTCACCGCCGCCGAGGCGTTCTGGCTGGCCACCGGCGCGGCCGCGGACGCGATCGGCCGGCCCGACCTGGGCCAGGTCGAGGCCGGGCGGCGGGCCGACCTGGTGCACGTCGACACCCGCGACCTCGCCTTCGAGCCGGTGGGCGATGCCGCGGACCTGCTGACCCACCTGGTCTGGTCCGGCGTCTCCCGGCTGGTCCGCGACGTGTGGGTCGGGGGCCGGCAGGTCGTCGCCGGTGGGACGGTCACCGGCGTGGACGCCGAGGCGCTGCGGGCCGAGGTGGCCGAGCGCGCCGCCCGGCTGGCCGGCTGAGGCGGTGGCGGCGTGCGCCACGATCAGGTGACCTGATCGTGGGGCGTCCTCCCTCGCGGTGGGACGTGGGGGAGGACGCCCTGCGGTGAGGGAGGACGGCGCGTCAGCCCTGCGGGTGCCCGACGGTCCAGGCGTAGAGACGGCCGTCGACGACGACGGTCGCCCAGCCCTCGCACAGGAGCACCCGCTCGCCGCTCAGGTCGGGCCACGAGCCGCCGCCGTCCCACGGCGGACCGGGTTGCGCCACGGGCCTGCACTCCGCGGGAGGAGCGGCGCCGGGTGCGAGGTCCATGTCCACGCGCACGCTCCGGTCGTCGGCACCGGAGGCCACGCCGGGGCGGACTACGGTGACGGCGGAGCCCACCGCGCGGGTCCAGTAGGGCACCGTTCCCCTCGGGGTCTCCGCCGCCTCGGCGCGGGACGTGGTCCGCGTGTGCCCCTGCAGCTCGGCGAGCACCGCGCCGGCCCCCTCCACTCCCACCGGCATCGCCACGAGGACACCTGCGACGGCCGCCGCCGCGACGGCCTGCGTCGCCGCGACCGTGCCCAGGGCCACCTTCGCCGCCGTGCTGCGCACAGCCGGACTCCTCTCGTCGGGGCCCCCGGGGGTGGGGCGCCGCGGCGGGGGCCCGGCGGGGTGGGGGGGGGGGGGGGGCGCGGGGGTTGTGCAGGGGCGGGTG
>NZ_JBJGZA010000032.1:0-52743 GCF_054050255.1 Geodermatophilus sp. SYSU D00700 | reverse complement strand
CCCCCCCCCCCCCCCCCCCCCCCCCCCCCCCCCCCCCCCCCCCCCCCCCCCCCCCCCCCCCCCCCCCCCCCCCCCCCCCCCCCCCCCCCCCCCCGCGGCCCGGCTCGCCGTCGTCGCGCTCGTGCTGGCCGGACTGCTCACCGGGCTCGGCCTGCTGGTGACCGGCCTCCTGCCGACCACCTGGCTGGGCCGGGTCGACCGCGGTGTCGTCGCCTGGTTCGTGGAGATCCGCAGCAGCGGGCTGACCACCGCCATGGAGACGGTGAGCTCCCTGGCCGGCACCCGGATCGTGGTCGCCCTGGGCCTCGTCCTGGCCACGCTGGCCCTGGCCGTGGTCGCGTGCTGGCGACCGGTCGTGTTCGTCACCACCACACTGGCCGGCGAGGTCGTCCTGTACTGGATCACCGCGCAGGTCGTCGACCGGGTGCGCCCGGCCGTCGCCGACCTCACCTCGGGTCTCCCGACCGGCGCCAGCTGACCCTCGGGTCACGCGGCCGCCGCCGCGGCCGCCTACGGCGCGGCCGCGGCACTCGTCCTCTCCTACGGGCGGGGACGCGGGGGCTGGGCGGTGCTCGCCCTACCCGTCGTCGTCGCGCTCGCCGTCGGGACCAGCCGGGTGTACGTCGCCGCCCACCACCCGACGGACGTCGTCGCCGGTCTCCTGCTGGGGGGTCTGTGGGTGACCGCCTGCGCCCGCCTCCTGCTCCCCCCGCCGGGGCGCGGTACCCGGGCCGGGGCGGGCACGCGGACGGCAGCGGAGACCCGGCGATGAAGGGACGGGCGGCCCTCGCCGCGGCCTCGGCGGCGGTGACTCTCATCGTCCTCCGGCTCCGCGGAACCCGGCACCTCACGAGCGGGCGGCACGGCGACCCGCGCGGTGTGCGCACCGAGGACGGCGTGTCGCTGCACGTCGAGCGAACCGGCCGTGTCGACGCGCCGGTGACCGTCGTCCTGGTGCACGGCCTGGCCGCCGACTCGTCGGTGTTCGACCCGCTCCGCACCGCGCTGCGGAGCCCGGTCCGGCTGGTCTGCTACGACCAGCGCGGGCACGGCCGCAGCGGATGGGCCGGTCCCCGGTCGGCCACCGTGCGCCGGCTGGGACGGGACCTCGGCCGGATCCTCGACGCGTGCACGGACACCGCACCCGTCGTCCTGGCGGGGCACTCGCTGGGCGGGATGGCGGTCCTGGCGCTGCTGCGCGAGCGCCCGGAGCTCCTCGGCGGGCGGGTGGCCGGCGTGGCCCTGCTGTCCACCACCGCGGATCCGATCGCCCGGGCCGGCGTGCTGCCCTCCGCGGTCCGCCTCGTCCTGCGAACCGGGCTCGGTCCGGTGGCCGCCCGGCTGCTGTGGCTGGGCGCTCCCGTGCTGCAGGGGGCCGGTCTGGTCCGCAGCCGGATCGGACGGCGGTGGCTGCGCAGGCGGCTGTTCGCCACCGGCCCGCCGGAACCCGCCGTCGCCGCGATGGTCGATCTCTGGGCGGCCACCCCGCTGGCGGTGGTGTCGGCGTTCCTGGCCGGCCTCGCGGCCTACGACGAGCACGCTGCCGTCCGCGTGCTGGGCCGGGTCCCCGTGCTGGTCCTCGCCGGTACCTCCGACGGCACCCTCGCGGCCAGGTCCGCCCGCCGGCTCGCCGACCGGGTCGGACCCGCGGCCCGGCTGGTGCTGGTTCCCGGCGCCGGCCACATGGTGCCCCTGACCCATCCCCGCGCGGTGGCCGCCGCGCTGCGCGCCCTGCTGGCCCGGGTCCGCGCCGGCACCGACGATCGGAGGGCATCGTGAGCCGCTGGCTCAAGCGGATCGGCGCCGCGCTCGGCATCCTGCTGACGCTGGTCCTCGCCTACGGGGTGTTCGTGGAGCCCCGCCTGGTCCTCGACGAGGTGCGCGCCGAGGTGCCGCTGCCCCGCGTCGGCGAGGAACTGGCGGGCACCGAGGTGGCGGTCGTCTCCGACCTCTAGCTGGGCATGTGGTTCGCCAACACCGGCATGGTCGAACGGGCGGTGGCCACCATCACCGCCGCCGAGCCCGACGTCGCCCTGCTCGGCGGGGACTTCGTCTACAGCACCGACCCCAGCATCGAGGCGCAGATCGACACCCTGCTCGAGCTGCTCGGCCCGCTGCTGGACTCCGGCATCCCGACCTTCGCCGTCCTCGGCAACCACGACCACGCCGTCGATGCGGCCGACGAGCTGACGACCGCGCTCGAGGGCGCCGGCGTGCCGGTCCTGCTCAACGAGGCCGCGCCGGTGCCCGGACCCGCGGGTGCGGACGGACCGGCGCTGCACGTCGTCGGTATCGGTCCCGACACCCCCGGCCTCGTCGACGTGGACCAGGCGCTGGCCGACGTGCCCGACGACGCCCCCCGCGTGGTGCTGGTGCACAATCCGACCGTCTTCCCGCAGCTGCCGCCGGGCAGCGCCCCGCTGACCCTCGCCGGACACACGCACTGCGGGCAGGTCGCCCTCCCCGGCACACCACGCTGGGCGTACCTGGCGCTGACCAGCGAGGAGCGGATCGTCGCCGACGGTTGGGCGCCGCCGGGCTACGGCGCGGCGGGCAACCGCATGTTCGTGACCTGCGGGATCGGCTTCAGCCTGGCCCCCATCCGGATCAACGCCCCGCCGCAGGTCGCCTTCTTCGAGCTGCGTCCCGGTGAGTGACCGGGCGCGCTCACCGTGGACCACCGCCCCCGAGAGATCCCTGCCCGCAGGCAGGTCCTCGGTCGGTCGTCGTGCCCCGGTGCCGCCGGACACCGGCAGGGAGCACCCGACACGAACGCCGAGACGCCCGTCGAGCTCTTCCTGCCTCCACGGTTCTCCGCGTGATGCGCCCGCTGACCGCGGTGGCCCGTCCCGTGCTCTCCACGCCGGTCGGCGGCGCCGACCCCGCGATCGGCACGCGGTGAGAACGGCCGAGCCGGCGCTGCTCGCTCGTCGGTAGCGGGGTACGGGCTGCCTCCGCCACCGGGAGTCACCGCCGAGGACGATCGGACGGACGGCGGCACCGGCACGGCCGCGACCGAGGCCGCCCGTGGTCGGCCCGCAGCCCGGCTCTCCGGTTGACCCGATACCCGATCGGTGCCGCGGGCGGATCCGGCGACCAGGAGGACGCGGTCCCGGCGACCACGGAGGCACCCGACCGCACGCGGTCGGGTGCCTCCGTGCCGAGGAGGGATGAGGCCGCCTCAGCGCCTGCCCGGGTGACTCAACGACGACGCGAGACGTCCTCCGTGATGACCGTGGTGTCGTCGGATCGGTCGATCGGGTCCCGATCGACGACGTGGTTGTCTGTCACGGTCACCCCCGCGGCCGGGGCCGCTGCGGGCGCAACGGTCCGCGGCTCGGAGTTGCGGCTGTCGCGCTCGGCCTCCACGACCGGGCGCCGCAGCTTGCCGCCGAGGATGCCCCCCAGTGCGGCCAGCACCACGCCGGCCAGCAGGGACCAGAAGCTCACCCACAGCGCCGACTCGACGGTGAACCCGCCGCCGGCCGTCCCCAGTGGTCCACCCACCGTCGCCTGACCGTCCTGCACACCGGCGCCCAGTTGGTCGGTGAGGTCGAGCGCACCCGGGACGACGGCGGTCAGGGACAGGACGAACAGCAGGGCCCAGGCGGTGAGACCGTTGGTCACCCCGGCCGCGACACCTCGCGGCCCGGAGAGGAGACCGGCGAGGAAGCCCGCCAGCATCAGGGCCGCGGCCGCGGTCACGCCGATGAACCAGCCGAGGTTGCCGCTGATCCAGCCGTTCCCGTCACCGCCGTCGACGCTGTAGGCCAGCGCCAGCCACAGGACGTTCATCAGGGCGAAGAAGCCCAGGGCGATGACCACCCCGGCGACCACCGGCCCCCACCGGACCAGGTCGGTGATCCGCCCGGGCGTCCGGACGTCCTGCTCGATGCTCGTGGCCATGCTGCTTCACTCCTCGGATCGTCGATCGGCGGAGCCGGCCGTCACGCCGGACCGGGCCCTCGGTGCGTGCGGGACATCCCGCCGGGCACCATCCATCGGCACCGACCCGTCCTCGTCGGGCGGCGCCGCGGCGGATTCGCCCGACGCCCCCCGTCGTCGACCGGCACTGCCTCACTGCAGGCGGCGAGGACAGCGGACACCGCCGCGGCGGCGACCCGGGCGGCACCCGGGCGCCTGCAGCTGCGAGGGGTGGGCGTCATGGCCTTCCTCCCGGGCTGCCGACCGTGGCAGGTGGACGGATCGGTGACACCGGTCCACCTGCCCGCCCTCGGAGCGGTCATCCGCTGTCCGGGAGGACCGTCACGCAGGCGTAACGCCAGTCAGCGCCGGCCCGACCAGCCGTCGCGCAATCGTCATCAACCCCGGCCCGGCACCCGGAGTCGTCGGGCCGATCACCTCGGCCAGGTGGGGCAGGTGCCGGACGGAGCCGACCACACCACCGCTCCGCTCAGGTCTCCGGGGTCAGCCGCAGCGGCGGTACCCCGACGACCTCGAAGGTCGCCGAGGCCAGGCCGATGCCGGCCTCCTCGAGCGCGGCGAGGACCTCCCGTGCCATCGTGTCCTTGACGTCGCGGACCCCGTACACCCCGGTCAGGAATCGGACGGTCAGTTCCAGCCAGTTGTCTGTCAACCGCCAGTACACCCGCGGTTCCAGGTCCGCCTCCCGGACGAAGTAGCGCTGCTGCATCGCGGCCAGCGCAGCCGCCGGCACGTCGTCGGCCGCGACGGTCTGCCGCCGGGCGGCGTCGAGCAGGATCTGCTCGGCGCGACCGCGGTCGTCGGTGTAGCGGATGGGGAGACTCAGCTCCTCCCACAGGTAGGGGAAGTCGCGGGTGTAGTTGTAGACCGCCTCGTCGAAGACCTTGTCGTTGGTGACCGTCACGACCCTGCCGGTGTACTGACGGCTCCGGACCCACTGCGCCGGGTCCGCGGGCTGCACGGCGGGGGGCTGCCCCATCTCCATGATGGTGGTGCGGATGAACCCCAGGGCGATCACGTCGCCCCGCACTCCGCCCATCGTGATCCGGTCACCGACGTTGAACGTCTCTCCCCGCAGGATCACCAGGTAGCCGGCGAGCGCGGTGATCACCTTCTACAGCGCGAACGCCAGGCCGGCGGTGACCAGCCCGATCCCGGTGGCCAGGCGGGCCGGGTCGTCGAACCAGATCGACAGGCCCCCCAAGAGGAGGGCGAGCGCAACGGCCAGGTTGATCCCCTGCCGGGACCAGAACCGCGCCTGCTCGTTGTGCACGCCCCTGAGCAGCAGACGGGCCGCGGCGCGGGCGAGCCAGCGCAGCACCAGGAGGACGACCACCAGCCCGGCGGTCAGCAGGACCTTGGTGCCGTTCTCCTCCGTCAGGAACAGCAGCCGGATCTCCTGACCGAAGACCTCGATGGTCATGTCACCGGAGTCTGGACGCCCTCCGCCCCGGCTGCCGGTCCGGCGGCCGGGGCGGACGTGACGGTCGTGTGACATCCCGGCCGATCCCGCGTCCGGCAGGACGGCGCGGGCAGCAAGACGGTGTGACCGGCCCGCCGCCAGCGGGGCCCCGACCATGCGAGAGGGAACGGTCATGCCGGCGCCCGCAGCCACGACCGGCCAGCCGGACTGGCTCCGAGGTCGCCCGCGGGGGCGCCGGGGCCTTCCCAGACGACGCCCGGAGGTATCGATGACCCATCGAGCGACGCGCGCGGCCCGCGCCCGCGCGTCCGTCCTGGCCGCCTGTGCGCTGCTGGCGGTGACCGCCTGCGGTGACCGCCTGGACGAGGACGCACCCCTCGAGGAGCCCGGCCAGGAGGTCGACGGCGGCGCGGTCGGGCCCGACGTCCGGGTCGGCGACGACCTCGCCCTGGCCCAGGTGCAGCTGGAGTACCCGCTCGATGGCGTGTACGAGGAGGGCGAGGACGCCCGCCTGTTCCTGGCGATCACCAACTCCGGCGGCGAGCCGGCCTCGCTCGTCGACGTCAGCGGACCGGACTTCGGCGGGGTCCGGGTCGAGACCGAGGACGGCACCGGCCTGCCGCTGCAGGTGGACGCCAACGACGACCTCTACATCGGCGCCGAGGGCCCACCCGACATGACCCTGCTCGACCTCGACCGGTCGCTGCGCTCCTCGCAGTCCATTCCCGTCACCTTCACCTTCGCCGAGGCCGGCGAGGTCACCGTCGACGTGATGGTCTCCGCGGAGGGACAGAACCCCCAGCCGCCCTACGACTTCCCCAACGACGACCCCGACCAGGACCCCACCGAGGACGACGCGCCGGCGGCCCGTGACCCATCAGGACCTGGGCCGTCGGCTCCGGCCTGACGAGCGCCACGGTCGAGCCGTCCGACCACCGGAGAGCGAGGAGCCACGTGACCTCGGTGCTGGGTGCCGTCGACCGATCCCGGCTACGGCTGCTCGACGGGCTGGTGCTCTGCTGGGTCGTCCTCTGGGTCGTCCTCGGCGCATGGACCGGCCACGAGGTCGGCCGGCTGACCTCGCTGAGCGACTCGGCCGAGGCCTCCGCCCGCGCCGCCGACCGGGCCGGTGAGGCACTGCAGTTCCTGCGGGGCCTTCCCTTCGTCGGCGCCGACACCGGAGCGCTGGGTGACGAGGTGCGGGCCGCGGCACAGGAGGTGTCGGCCGGCGCGGCGGACCTGGAGGTCACGGTGCAGCGGCTGGGCGTGCTGCTCGGCGTCGCGATCGCGCTGCTCCCGCTGACCCCGGTGCTGTGGTCCTACCTCCCGGCCCGCCTCGCCCATCGGGCCGACGTCGGTGCCCTGCGACTCAGGTTGGCCTCGTCACCCCCGGACGAGGGTCTGCGGGCGTATCTGGCCCACCGTGCCGTCGACCGGCTGCCCTACCGGCACCTGCGGACGCTGACCGACGACCCCGTCGGCGATCTGGAGGCCGGTCGTCACGACGTCCTCGCCCGCGCGGAACTCGACCGGCTCGGGCTGACGGCCCATCTGCGGGAGGCCCCGGCGGCCGCGCGGAGCTGACCCCGGCGTGAGGTCACCGCGGCAGCGGCCGGCGCGCTCGTCCCGCCGGCCAGTGGCACCGCTCACCTCCGCGGACCCGGCGGGTACACGCTCCGTGGCTGGTCCATCCGTGAACCCGTCAGGAGCCTGCGAAGGAGCGGTAGCCGTCGTCAGGGGCCAGCGGCGGGTCGTACCCGGCAGCGCCCCTACGACCGGGCGTGCTGGCACTGCGGCGCAGCCGCCGGTCAGCGGCGCAGCGGTTCGACGTAGCGGCCGTCGAGGTGCAAGGCGCTGCGAGCGCTGAGGCCGAGCTGCGCGTAGGCCACGGAGACGACCGCCACGTGGTCACCGACGGCGAAGTCGACCGCCTTGTCGCGGGCGACCATGCGGTCCTCACCGACTTCACTCCCGTCGAGGGTCACCACGATCTCGCCCGTCAGCGTGTCGTGGCGGACCTCGATGTCGCGCTGGCGCCCGTCCAGGGTCACTCGCCAGGCGTTGTCGGCCTCGCTCATCGCTCTCCGTCCTCTGCAGGGTGTCCTCGGGGGCTGTGGCGTACGGACCGCGCTCCGGCGGAGGTCGGCTGCGGCACGAGCCCCGACCTCGGTCTCCCCTGCGCGCCGCGGCGGCAGCCGGCGGGTCCCGACGTCGCGTCCTCGACGGCGCGCCGACCGGGGAACCGACGGGGACCGCGCGGTACCCGTCGGACTGGTTGTCCGCGTCCCCGCCTACCGGTGGGTCCACACCGGCGGCGTCGTCGCTGCCGGTGTGGACTGCTCGCGATGGTGTCCCGTCCGGTCCGCCGCGGTGGGGAACCGGTGGGGTTTGTCACGCACCTGACACGCGCGGACCACCGCGGAGGACCGCGGATGACGACCGGATGACGCAGCAGACCACTGTCCAGACCTGGCATTCCGTGTCCGGCCGGCGGATCGCCTCCGTTCGTGGAGCCGTGTGCCCGCGACGGTCGGCCCTTCGGGGAGCTGGAGCCGCCCTGCGGTGCGACGCCTCGCCGCCGGTCGCGCCGTGCTGCGGTCGTCGGACCGGTCGGCTCCTCCCCGACGGACGGCGGCGGCGTCCGGGGGCGCCACCTGAGGATCAGGACGGTGGGGACTCGCCCGGCGAGAGGAGCGGCGCGTAGTCCGCCGGAGTGAGCGCCTCGGTGGTCAGCGCACCGGAGGGCAGCGGCGCCTCGACGGGTTGGCCATCGATGGTCAACAGGACGTCGTCCACGCCGGGAACGCTCGTGGCGGTCAGCACGAGTTGTGCCACCGCGAGGCGGCTGGCCCACCCGGACGGTGCGTCGGTGGTGCCGCTGATGTCGACGGTGGCCGTCCCCCCGGCGACGTCGGCGACCGACAGCTCGACGTCCGGCGGCAGCGCCGTCGACAACTGCTGGTCCTGCTCGAGGGCCGTCGGCCCGTCCGCGAGGTCGTCGAGCAGGCGCTCGAGTCGGTTCTCCCGCGTGGACCCCGTGACCGCCCGGGCTCGCGGTACCAGGGCGTCGTCGGCGCCGAGCAGGTAGACCCGGGCGGGATCGGCCACCGGCGCCGGGGGCGGCGTCGAGGTCGGCATCGGAGCCGAGGTGGCCGCTGGTGAGCTCAGCCCCGCAGGCACCTCCGAGCCCGGGATGGCCTCGGCCGGCGCGCCCATGGGGACCCCGCACCCGGCGAGCCCCGCCAGCAGGACCGCCCCGATGAACGGCCTGGCTCGCCTCACTGCTGCACCCGGGGCAGGGAGAGGACGAACCGGGCGCCGCCGGACGGAGCAGTGGTGACCCACGCCGCTCCCCCGTGCCGGGCGGCGGTCTCGGCGACGATGGCGAGACCGAGTCCGACCCCGGGCAGGGAGCGGCGGGCGGCGCGGGACCCCCGGGAGAAGCGCTCGAAGATCCGCTCACGGTCCTCCGGTGGAACGCCGGGGCCGTCGTCGTCCACGCTCACGACGACCGCACCGTCCCGCCGGTGCACCGACACGCGGCGGGCACCACCGGCGTGCCGGTCGGCGTTCTGCAGCAGGTTGCCGACGGCGCGCTCCAGCGCGGTCTTGTCCCCGAGCACGGTGGTCTCGCCGTCGGCATCGGCGGTCAGCAGGTCCGCGGCACGCCCGCTGGCAGCGAGTACCTCCCGCACCAGCGCGGTCAGCGACACCGGCCGATCGAACTGCGGTGCGGAGGCACCGTCGATGCGGGCCAGTTCCAGCAGGTCGTCGAGCATCCGCCGGAAGCGACCGAGTTCGCGTTCGACCAGGGCCAGCGCCTGCCCCGACCGAGGGGACAGTTCCCCCCGGCGGGTGGCCAGCACCTCCACGCTGGTGACGAGGCTGGTCAGCGGGCTGCGCAGTTCGTGGCTGACGTCCCCGACGAAGCGGGCATCACGGTCGATCCGCGCGGCCAGCGCGTCCACCATGCTGTTGAAGGCGGCCACGATCGCGACCAGGTCGGGGTCGTCAGTGGCCGGCAGCCGGGTGGTCAGCTCCCCGCCGGTGATCCGGATCGCCGCACCGGCCACCTGCTCCAGCGGCGAGATGGCGCGCCGGCTGGCCCACGCACCGAACGCACCACCCGCGACGGTGGCGGTCAGCGCCCCGGCGCCGAGGACGACGGCGAGCGTGCGCAGCACCATCTGCAGCTCGGTCAACGGGGACAGCTCGTAGAACTGCACGCCCGGGACGGGAAGCGGGACTCCGACCAGCAGCGCAGGGCCGGAGGGCGAGTCGACGCGGACGCGTCCGGGCTCGCCCGACTCGACGATCCGCCGCAGGTCCTCGGGCACGTCCCGCGCACCGACGTCCAGGCTGGAGGAGTACCAGGAGCCCCCGCTGCGGACGACGACCTGCGAGCCACCCGAGGGCACCATCTCCCCCAGCAGGTCACCCACCTCGGTCCCCGCCGTCTCCAGACGGCTGCCCAGCACGGTGGCATCGACGAACGCCTGCCGGACCAGGGAGCGTTCCCGCTGGTCGAGCAGGTAGCCGCGGGCCAGGAACCACGTGGTGGCCACCAGGACCGCGGACACGAGCAGCGTGCCCGCGGCGAAGCCGACGACGATCCGCGCCCGCAGCCCCCGTCCCCCGAGGGCACGCCTCACTGCGGGTCCAGCCGATAGCCCAGTCCCCGGACGGTGACCACGATCCGCGGTGCGCCCGGGTCCAGCTCGACCTTGGTGCGCAGCCGCCGGATGTGGACGTCGACGATGCGCTCGTCGCCGAAGAAGCCGTGCTCCCAGACCCGCTCGAGCAGGGTCTGCCGGCTGAAGACCCGGCCGGGCGCCGACGCCAGCTCGCACAGGAGCCGGAACTCGGTGAGGGTCAGCGGCAGTTGCTGCTCGCCGCGGTGGACGGTGCCCCGCATCGCCTTGAGCACCAGCGGCGCGTCGGGATCCTGGTCGAGGACCACCTCGGCCGGACCGGCGTCCGGTGTTCCCTGGCCGCCGGTGGATGCCGCGCGCCGCCGCAACGCCCGCAGCCGGGCGGTGATCTCCTTCACCTGGAAGGGCTTGGTGACGTAGTCGTCGGCGCCGGCCTCCAGCGCGGCCACGATGTCGTGGGTGTCGGCCCGGGCACTGACGACGGTGATCGGCAGGTCGTGGTCGCGGCGGACCTCCCGGATCACGGCGAACCCGTCCATCGAGCCGAGCATCAGGTCGACGAGCATCAGGTCCGGCGCCGCCGCCGACACCTGCCGCACGGCCTCCTCGCCGCTGGCCGCCTCGGCCACCTCGTAGCCCTCGTCCTCCAACGCCCACCGCAGGGCGGTGCGGATCGGGTCGTCGTCCTCGACGAGGAGAAGACGAAGGGCCGGCACGCTGGCGATGCTCCCACCCGGGCGGGTCGATGCCCCCACGCGCACCCGGTCGTCATGAGATCGCAAAGCGGTGAGCGGCCGGATCGCAAAGTCCGCGGACCAACCTGCTGCTGACGACCCGGCCATCCACCGATACGAGGAGACTCCATGACCCACGCCCTCGCGACGAGGACCCCGCACACGTCATCGCGGGGGGACGTGGTGACCGTCCGGCTCGATGACGCCCTGCTCGCCGACGGCCTCGCCGACGCCCGTTGGCTCCTGCACGACGCCCTGCTCGCCGGAGCCCGGCTGCTCGTCGTCGACCTGACGGCGGTGCACTCCCTGTCCAGCTCCGCCGTGGCCAGCCTCCTGTCGGCGCACCGCACCTGCCGGGCCCGGGGCGGCGCCGTCGTCCTGCGGGGAGCCAACCGTCGCGTCGAGGCCCTGCTGTTCCGGACCGGTCTCTGGCGCGTGATCCGCTTGGAGCCTCTCGATGACTGAGCGCCGCCCCGTCGGTCTCCGCGACCAGACGACGAGCGCGGCCCCCGACAGTCGGCCCCAGGACCCGGTGGATGCCGTGGAGTGGGGCGCCGGTCACGACCACACCTTCTCGCAGGTCGTCGACCAGGAACGCCGGACGATCCACGCCGGTGGACACCTCACGGTCCAAGGCGCCGACCTGGTCCGGGGCACCGTCCTCCTCCTCCAGCGAGACCACCGTGGCCGGGTCACGCTCGACCTGGAGGACATCCGCACCGCCGACGACGCCGGCCTGCAGGACCTGGAGGGCCTCCGGAGGTCCGTGACCGAGGAGGGTGGCGAACTCGTCCTCCTGCACGTCCCGGTACCCGGGATGCAGCGGGTGCCCGCCGGACACGTCGCTCCACCGCCGGGTCGGCCCGGAACGTGACGATCCCGTGGCGGATGCCGATGACGGTGGCCCCGATGACGACGCGCGGTCAGGCTGGAAGAGGCACCCACGTCCCCTGCTGGACCGGCTCGCGGGACGACGACCTGTGGCGCTCCTCAGGCGATGTCGCCGGTGCCTCAGGCAGAGGATCGACAGGAGAGGTCGGAACAAGCCGTGTTGATCGACAGGTGGCACGTCATCCAGACCCTGCGTGCTGGCGGCAAGCCCGAGGAGGCCGGCCGGGCCGAGCGGATCCTGGACGTGGAGGTCGACACCGTCCGGGACGCCGACCTGCTCCGAGACCTCGGGATCGACCCCGACAGGCGCGCCATGGGCGGTGGCCTGGCCCTCAGCTGAGCCGTCGCGACTGCCACCGCCCGACGCCCAGGCGACGAGGATCGGACAGAGCCACCGCCATGCGTCGCAGGCCGCGGGAAGGTGTGATCCGCCGGCCGAGGCGCCGACGCCCCTCGGCGGAGCCGACACGTCCTCCGCCCTGCGCCACGGGTGCACGAGTCACGCTGCCGCCTCGTCGACCTGCACGGTGTAGCCCGACACCCCGAGTCGCCAGACAGCGGGCCCCTGCTCTCGGACCAGGCCCGAGTCCCCAGCTGGTCGCCGGACCCGATCCGCCGGCCTCGTGCCGTCCGCCTGCGCGAGCGCCTGTCCCCGGTGTCCGCGCCGCGCCCGCGACTCCCGGCAGGACGGATGCCTGCTCGGCAGCCCGAGGACCGTCATCGGACCGTCACGGCCTCGACATCGCTCCGTGCCGGTCCACTGGGCATCCAGAGAGCAGGGATCGCGGGCCGGTCGAGCAGCGGCCCCGGCCCCCCGATCCCGCCGAGAGGGCGCCGTCCCGCGGCGCCGACACCGACGTGGAGGAGACGACGTGGACCTGCGCAGGCACGGACGACGGAGTGCGATCGTGGGCGCCGGGGCGGCGACCCTGACAGCAGCGGCCCTGGTCCTCGGCCCGGGCTCGGCGGTCGGTGCACCACCCGACCCGGTCGACGAGGTGGCCGAGGCGGCCCAGGCAGCGATCGACGCGGCGCAACGGGCGGCCGAGGAGGCGGCCCGGGCGGCCCAGGAAGCGGCACAGGAGGCGCAGGAGGCGGCGGACCAGGCGACCCAGGCGGCTCAGGACGCAGCTGACGAGGCGAGCCAGGCCGCCCAGGACGCCGCGGAGGCGGCCGGCGGCGCAGCACAGGGGTCTGCCGACGCCGTGGACGACGAGGATGGCGACGCCGCGCCGGACGAGGTCGACTGGTTGCCCCAGGATCTCCAGGACGACCTGGCGGACCTGCAGGACCTGCCTGCCGACCAGCGTGCCGAAGAGGTCGAGCAGGTCCTCCGTGACGCGGTGGCCGGCGAGTACGGCGAACGTGTCGAGGACTGGGCCGAGCGGACGGTCGACCTCATGGACGACTTTCCCCCGGACCTGCGCAGCGACCTGCAGGACCTCTTGAGCATGCGGCCCGACGCCGCCCAGGAGCGGTTGCGGCAGGTCTGGCAGGGCGTGCAGGACGGCGACTACGGCCAGGACGTCGAGATGTGGGGTCGGTGGCTGCAGCAGACCTCCCAGCGGTGGGACCTCGGTCAGCTGTTGGAGAGCACGACTGACACCGGCGCGACGAACGCCAACTGACTCGAGGAGTGTCCGCGGGCCGGTCCCCGTGCGTGACTCCTGATCGGTGCGGTGCGGTCATGGCATCCCGCGGCGGGACGCCGGACCGGTCGCTGACGCACGAGCGCTTCCCGCGGCCCGTCGTCTCACTGTGAGCGCACGGCGGGGTGGCGCTGTGTCGCGCCGCGAGATCTCCACAGTCTTGAGAGGTGTCGCCGTCTGCACACCGGCGGGCCATCGACCTCTCTCCGCGAGCCCTCCCGCCCTCGTACGTCGTCGGCGACCACGGTCCTGACCGGCTGCCGGGACCGAACGGCACCTGGCTGCGTCCCGGTGTGGATGCCCGTGCGACCACCAGGAGCCGACTCCTCACTTCCGGCTCCCGGCAACCTCCGGGCCCGATGACGTGCCGGGAGCGTTCCTGAACGCCCTCCGGCCTCAGCCGTACGGTCGGTCACGGACCCGCCGCAGGTCCGTCAGGAGGTCGGATGCCGTCGCGTTCAGCGCTCGAGCGTCGGGCGGTGCACCGCTCGACGGAGGGCCCGGCGGGCGACCCGGACGACCTGCTCGGTACTCCCGACGGGGACAGCAGCCCGGAGGCCGGACGGGCCCTCTGCGGCGCCCGCCCGGGACCACGTCGGGGGAAGCCACGGCACTCCACGGGGCACCCGACGTGTCACAGGGCGAGGACTGCTCCGCACCACAGGACACGGCGTTGCCCGCAGCCGAGCGGAAGGGGCCACTCGCGTGGGGTCGGCGGCAGTGCCGGTGGGGGCCGCTAGCCGGGCGGACGGGCACCGTGGCCGGGGCTCCGGCAACCTGACCTCCTGCGCTGGGACCGCGCGCCCGGGAGTCCGTGCGTGTCCGTCCTGACCCAGTCCACGGTCCGTGGCGTCCCCGAGGCCGGCCGGAGCCGGCGACGGACGGAGCTCGACGGCCTGCGCGCCCTCGCGGTGACCCTGGTCGTGGCCTACCACGTCTCCAGCGGGAGGGTCTCCGGCGGCGTCGACGTCTTCCTGGTCCTCAGCGGCTTCTTCCTCGTCCAGGCGATGAGCGCACACGTGCACCGCGAGGGCCGTGTCCCGGTCCTGCGGGCGGTCACGCGGACCCTGTCCCGGTTGCTGCCCACCGCCGTGCTCGTCCTCCTGGCGACCGTGGTCGCGAGCGTGTGGGTGATGCCGCAGAGCCGGTGGCGCGAGCTGGCGCTGCACCTGCTGTCCTCGGTCACCTTCACCGAGAACGCACGGCTGGTGGACGACGCGGTCGACTACAGCGCGAGCAACGCCGCCGCCAGCCCCATGCAGCAGTTCTGGTCCCTGTCGATCCAGGTCCAGGTGCTGGTGCTGGCGCCGGTCGCCGTCGCCGCGGGAGCCGCCGTCCTCCGGTGGGCCGGCTGCACACGCCACGCCCGGCAGGCAGTCGTGGGCTCGGTGGCGCTGGTGACCGCGGCGTCGTTGGCCTGGTCGGTCGCGGCGACCGCCGCCGACCAGCAGCAGGCGTACTTCTCCTCCCTGCCCCGGCTGTGGGAGCTGGGTGCCGGTGCTCTGGTGGCCCTCCTGCTGCGCGACGTCCGCCCGGGACCGAACTCGGCAGCGGCGCTCGGCTGGGGCGGTGTGGTCGCGCTCGTCGCCTGCGGCGCCGTCCTCGACGGAGCTCACGAGTTCCCCGGCTGGCAGGCGAGCTGGCCGGTGCTGTGTGCCGTGGCCGTGCTCGTCGCCGCCGACCACGGGGGCCCGCGGGGAGTCCACCGGGTCCTCGGTGCCGCCCCGGTGCGCTGGCTGGGCGCCCGCTCCTACCCCCTCTACCTGTGGCACTGGCCCGTGCTGGTCCTCTACCTGGTCCACACGCAGCGGGAGACTCCCTCGCCGCGGGGCGCGGCCGCCGTCGTCGCCCTGTCCCTCGTCCTCGCCGCGGTGACCCATCGGCTGGTCGAGCGGCCGGCGGCAGACCGGCTCAAGGCACGTCGCCCCGTCGGGGCCCTGGCCCTCGTCGCGGTCGCGGCCCTGCCGCTGGCCGCGACGGGCGGGCTCGTGCTGACGTGGTTGGACCGGGAGGCATCCCGCGTCGCGACGGCAGCCGACGATCCCGCGTACCCGGGGGCGGCCGCGCTGGGCAGTCCCCTGATCCACACCGGCGGCGTCGAGGGCGTGGAGCCGCTCCCGTCGATGTCGGTGATCCGCGACGACTGGCCGAGGCTCCCCGGTGCGACGTGCCGGAGCGAGGACGAGTTCGGGTGGCAGTCCACAGAGGCCGAGGTCTGCGTCCTCGGCTCCGACGACCGCCCGCGCCGCGTGGTCGTCGTCGGCGACTCACACGTCGCCCAGTGGCTGCCTCCGCTGGCGGCGATGGCCGAGACGCACTCGTGGCAGGTCGTGGGGATGGTGCGCGGCGGCTGCAACCTGTCCACGGAGTCGGAGTTCATCCAGGAGGGCTGGCCCGGGTACGAGGAGTGCGCGACCTGGCGGGCCCACCTGGTCGACCGCATCGTGTCCCTGGAACCGGATCTCGTCGTCTCGCTCGGGACGCGGACCGGATCCGGGCCGGGCGAGGAGTTCGTCCCGCCGGGCTTCCTGGCGGCCTGGACCCAGCTGTCGGATGCGGGCCTGCGCGTGATCGCCCTGCGGGACAGCCCGCGGCACGTGGACGACGTTCCCGACTGCATGGCGCGGTGGGGTGACGCCTCAGCGGCCTGCGAGGTGCCGCGCTCCTGGGTCTACACCGGGTCCCTCCTCGCTGAGGCGGAGCCGTCGTTGCCCCCGGGGGTGAGCGTCCTGGACACCAGTCCCTACTTCTGCACGGACACCACGTGCCCCGCGCTGATCGGCAACGTGCGGGTCTACATGGACGACGGGCACGTCACCGCGACCTACATGAGCACCGTCCGGGCGGTGCTGGAGGACGACTTCCTCGCCCTCGCGGGCTGCGCGTTGGCGCCGTGCTGACCGGCGTCTGGGAGTCAGCCGACCGTCGATCGGCCGCGGCCATATGGCCGGACCGCCCGCCGGCTGCCGTCACTCGACCGGCCGGCCCCGCCGAGCCCGCCGGGTACTCCTGCAGCGGCACCTCACCGGCGCCCCACGCCGCGAGGACCGGTGCGACGGCGACCGCGCACAGCGCGACCGAGTAGGTGAACGGCCGCCCTGGGGTGCGGACCTCCCAGATGCCGTGGTCCGGAGTCGTCCAGTTCTCGATGGTGGCCTCGGTGAGGTCGCACAACGCTGCCCACAGGTGGTCGTCGACCGGCCCACCGGAGCCGGCCCACCCCCAGGCGACGTCGAGCAGCTCCCCGGAGACGTCGTGCTGCGTCTGCCCGCCCGCGGATGCTGATCGATGCCGCCCTCGTCGTGCTGGCCCTCGCTCTGGCGGTGGCGACGGCGCGGTCGACGGCCGGGCCGACCGATGCCGACCGGGCTCTCGCCGTGGACTTCGGCTTCGCGGTGGTGCTCGCCGCCATCGCGCTGCTGGCCGTGCGCCTGGACGCACCGGCCCTGCTGGACCTGGTCCTCGTCGGCACCCTGGTCGGCTTCCTGTCCACGGTCGCGTTCGCCCGGCTGGTCGCCACGAGGTCGTCGTCGTGACCGCCCAGACGGTGCTCGGGGACGTGTTCGTCGGGCTCGGGGTCGCCCTGATCGGCGTCGCCGCGGTCGGTCTGGTGCGTCTGCCCGACGTCTACAACCGCGCCAACGCCGTGGCCAAGGCCGCCGGCCTCGGCCTGGTGTCGGTACTGCTGGGCGTCGCGGTGCTCACCCCCGGCGTGACGGCGGTGACGGTCCTCGTGATCGCCATCGTCCTGCAACTGTTCACCGTGCCCATCGCCGGCCACAAGATCGGCGAGGCCGCCTACCGCTCCGGGGCGCCGCTCGTTCCCGACACCGAGGACGAGACGGCGGCAGCCGACGGTGCGCCCCCGCCGTGAGTCGTCACCAGTTCCCCGAGGTCCCGGCGCGCTGCTGAACAGCGCACGACGGGCCCGTCGGCGGGCTCCTGGATCAACGCCGTGCCATCGGGTCCTCAGACGGTGCCGTCGGTTCCTCGGACGATGCCGACGGGCCTCACACCGGCTGCGGGCACGGCTCCTGCAGGAGCTCGAGGATCCGCCGGACCTGCGGCGAGGCACCGACGACGGTCGTCCGCCCATCGAGCACGGGAGCCAGTCCGTGGCTGTCGGCGTAGCCCACGCCGGTGAGGTCCACCTCGGCAGGTCGACCCTGCACCTCTCCGACGTGCTCGAGCATGGCCGACAGGAGCGCGGCGCCGGAGGCGTCGAGGGCGCCGCTCACGGTGACGAGCGGCCGGCTGCCCCCGCGGGTGACCTGGACGGTCAGCTCCGCCGGTCGATAGAGGAGGGACCCGGCCGACCGTAGACGCGGTCCCCGCCTCGCGAGACCCGACCCGACCGATCGCTGCGTCTGGACTGGCATGTCCCGGACGCTAGGACCGGGTCCGCGGGAGGGCGACGGTCCGACTGGGACGACTCCCGGCCGGTGGACTGCCGTCTGCAGGCAAGGACACCGGTCGTCACTCGCTCACCAGCTGGCGCCGTGGCCAGTCGAGCAGCCGGGCACCGGTGACGGCGACGAGCAGGGTCAGGTGCTGTGACGGCCTCCCGGGGCTGTACCCGGTCAGCTCCTGCACCCGCTGCAGCCGGTAGGTGACGGCGCGGACGCTCAGGTGCAGTCGACGAGCCGCCTCGGCGGCGTTGCTGCCGGCGGCGAAGTAGGTCTGCAGGGTCTCGACCAACGGCTCGGCTCCTCCGCGGGCGGCGGTCAGCGGTTCCAGGACCGTCCGGACGAGGTCGGCCAGGGCCGCCTCGTCCCGCCCGAGGACGCGGTACACCAAGAGGTCGGCGGCGTGGACGACCCGGTGGGGCAGGCGGAGACGGGTCGCCGTCTCCAGCGCCTCCATCGCCTCCTGGAACGAGCGCTGCACTCCCCGCGGCCCGGCGTAGGGACGGCCGATCCCCGCCCGCCAGCACCCCCGCCGCACCGAGGTGGACACGGCCCGGCCGGCGAGCTCGGCCACCTGGTCGCCGACGTCGCCGGCCCTGTCGCCCCCCGGAGGGGAGGACACGACGCACACCAGCCGACCGTCCTTGGCCTCGACGAGCAGGCCCCTGGTGGCGAAGCGGGCGCCCAGGGTCTCCTCGACAGATCCCCGGACAGCACTGCCCGAGTCGATGGGCTGCCCACCCTCCACCACCACCACGAGGTGACCGCCGCTCAGCTGCAGCCCGAACAGCTCCGCGCGCTCGATCAGCGGACCGATCGGGGACCGACCGGTCAACAGATCGTCGACGAACTCGCGTCGGAACTCCTCCTCGCGGCGGACCACGAGCCGTTGGGCCTCGACGTACCCAGCGGTCAGCGCGGCCAGCGCGGCATCCGCGGCCCGCCACACCGCCTCTCCCACACCCACCAGTTCCGTCGGACGCAGCGGGCGCTCCCGCACCGCGCCCAGCAGCTCAGGCAGCCGGGACCACAACCGGCGCGACGCGTGCATGTGGACCGCGACGAGCGCGGGCAGGCCGACACCCATCGCCACCGCCTGACCGCCCAGGCGGCGGCAACTGGCCTCCTCCTCGGCGCTGAGTCCGCGCCCGGTCCGCGCCACCGTCAGCAGGGCGTGGGGGTAGCCGTCCAGGAGCGCGACCGGGACGCCGCTGCGCGCAGTGGCCGCCTCCGCCAGCTCGGAGAGCACCCCGGCGACCTCCCCGCCGCTGCCGCGCGCCGTGCGCACGGCCTGCTCGTCGGCGACGGTCATGGCTCGATCAGCCCCGTTCTGATGGCATAGCGGGTGAGTTGCGTGCGGTCTCGCATGCCGAGCTTCTGCAGGATGTTGGCCCGGTGCCGCTCGACCGTCTTGACGCTGATGACCAGGAGCGCGGCGATCTCCCTCGACGAGCAGCCCTCGGCGATGAGCTTGACGACCTCGGCCTCCCGACCGGTCAGGACGCTGTCGGGGAGACGCTCCCCGCGACCGGCCCGTTGGACGTACTCCCGCATGAGCGAGGTGAACGCGTCGGGGTAGATGAACGGCTCGTCCCGCACCGCGGCCCGGCAGGCCGCGACGAGGTCACGATCGGCGACGGACTTCAGGACGTACCCGGACGCCCCGGCCCTGAGCGCCTCGAAGAAGTACTGGTCGTTGTCGTACATCGACAACATGAGGATGCGCAGCCCCGGCGACCTCCTGGACATCTCGCGCGCCGCCTGCAGGCCGGTCAACCGCGGCATGGCGACGTCGAGGACGGCCAGGTCGACGTCCACGTCACGCGCGCGAGCGACGGCCTCGGTCCCGTCGGCGGCCTCCGCCACGACCCGGAAGTCGGGCTCCCGGTCGAGGATCAGGCGGACACCGCGACGGACGAGCGCGTGGTCGTCCGCGAGGAGGATCCGCGTCGGCTGGCCGTTCCTCACGTCCTGTCCTCTCGTGCTGGGCGCAGCGGGACTCGTGCTGGGCGCAGCGGGACGCAGAGGCGGACGTCCGTACCTCCGGACTCGTGGGGACCGACGGTCAGGGTCGCGCCGACGAGGAGAGCCCGTTCCCGCATCCCCCGCACGCCGGCGCCCTCCGCGCTGCCGTCCAGCCCCCGCCCGTCGTCGAGGACGCGCAGCGACACCGCATCCCCCGAAGCGGTCTCGGTGAGCTCGACCACGACCCGGCGGGCGCCCGCGTGCCTGGCCGCGTTGGTCAGCGCCTCCTGTGCGACCCGGTAGACGACGAGTTCGCTCTGCGGATCGAGAGGAGGAAGCGAGGAGCTGAAGCGACGCTGCACGTCCGCGCCGGTCAGCCAGGCGTGCTCGTTGACCAGGGAGGTCAGAGCGCTGCACAGTCCCAGGTCGTCCAGCACACCGGGGCGGAGCCGGCGGACCACCTGGCGCACCTCGTCCAGGCTGCTGCGGGCTGCCTCCTGCACCATGACGACCTCCTCGGCCAGGTCGGCGGGAGCCCGGTCAGCCACCCCACGCAACCCGAGGAGCACCGCGGTCAGGCTCTGCCCCACCTCGTCGTGCAACTCCCGGGCCACGCGACGCCGCTCTCCCTCCTGGGCCGCGAGCGCGCGACCACTGCTCAGGGCACGCTCGGCCTCCAGCCGGGCGAGCATCGCGTTGAAGGTGCGGATGACGTCGGCGACCGCGCCGTTGCCCTGCTCGGGGAGGCGCTGCCCGGGCTGGAGGAGGTCGACGTCCTCCATCAGGCTCCGCAGGCGGTCGAGTGGCCCCAGGACGGCACGCAGCAGCACCGCGTTCGCGAGCAGGATCACCGCCAGACCCACGAGGAGCACGACGAACTCCCCCGGCGCGACCGGTGAGGACACCGTGGCCGGGGACGCTGCCAGGACGGCCACCCCCGCCGCGAAGACCGCGGCGTTGACCAGGCAGACCCGCCAGAACAGCGAGGCACCGATCCGCTGCAGCCCGCGACTGCGGTCTTCCATCACCCACTCCGCCCGGTCGGGATCGGCACGTCCCCGACCGACACGAGCGTGATCCACGGCCGACGGCCGGTCCAGCGATCCGCGTGAAGATGGGGCCGGGACCCCATCCGGCCGGCTCACCTGCGACCGCGAGGGGTGCAGTCCCGCCGCCGAGCGCCCTGCGATCCCCTCGCGCCCGTACCCGGTGTGGTGCCCGGCCACGGGCGCGACCCGGGTCCCCTGGAGAGCCCCGCTGCAGGGATCCGGCAACGAGGAGCCGCACCGCTCGTCCCGCCCCGGGCGTACCCCCGTGCCGGGGTCGCCCCTACGTTCCGGCTCGTGGACCGGTCAGGACGTCGGCCCCGCGCCGGGCGGGAGCCGGACACGCGGGGTGGTGATGCCGAGGTGACACGACACGCACGACGTTCGATGGCGGTGGCGGTGGCGCGACGCGAGCCCCGCTGCCCGGGTGGCCGGGACCACTCACCGCTCACGGAGGCACGGGCGCCCGGTCGTGTCCGGGCTCTGCGATCCGCGGCCGCCGTCCTCCTGGTCCTGTCGCCGCTGGTGCTCGCCGGCTGCAGCGCCGGTCAGGTCGCCCAGACCGCGACGCAGGTGCGGGACAGGACCGGTGGGACCGGCCAGGTGGGAGACCTCACCATCCGTGCCGTGCAACTCGCCCACCCGATCGGCGGTGCCCACGAGGCTGGTGACGAGGTGGAGCTGCCGATGGCGATCGTGAACAGCGGGACCGTCGACGACCGGCTGGTCGAGGTCACCGGGCCCGACTTCGGCGTCGCCACGCTCGGCGATCCCCCCACGGTCGCGGAGCCGGGCTCCTCCCCCGACCCCGTCGACGTCCGGGCACACCGCACGCAGTCGGCGAGGGACAGGGCCGCCGTGGACGTCCTCCTCCCGGCGCGCGAGGCCGTCCTCATCGGCACGGACGCACCGGTCGTCGTGCTGTCCGGGCTGGACCGCCGCATCGACGCGGCGCAGTCGGCGGCACTGACCCTGACCTTCGCCCGGGCCGGTGAGACGACCGTGCGGGCCGTCGTCGCACCGCCGTCCGACGTCCTGCCCCGCGGCCCCGTCCACGACTTCCACGGTCACGACTCCTGAGGCGACGAGCCGCTCCGGTGTCAGGGCCGGCCCGGGCGGTGAACCGCAGCACGAGCGCCATCCACAGCAGGCCCTGCCGGGAAGCGCACCGGCCGGCAGGCCGAACACCTGAGCGCGGGCGACCCGCGACCGACCGCACGGCCCGGCCGGTGGGGACTGCCGGACCGCGCACCGAGCCCCTGCCGCGGCCGCGCGGCGCGGCGGCCCGACGACCGGACACCGGCCGCGGGCACCACGGCACTGCGCACCGTCGGCAAGCTGGCCGGGGGTTGTTCGCCGACCGCTGTCCTGCCGGGGCGCCCGTGCCCGTCCCTAGCGTCCGGTCCACCGCCGTGGAAGGGCGGGACCGGCCGCGGCACGACGACGTCCGACCCCTCAGGAGGCCAGGATGACCACCTTCACGACGAGATCCCCGGACCACGCGACCCGACCGCCTGCTCCGTGGCAGCCGACGACCCAGGTGCACGAGCTGGCGTACCCAGGGCCGGTGGCGTCCGTCTACCTCCAGGGGCGCACCGGCATCCGTGACGGCGCCGAGCACGTGCGGACGCGGTGGCCCGTCATGCGCCGTCGGCTTCGGGACGAGGGTGCACCGGAGCCGATGCTGGCAGCGCTCGACGAGTGCACGCACCAGGCGCCGCTGCGCGGACAGGCGATGGCTGCGTTCGCCGACGCCGACGGCCGCAGCCACGTCGAGCACCTGCCGCGCTCGGTGGAGGAGCGGGCCACCCTCGGTCCGTTCCCACACCTGTCCCCCCTGCTCGCCGCTCGGCACCGGGAGGTCCCGGTGGTCGTCGTGGTCACCGACCGACGGGGCGCGGACCTGCTCCTCGTCGAACCGGGAGCCCCGGACCTCGTCTGCCAGGTCGTCGGCGAGGACCTCCTGGTCGGAGGCTCAGCCCCCGTCAGCCCGCACCGGCGGCTGGCCCGTGCCGAGCAGCAGTGGACGGCCGACGCCCGGGCCGTCAGCGAGGCGCTGACCTGGCTGGTGGGCTGCAGCCGGGCCCGGCTCGTCGTCACCGGCGGCCAGGCCGGGACGCTGGACCTCCTCCGCACACGGCTCGAACCCCGCATCCGGGCCCTGCTCGTCGGCGTCCGGGGCCCCTCCGACCCCGGCTCGCTGGCCGCCCGGGCACGGCTCATGGCCGCGGACGTCGCCGCGCTGGAGGAGGCCGCCGTCGTCGAGGAGCTGCTCGCCGCGCTCCCCGGTGGCCGCGCCTGCGTCGGGGCGACGGCGACGCTACGGGCCGTCGTGCACGGACAGGCGGAGGAGGTGCTCGTCGCACCGGAGCAGGCCGACCGCCACGGGATCCCACGGCTGGTGCTCGACAGCGCCGGAGCGGCCGGGCGCCCCGTCCGCCTGTCCGACGTCCTCGTGCACGCCGCGTGCGCCACGTCCACGACCGTGCGGACCGTCCGTGACGGTCGGCGACTCCCGGCGGGCGTGGGCGCCCTGCTGCGCGACTCCCTCGACGTCCCCCGGACCCTGAGGAAGCGAGTCCTGTCATGAGCTCCCCCGACCCGGCCCGGCCGGCCCGCGCGGACGCCCGGATCACGTGCACCGAGCCGGCCACCGTCGCCGGCTCGCTGCGCCTCGCCGCCGGCCTCACCCAGCAGGAGCGCCACGTCCTCGTCCGCATGCTGGCGCGCCTGGACGCACAGTTGGCCCGCTACCCAGCGGAACGCGTCGAGCTGGAGGTCTCCCTCAAGGACCGCGGCACCCCGGGCCAGCGCCTCACCCTCGAGTGCTGGATCCGCGGGCGACCGCGCCTGGTCGCCAGCTCGGCGCAGCGCCACCTCGACGACGCGGTCAGGAGGGTGTGCGAGGGGCTGCGCCGGCAGCTGGACGACACCGCCACGCGCCGGGAGCCGCGCAACAACCGGCGGCTGCGGAGCAGGCTGCCCCGACCCACCGACGCCCCAGCCGCCACCGCCGGCGGGAGCGGATCCCCGGTCCCCACGGTGGACGGGAGCGTCCGGTGATCGCGGCGGTGGCCGGCGCCCAGGTCCGACGGGTGGCGCGGTGCCTCCTCCGCGTGGGCACGCTGGCGCTCGCGACGTCGTCGGTGGGCGTGGCGCTGGTCGGCGCGGTGTTCACCAGCCCACAGGGCCTCCTCGTCGCCCTCGCCTTCGGTGGCGTCGGCTGGACCGTGGCCGTGTCGATCGGGCGCCTGGCCGACTCGCTGGACGATCGGGGTGGCCGGGCCGCTCGTCCTCTGTCCAGCGGGCTGCCGGTGGCGACCGGAGCTGCCCTGTTCGTCCCGTTCTGCACCGGTGTCCGCGAACTGGGTGCCGTGGGGGCCTACCTCGTGCTCGCGCTCGTGGGGCTGCTCTCGGTCCGGGGCACGCTGTGGATCCACCGGCTCGGCACGGGGGTGGAACCGGCTGCCCCGGGCGCTCGCGAGCCGCTCGAGGAGGACACGGCAACTGCCTGTCCGCCGCACGAGCTGCTCCGGACGCTCTCCCTCGACGACCTGGTCGCCGAGTGGCGTGCCACGGGCGCGAACGTCGACCGGTCGTCGCCGGCCACCGTCACGCCGTCGTGCGGTGGCGGGAGGCCGTCCTCGAGGAGATCCGACGGCGCGATCCCGCGGGCTTCGACGCCTGGCTGTTCGCGGGAGCGGCGGCCCCACCCGAAGACCACCTCCGTACCGTCGCGGACGACCCGGCACCGCGACCGGACGAGTCGACCCGCTGACCGTCCACGGCAGGCCCCCACCACGCCGGAGGGGGGATGCCGGTCCTCGCGCCACCCGAGCCAGGGTCCCCGTGGCGCCGGGCGGCTTCCGGCGCCCGGCAACGTCCGCGGCCGGCGGAGTTCCGCACGCGTCCCTGACCGCGGGCCGGCCACGGACCTACGGTCGGCGCCTGCCCCCGCCGCCGTCAGGAGGTCCGATGTCCTCGCGATCCCGGCACTCGCCGCAACGCCGTGCTCGCCGTGCCGACCCCCTCGACCGGCCGCCGGAGTGAGCAGTCCGCAGGGACGGCACGGGCGTCGGACCGGTGGAGCGCACGGCTCCTCGGGACCCCTGCTGGCCCTCAACCTCGTGGCCATCCGGGTCCTGGCCACGGTCTTCGTGCTGGTCGCGCTGCTCGGCGTGCTGGTCTCTGCGACACCACTGGTGCTGGTCACGGTGCTCGTCGGCGGGGCGGTGGGCGCGTGGTTCGCCCAGTTCGCGCACTGGGCCGTCGAGCCGGGAGACAGGGCCCCGCTGCTGACCCGCCTGACCGTGGGAGCCGCCACCGGCCTGTTCTTCCCGTTCATCCGTGGGACGGAGGCCCTGGGCGAGCGCGGGAGCCACCTGTCAGTGGTCGTCATCCTGCTGACGACCCTGATCGGCATCAACTGGATCGCCCAGGTCTCTCGCCAGCCCGTCCCTGCGGTCGCGCCACCACGGGAGGCGCTGGATCCCGGGCAGTCCTCGCTGCGACCACTGCTCGAGCGGCTGCCGCTCCACGACCTGCTGGACGAGTGGCGGTGCACCGGCGCGGGGCCGGCCGTCGCCGGATCCCCCTCGGTCCCGGCGCGCGAGCTGGTGCTGGAGGAGATCCAGCGCCGGGATCCCGGGGGGTTCCGGCGCTGGCTGGACGCGGGTCTCGGCACGGACCCGAGGCACTTCATCCGGGGCGAGGACTCGCCGCTGCCGACGGCGGAGCCACCCGACGAGCCGACCCCTGGACGATGAGGACCACCCGTTCTCCGAGGACCGTTCCCCGAGGAAGTCGACCCGGAACGGTGTGAACTCGGCGGACCGGCCGTCCGACGCCGGGCGGACTCCACCACGGCTCGCCGCGAGACCGCCCCACCCGTCGAGCGCGCCCGGGCAGCGCCAGGCGACCCGACCGACGTCCCCTCCGGTGGTCCGGAGTCCCGCTCCTGCCGTGGGGCCGCCCACGGTGTGCCGGGGGCTCTGGAGGGGCGCGACACGGCACCAGGTGCCGAGGGAGGGGACGACGGCGACCGCGCTCTCGGCGCCGATCGCCGCTGACCGAGGAAGCAGGAGGACATGTCGGACGGCTCCTGACGCACGCCCCGTCCGCCGAGCGGGCGGCCTCGCGGCCCGTGCCGGGGTGGCGTACACGTCAGGCCCGGCCGGTCGCGTGGTGGTCGGTCGACGCGTGGCCGCACATACCGTTGAGGCGTGCCCACCTGGCCTCCGAATCGTCACATGCCGTACGCACGCGTCCCGGAGCGGGCCTGGCGGGCGATCGCGGGGACCAGCCCGCCGACCGCGCCGATCGGCATGCGGGCCCAGGCCAGCCGGATGGACGACGTCACCGCGCACGCCGCGCTGGGGCTGGCCCTGCGCATCGGGGCGTCGATGCTGGCCGTCGGGGCATCGGCGGCTGATGCGACCGCGACGGTGCTGCGGGTTGCTGCCGTCTACGGGCTCACCAGCTGCCAGGTCGACATCACCTTCGGGTCGATCACGGTCAGCTACGACCGGGAGAACGCGGTGCCGCTCACCGCGATGCGGATCGTGCACACGAGCCGGCTGGACTACACCCGCCTGCAGGGCATCACCGACCTGGCCCGTGCGGTCGGCGCCGGCGACCTCGACGTCGAGGAGGCGCACCGCCGGCTGGATCGGGTGGTCTCGGCGCCCGCCACCTACCGCCGGAGCGTGACCGCGCTGGGGTGGGCGGGCGTCGCCGGGTGCTTCGGGCTGGTCCTCGGCGGCGGCTGGCGGGAGGCCCTCCTCGCAGCGCTGACCACCGCTGTGGTCGAGCAGGTGATGCGCGCGCTCAACCGGCGGAGCCTGCCGCTGTTCTTCCAGCAGGTGGCCGGGGCTGCGCTGGCCACCGGGGTCGCCGTCCTCCTGCTCGCCTGGGACGTCGACGTACAGACCTCCCTGGTCGTCGCTGCCGGCATCGTCGTGCTGCTCGCCGGCTTGTCCCTGGTCGGTGCGGCCCAGGACGCCATCAGCGGGTTCCCGGTGACCGCCGGGGCGCGGGCCTTCGAGGTGGTGACCCTGACCGCCGGCATCGTCGTGGGCATCGCCGGCGTCCTCGACCTGGCCCAGCGCGCACAACTCCCACTGACCATCATCGACACCTCCCCCGCTCCCGTGCCGTTCGCCGTCGCGCTGGCCGCGTCGGCCGGGATCGCCGGGTTCTGGGCCCTGGCCACCCATGCCCGTCCGCGCGCCGTCGGCCTGGCCACGGTGGCCGGCGGGCTGGCCTGGACGACGTCCTGGACAGCCGGTGAACTGGGTGCCGGTCCCGCGCTGGCCGCCGGGGCCGCCGCCGTCGTCCTCGGGTCGTGCGGCGAGGTGCTGACCGAGCGGCTCCGGGTCCCACCGCAGCTGGTCGCCGTCTGCGGCATCGTCCCGCTGCTGCCCGGGCTGGCCGTCTACCACGGCCTGTTCACCATCGTCGTCGAGGCACGGATCGACGACGGGCTCGGCGCCCTCGTCGGGGCCGGCGCCGTCGGGCTCGCCCTCGCTGCCGGCGTCACGCTGGGCGAGTACCTCGGCAGGCCCCTGAGCGGCGAGCGCGACCGCTACGACGAGCGCGTCCGCCGGCGCGCGATGACCACCGACTGAGCTGGGTGCGCGACCACGCCAACGGCCGCTGGTGGCGTCGCGGTGCCGGTGTTCCTGCAGGCCAGGAGTCCGGGGCGCTGGGCCTCGAGGCCTCCGGGGCCCTGGTGACACCACGTCGACACCCTGCGGCCCGGCCCCACCACCCGGACGGCCGCGTCGACGACGCGGGCGGCCGCGGGCACGATCTCCGGACCGACCCACCTGCTGGACGATCGAGGCGGGGTACCCATGCGGGCGCCGGGTCAGCGAAGACGCCGTGGCCGCCGTCGTCCCCGCACGGCGCGAGCAGGACGGCCGTCCCGGGCGAGTTCAGATCGCGATGCCGACGAGCTTGGTGTCGAGGTACTCGTCGATGCCCTCGTACCCGCCCTCGCGTCCCAGTCCGCTGGCCTTGACCCCGCCGAAGGGTGCGGCGGCGGAGGTGGGGTTGATGTCGTTGACCCCGACCATCCCGAAACGCAGCTGCTCGGTCACCCGGATCGCCGTCGACAGGTCGTTGGTGTAGACGTAGGCGGCCAGGCCGTACTCGGTGTCGTTGGCCCGGGCGATGACCTCGTCCTCGTCGTCGAACGGGGTCACCGCGGCGATGGGCCCGAACGTCTCCTCCCGGGAGACGAGCATGTCCGGCGTCACGTCGGCCAGCAGGGTGGGCGAGAAGAAGGTCGTGCCGCCGAGTCCGTCGACCTGCACCCGCTCACCACCGGCCACGACCCGGGCGCCCCGGGTGCGTGCGTCGTCGACCTGCGCCTCCATCTTCGCCACGGCCCGGTCGTCGATCAGCGGACCGATGGAGATCCCCTCCTGGTCACCCCTGCCCACGCGCAGCGCCGCGATGCGCTGCTCGAGGGTGGCGACGAAGGTGTCGTAGAGGGAGCGGTGGACGTAGATGCGGTTCGGGCTGATGCACGCCTGACCCGTGTTGAGGAACTTGACCAGTGCGGCCCCCTTGGCCGCCCGCACCGGGTCCGCGTCACCGAAGACGATGAACGGCGCATGGCCGCCCAGCTCCACCGAGACGCGCTTGAGGGTGGCGGCGGCCTTCGCCACCAGCATCTTCCCGACGGCGGTGGAGCCGGTGAAGGTCAGCTTCCGGACCACCGGGGAGTCCAGCAGCGCGTCGCCGACCTCGGCAGCGCGGGTGGTGGTGACCATGTTGACCACGCCGGCGGGCAGCCCGGCGTCGGCGAGCACCTGCACCGTCGCCACCGCGCAGAGCGGGGTCTGGTCGGCGGGCTTGAGCACCGAGGTACAGCCGGCGGCGATGGCCGGCGCGAGCTTGCGGGTCAGCATCGAGATCGGGTAGTTCCACGGCGTGATGGCCGCGACCACGCCGACCGGCTGACGCATCGTCACGAACCGCTGGTCGGCCCGCGCGGAGGGGATCGTGACCCCGCTGATGCGCTTGGCCTCCTCGGCGAACCACGCGAGGAAGTCCGCGGCGTAGGCCACCTCGTTCATCGCGGCCTTCAGCGGCTTGCCCTGCTCGCGGGTCATCAGCGCGGCCAGCTCCCTCCGGCGCTCGCGCATCAGCGTGTCGGCCTTCGCGAGAACGGCCGCGCGCTGGTACGCGGTCGTGCCCGACCAGGCCGTCAGTGCGCCTTCGGCGGCGGCGATCGCTGCCGCCGTGTCGACCCGGCCACCGTCCGCCGCCTCCCCGATGACCTCACCCGTGGCCGGATCGGTGACGGCGAAGGTGGCCTGCGTGTCGGCTGCACGCCACTGCCCGCCGATGTAGATGGTGTGTCCGCGTTCGGCGGTCATGGCGTCGTCCTCCCTGCATCGGGGTCCGGTCCGGTCGGTCCGGCATGACAGGAGCGCCGCGGCCTCAGGAGCGCTCCTCGTCGCCAGGAGTCTGACGTCACGAGGGCGGCCTCGGTCCCCACCCCCCGCAGCGACACCTCGATCGGCGCGCGGCACGGTCGCGGGTGTCCCGGCTCCACCACGACCTCGACGAGGACCTCGGCATCGCGTCCGGCCGGCCGCTCCCGGGCACTCACGCTCCGGACCCGGCAGCGAGCCGCGCGGCTTGTGCTCGGACGGCGGCCAGGACGGCACCGAGCGCGGGAGCCGTGGGCTGGTCCCGGGTGAGGATCACCAACCGGCGGCCGATGGCGGCTTCAGCGACGTCACGGACAGCCAGGGTCGGATCCGCCGGCGGGAGGGTGAGGGGCGGCATGAGCGCGACGGCTCCCGCGGCGCGCACGAGTTCGAGTTGGACGTCGGCGTCGTTGGACCGGTGCCGCAGGTCGGGGTCGTAGCCGCCCAGGGAACGGCATGTGCCCACGACCAGGGCGTGGTGGCCGGTGCCGGCGGCGGCAGCGACCCAGACCTCCTCGCGCAGAGCGGCCACCGCGACCGGCCCGCCGTGCCGGGCGGCCGGGTGCGCGGCCGGCAGCACCAGCTTCAGCGGCTCCTGGTGCAGCAGCTCGAACCGGAGTCCGGCCGGCCGCGGCCGGGGGTGGCCGTCGTACTCGTCACTGACCACCAGGTCGAGAGTGCCCAGCCGCAACTCCGGCATCGCCGGCTCGAGTTCGAGCTCGGAGATGTCGACCCGGACCGAGGGGTGCGCGACCTGCAGGTGCGTCACGGCCGGGATCAACAGGCGGCGGGTCGCCGACTGCAGGCCGCCGGCCCGCACCGTTCCCCGGACCTCCCCGGTGAGCGACGCCAGGTCCGCCCGGGCGGCCTCGGCCGCGGCGAGCAGGACCCCGGCGTGCTGGGCGAGCAGCCGACCCGCGTCGGTGAGCCGCACGCCGCGCCCGGCCTTCTCCAGGAGCCGCACCCCGGCCTGCTTCTCCAGGACGGCGAGTTGCTGCGACACCGCGGACGGCGTGTAGCCCAGCGCGGCCGCGACGGCAGCGAGGGTGCCGCGCTCCTCCAGCTCCCGCAACACCCGGAGCCGGCGCAGGTCCAGGTCGACCATGCAGACATGCTAACGAGTCGGCTCCACGAACGGTCACTGGACCTCACCGGAGCAGACGTCGACGCTGGTGGCGTGGGTCCTGCACTGTGCCTGTTGTCCGCGGCGTGCTTCGGGGCCATGGGCGTGTTCGGCAAACTCGCCTACGCCTCCGGGGTCGCACCCGATGCGCTGCTGCTGCTCCGTTTCACGATCGCCGCCCTCCTGCTGGGGCTGGTCCTGGGGCTGCGGCCGGAGCTGCGGTCCGGCCGTCCCGTCACCGCGCAGCGGCCGGAGCCGGGCGGGCTCGCCCGGCGCGTCGTGCTGACCGGACTCGGGCTGGGTGCGGTCGGGTACGCCACCCAGGCCACCCTGTACTTCTCCGCCCTCGAGCGGATCGACGCGTCGCTCGTGGCACTGGTGCTCTACACCTACCCGGCGCTGGTCACCCTCGCCGCCGCGGCCCTCGGGCGGGACCGGCTGACGCCGGTACGAGGAGTCGCCGTGCTCGTCGCGTCGGTGGGAACGCTGCTGGTCCTCCTGGGCGCCGGTGCGCTGCGGTTCGACCCGCTCGGAGTCGCCCTGGCCTTCGGCGCCGCGCTCACCTACACCGTCTACATCCTCGTCGCCGACACCGCGGTGCACCGGACGCCTCCGGTGGTGCTCTCGGCACTGGTGATGACCGGGGCCGCGGTCACGCTCGCCGTCCGCGCCGCAGTGGACGGCGGCATCAGCCTCGGCTTCGGACCGGCCGGATGGCTGTGGGTCGCCTGCATCGCCGTGGTGTCCACTGTCGTGGCGATGCTCGCGTTCTTCGCCGGCCTGCGCAGGACCGGCCCGTCCGTCGCGTCGATCCTCTCGACGTTCGAGCCCGTGGTCACCACGGTGCTGGCCGCGCTCGCGCTCGGCGAGCTCCTCACCCCGGTCCAGCTCGCCGGCGGCCTGCTGGTGCTGGCCTCCGTGGCTGCCGTCCAGCTGCGGAGCCGATCCGGTCAGGCGGCACCGGCCGACGACCGCACGCACCCCGCAACGACCCCGGCGATCAGCGGTGGGGCGGGCCGACGAGCCGGGGACTGACACTCGTTGCCCGCGCGATCGAGAACGGCGAGCTGCCAGCTGTCCGCCTGGGACGGTGGGTCCTCGTCCCCTGCCTGCCTCTGCTGGCCCTTCTCGGAGTGACCGCGGGCGACGCCGTGGCCGAAGGCCACGACGCCGGCGTCGCCGACCGGTGGTCAGCGCGACACAGCGGCACGAACCGTCCGGTCCGCGTCGCCCGTCCGTGCCCCGTGGGATGGCATCTCCCTCGGGCGAGGTGGTCCCGCCCGAGTCCCCCCTCCTGCCGTCACCCGACTCGTGATGCTCGACGTGATGCTGGTGGCGGCGTACCTCGGTGCATCTCGGTGCATCTCGGAGGTCGTCGACGGCCGGCCGTATCCCGAGAGCCCAGGTCAGGGCACCACGAGGCATCCAGATGCTCAGCCTGGGCCAGGAGTTCACGTCCCCCTCGGACACAGCACCACCCCGGTGTTCGGGCAGGTCAGGACCCCGGGGCGCTCCACGTTCGGGCCTCCGGGGCCCTCGTGGTGCCTGTTCGATGCTCATCGCCTCGTCTCAGCCCGCCAGCAGGCGGCGAAGCGGTCGGCGGCCTCGCGGCCCGTGCCGTGGTGCACGTGCCGGTAGACGGTGAGCGTGACGGTGGCGCTCGCGGGCCCCACGCGATGGCAGACGACCTCCACCGGGACGCCGTCGGCCGGCAGCAGCGTGGCGTGGGTGTGGCGCAGGTCGTGCAGCCGGATCACCGGCAACTCGTCCTCCCCCAGCGCCTCGCGGGCCCGGGGCACCTGCGCGGTGGAGCGCCGGGAGAACCGTTCGGGTGCCGGTGACTGCCGTCGAGGTTGCTCAGCACCACCGCTGTGTCCCGCACCCGGTACTGGTCCCCCCGCCCGCGAGCCGCCGGGTAGGCGCGGAGCAGCAGCGACAGGGGTCCAGCACGTGGCGGTGCTTGCCCGGGCACCGCCTGCGCTGTCGACTCTCGACCCGAGAAGGCCCTCGAGGTGTCCCGAGGCCGCGCCATCGGCCAACCGACCACCTCGAGTGCTGCTGGACGACCGCGGGGCTCGCGGTGACGAGACGGTGACGCCGGCGTGACGGGCGCAGAGCTAGTCTCGCCGGGTTGCACAGATAGGACCCGGGTGGTTGATCTGATGCCGCCGAGTGGTGATGCTCCATGGCCTTGACCCTCCCTCGGAGGCCCACCGTGGCCGGCGTGGCCGCCGTCCTCTTCGGAGCGGTCGGCGTGTTCGCCTCCTGGGTGGGCGTGCTGGACTTCCTGTCGGCCGCAGACTTCCAGTACAAGCTGATCGGGCTCGCGTACACGGTGGCCGGGCTGGTGCTGCTCGCGGGCAGTTCGGTCCTCGCTCGGGAGGGCTGGCGGCGGAAGCGGGGTCGGGTCGCGGCCGTGGCCGCAGGCGTCGCCGGGGTGTTCGTCGGCGGCTACCTGCTCCTCATGCAGTACCGGGCGCCTGGTCTCTCGCCCCGTCGCCTGCCGCCGTTCCCGTCGTGGGTGCCGTGGGCCGCCATCGTGGTGGTGTCGGTGGGGGCGGCCGTCCTCGGCTGGTGGAGCACCAGGGCGGACGCCGCCGGGCAGCTGGCCTGGGGAGTAATCGGTGGACGGCTGCTCACCGGAGGGCTGTCCATCACGGTGCTTTTCGGCGGCGTGCAGTGGTGGTACACCCACCAGTACCAGCCGGGCACGATCGCGGCGGCCCTGACCGTCACCACCGAGCTGAGGCCGGCCCCGGCAACGGCGGGGGAGAACGCAGGCGAGCCGTCGGATGGGCACATGTTCGAGGGCACGATCACCGTGAAGAACGTCAGCTCCACCAAGGTGCTGATCGTCAGCTCCCTCTACGAGGTCACGGCGGTCACCCATGACCTCCGTGACCAGATCGACGGCATCAACGACGTCGACCGAGAGCGGCAACAGGTGGCCTGCTTCCTCGAGGAACTCGCGCCCGTGACCGATCCGGAGTGCGACCTGCCCCACATCTACCAGTACGGACAGTTCAGCGCCGGGGACCCGAGGGCCCAGGACGTCTACCCCATCTCCCGCACCAGCCAGCCGAGCGCGTTCCGGACCCTCCAGCTCGGACACATCGTCGTCGACGGATCCTGGCTGGAGCCCGAGGAGGCGTTCCAGCACAACCTGGTGGTCCACGTCCCGGAGCACGAGGCATCGAGCGAGTCCCCCGGCCTGGAGGAGTTGCAACTGTCGGCACGGTTGGCCGTCGCCCAGGGATCGCGACTGGTCCTCGAGCGGGTCCCGAGCCACGGGCCGGAGATGGTGCCGCACGCGCTCATGAGCAACGAGGAGTACCGGGACTACAAGGAGGCCGAGGACGCCGTCCGCCGCGACGGGTCGCAGGACGACAGGGCTGATGGCTCCACCAACGGACCTGACAGCACCGTCGAGGTGGACATCGGACGCCGGGACTCGTACTACGAGGAACTCACCATGCCGAGCAGTTCGGACGAGGCGCCTGTGCCGGTGACCGTCGAGCAGGCGAGGTCGCCGCGCCCCTATCCCCACCGCTACACCGTGGTCGAGTGGCCGATCGAGGACCTGAGCACCCTCCATCGACTCGTCTGGGGCTCCCACGTCGTCAACACGGTGCAGGTGCTCAGCATGCGGCTGTACGACCCCGCGGAGAGGCTGCCCCTCACGGAGGTCGAGCAGTCCGGGATGGCCACGTGCATCAGTCCTGCCGGCACGTTGGAGGGCAAGGCCGAGGACGCCGAGATCCGACGGGACCCGACCGCCGTGTGCCCCGGGGCGTGGTACTCCCTCGCCGACGAGGAGGGCCGCGTGGCGAACTCCTACGAGGGCCTGTACCAGGAGAAGGCCGAGTACGGGGAGGACTTGGCAGACTTCTACGGGCTCGTCCAGACCGGGTCGCTGGACGTGGTGTCACTGACGACCGAGGCCGAGGCAGCGGCGGCTGCGACCACGATGCCCCCCTCGGCGGATTTCCACCCCCTTCCCAGCCATGTCTTCCAGCAGTGCGAGCCAGCGCTGCAGGACGCGAAGACGCTCACGGACTTCTACGCGACCCACATCCAGCGCGCCTTCGACCGGCGTGTCGCCGAGCTGCGTGGAGACTCTCCCGACGGGTCGGGTGGAGCGCCGACGCTCGAGCAGGGTGTCGAGTCAGCCGATGTCCTCGACGCGTACGTCGATATGGCGAACAGCGATCTCTTGGCCTGCAGTGAGCTGGAGGCACCGGAGGACACCCCTGCGGCCTCGTGCCCTCAGGCCGCCGCCGCCAAGATCGATGCACTGCGGTACGCCCAGGACGTCGGTCGTGCGCTGCGGGAGGCCGAGGCGACCGATGCCTGGGTCCAGCGCGGGACGGAGGCCGTGCAGGCCTACCAACGCGCCGAGGGGGTGGTCGACGAGTGGCTCGTGACATGCCGTTGAGAGCGGGACACCGTCCGGGGGCGGACGGCACACTGCCCGGCCGCCACGGGACGAGGCCGCACGACGCCCGGGCTCGGTGCAGAGCGAACCGACACGCTGTAGATGCGTGGTACCGACACGTGCGGCTCCGGTGCTCGCTGGGGCTCCGGATCCGCCCCTTCCGAACCTGCGCTCACCGGACACGGTGGCCGCTCCGACCGGCAACGACCCCTGGGGGTCGGCGATCGTCAGCCACGCTCATCCGCCGCCTCGGCCTCCCCGCCCTGGTCCTCCTCGTGTGCGTCGCCCTGGTACCGACGGCTCAGGCTGCTCCGGCCGGTGACGAGCCCGCCTCGGTGGACACCGAGCTGGCGGGTGCGCGGGCCGCGCTCGTCCGCATCAACGTGATCGCGGACGTGACCATCGCCCATGTCAACCACTCCACCGGCGACGTGGTCATCCACCAGGGGACCTACGAGGTGCACCAAGCCACGGCGACCGGGGTGCTCGTGACTGGGGACGGTGTCATCGCGACGCTGTACAGGTTGCTCCGGGAGGACCTGGACGCGGTGACCGTTCCGGCGGCCAATCGCCTCTTCGTGGAGCAGATCGGCGCGCAACTGGTGGACGGGAACGACACGACCGATCCCACACACGCGACGGATCCCGCGATCGACGAGCATCTCCAGCACTGCTACCGACGGGTCGAGCACTGCATCGTCGTCCCCAACGAACGCTATGAGGTCGTGTTGCTCAGCGCGGGTGAGCAGGAGCCCGTGCCGGCCACGCTCGTCAACGAGCCCTCAGGCCCGACTGACGTGGCGCTCCTACGCATCGGTGCAGGAGGCCTGCCGACCGCCAGTCTGTCTCCGACCCCGGAACCCGTCGACGATGCGATGGTCGCCGGACTGGAGTGGGAGGTGTCGCAGTCAGCTCCGTCCACGCGCCGCCTGCGGCCCGCAGACGAACCCGTGCGGCTGGACGGCAGCAGACTGACGGGGGGCCCGACACTGACGAGTTCGCTGGCCGGTGGGCTGAACGGTGGACCCGTCATCGACCGGGCCACTGGCGGTGTGCTCGCCGTGGCCGACTGCGACCCGTCCTTCGTCGTCTCCGCGGTCGGGGCCGCCAGCATCCAGTCCGCGCTGGTCGGTGCCGGCATCACGCCCGCGCGATCCGGTTTCGACATCGCGTTCGCGGACGGGCTCGCACAGCTCAACCGGGGGGAGTACGCGATCGCTGCCGAGCGGCTGCGGACGGCGACGACCTACTTCGATTCAGCGCTCGCCCGCGATTACCTGACGGTCGCTCAGGACCGCGCCGCCGCCCAGGAGGACGCTGCCGGCAACGCCGCGCCGGACGACAGGGGTATCGCATGGTGGATGTGGGGGGTGGTGGCGCTGCTCGTGCTGGGGGCACTGGCCACGGGGCTGCTCATCGGACGACGTCGCCGCCCTGCCGGCTCGCACGACAGGCCCGCGGCTTCCTCGGAGATCGGCCACGGCTCCGGCGACCCCGATCACCATGTCGTCGGGAGGGCCGACCCCACGGATGGGGCAGCGCCCACGGCGGACAGCTCGTCCGCCGGCCCGCGAGATGCTGACCGGTGAACCACCCTCGGTCCAGGACCGGGAATCCCCGCTCCTGTGGCTGGACACGGACGTCGCTCCGCTGCCGAGGACGGGGACCCGGCGACACCACCCCGGCTCGCCCGTCGTGGTGTCGGTCAGCGGGGAGCCGGGATCGGCGGACCAGCAGCAGGCGTCATGCGGTGACTGGTCGTGGAGGTGGCCGCGGCCGTGAGCGAAGACGAGGATCCGTCCGCGGAGGTACATCCGCTCGCGCAGAACAGAGCTCTCCACCAGGGGGCCTCGAGTTCACCTGGTGCGGACGCTGCTCGGGGTGGCACGCCGTCCGCCTCCTCTCAGTCGTTGGGGGAGCCGGTGGGACCCGCCCGACAGCGACGCCGTCGGCCACTGCGGGTCGTCTTCGGGGCGGTCGTGCTGGCGGCGGCCGTGGTGCTCCTCGTGCTGTGGCGACCGTGGGAGCGTGGGTCCGACCGGGTCACGCGGCAGCTGGGGGTCGGCGGGTACTCCGCGGACGTTCCGCGCGACTGGGAACCATGGCGCCGGCCGGGGATCGAGGGTCAGGCCGTGCTGGCACCGGTCGACTGGTCCGGGATCTTCCTCGGGGAGCCGAACGCACGGCAACAGGCGGCCAGCATGGCTCAACGGGAGCCCGAGTCGGTGGTCGGCCTGTACGTCGCCGAGACGCCTCTGCTGAACGCGCGCGAGCCCCTGGAGCAGCGGGAGCAGATCCAGGCGTCTCTGCCCTCCAGCACGATCTCCCCACCCGGTGACCAGATCGAGATGGCCGGCCGCGCCGTCAACACCTTCGACGGGAGTCTGCGACTGACCCCGGGCGAGGTGCTGCACCTGCACCTGTACCTGATGGAGGGACCTGCTCCAGTCCTCCTCGTGTTCTTCGCTCCAGTTCAGGTGGACCCCGCATGGTTGCCGACGTTCCACCAGGTCACCCTGTCCATACGGGACTAGGGCCGCTCCGGACAGCACCGCCTCAGCAGCACGCCCATCCCTGGCTGACCGACGTCGAGGACAGCGGACGTTCGGGGGACCCAGCGCTGGACTGCTCCGTCGTCCAGAGCCTGGCTCCTCGCCCTGCAGACCAGGGACGGTGGTCGCGTCTCGCGGCGGCCGCCGCCCCTGGTCGCCTCCCGCGGATCCGGGTCCCCCTCACTCGTAGTAGAGCTTCTGCGGCCCCGGGTACACCCAGGACAGCGCGTCGCGCAGCCGGTCCCGCCAGTTCTCCCACGAGTGCCCGTCCCGGGCCTCGGTGTAGCGGACCTGCATGCCCGCGTTCTCGAACACGTGCACCATCGACCGGTTGGGCACGATCAGCTGCTCGTAGACACCGCAGGACATGAAGACCCGGTCGGCGACGCTCCGCGGCTTGGTCCGGAACCGGTTCACGAACTTCACGACCGGGTCGAAGACCGGCCCGCCGCCGTGGTCCGTGCCGATGTCGGTGAACACGAACGACCCCGACAGGAGCACCAGCGATCCGTACGTGTCCGGCGACCGGTAGGCGGCCGACAGCGCGGCGACCCCGCCGAAGGACGAGCCGAGCAGGCACCGCCCGGCCGGCTGCCCGACCAGCGGCAGCGAGGACTCCAGCTCCGGCAGCAGCTCCTGGGTGAGGAACCGCGAGTGGGCCGGCGAGTTCGCGTACTCGGTCAGCCGCTCGCCCGGGTGGGTGAAGGCGACGACCGTCTCCGCGACGTCCAGCCGGTGGATCAGGTTGTCCAGCACCGTCTTCATCGAGGCGTACTGCAGGAAGTCGCCGCCGTCGTGCACCACCAGCAGCGGGTACGGAGTGGTCGGCCGGAACCGCGCCGGGAGGTAGAGCGTCACGTGCGCGTCCCGGCCGAGCGCCCGGCTGCGCAGCACGAGGTCCTTCAGCTCGCCCTGACGGGCGTCGGGGTCCGGGAGCACCCAGTCGGGCGTCTCGTAGCCGGCGCCGAAGGCCAGGGACGACGAGCCGACCGGCCCGTGCGACCGCTTCTCGTTGAGCGGGTCGTTGAAGCGGTCGTAGTGGTCGCCGCGCCGGATCTCGACCTGGTACTCGACGCGCGAGCCCTCCGGCAGCTCCAGCACCAGGTACCACAGGTCGGTGCCGCGCAGCCGGCGCATCGGGATCCGGTCGGGCAGACCGACGATCCGCTGGCAGATCCACGCCTCGTCCGCCTCGCCGCGCCACAGGAACGTGCACCGGTCCCCCTCGACCACCGGGATCTCGTGGCGCGCGATGAACCGGTCCACCGCGTCGCCGTCGAGCGGCTTCGCCGACTTGAGCCGGTTGATCGCCAGCCGGCCGGACCCCGTCCGCGGCCGGGCCGCGGTCACGCGGCGGCTCCCTCGACGATGCGCCCCTCCTCGTCGACCACCCGGGCATCGGACGGCAGAGCACCTCCCGGGCCGAGGTCCACCCGGACGCCGTCGTCCAGGACGACGCACCGGGACGGCGCGAACCGCCGGGCCAGCACGGACATGCGCAGGGGGTCCTCGGTCCGCAGCCGCCGGCGCGCGTGCGGCAGCAGCACCAGCCCGGGGATCACGCCGATCCCCGCGTCGAAGACCTCGGTGAGCGACGCGCCCTGCGCCGCCCGGTCGTGGAAGAGCACCACCCGCGGGGTCAGCGCCATCGCCCCCGCCGACCACGCGACCACCCGCGGGGGCAGGTGCGGCGCCAGGTGGAACAGGTGCACGACGCGCACCAGCTCGCCGACGTGCCCGCCGGCGACGACCAGGCAGGCCGCCGCCGACAGCAGGCCGCGCACCTCCTCGCGGTGCCCGGCGATCGCGCCCCGGGACTCCAGCCGCCACGTGCCGTAGAAGTCGTCGTGCAGCTGCTGCACCCGGGCCACGTGCGTCGCGTCGAGCAGCCGCACCGCCGCGAGCGCGTCCTCCACCGCGGTCGCCTGGACGGTCGGGTGGCCGACGCTGCGGCCGGCCACCGCGTACACGGCCTGCAGGGCGTGGTCCAACCGGACCAGGTAGAGCTGCTGCAGCTCGTCGAGCACGAGCCGGTGCGCGCGCTCGGCCTCGGCGTACTCCGGGTCGGCCCGCAGCACGTCCATCCAGCGGGCGAACAACCGCAGGTTCCTCGCCTGCCCACCGGCCAGCGCGAGGATCTCGGCGTCGTCGGACTCCCGCTCCTGCCAGCCGGCGTTGACGACGGCCACCGGGCCGGCGATCCCCAGGGAGGACAGCACCCGGTCCAGGGTCGGCCGCCGCTGCGGGCCGAGCAGCGTGATCGACGGGGTCACGGGCGTCAGTTCGCGTGGACGTGCACGGTGCGCCCGACGTCGTCGAGCATCCCGCGCAGCGTGTCGAAGTCCGGGTGCCGCATCCGCACGTAGGCGTTGGCCATGTAGCCGGCGGTCTCCGGCTGGGTCGGCGTCCCCGGCGGCGGCAGGTGCGCGTCGAGCACCCACTGCCCGTGGCGCGCCTGGATCTCGTCGACGCCCGAGTAGCCGGAGATGGTGCCGTCCCGGTCGGGCCGCAGGGCCACGATGCCGGCCGAGTACTGCCGGGACGGCTGCCCCCAGATCTGCCCGTGCACGATCGAGTCGGCCCACTGCCGGTAGACGTCGAGGTCGTTGGCGGCCGAGTAGAGGTCCCAGGCACCGACGCCGGGCGGGCGGCAGCCGATCTCGCTGAACCTCAGCCCCTTCGGACCGAAGAACCACTCCATGTGCGTGGCGCTGGTACCGATGCCGAGCGCCTCGTTGACCCGCCGCCCCAGGTCGCGCAGCTCCTGGTAGTCGGCCACCGAGTCGATCCGGTTGGTGGCGACGAACTGCGGCGAGATCCAGCGGGTGCGCATCGCCTCGAGCACGTTCGGGAAGTAGTGCGACACGAAGTCCAGCGCCGGGACGCCGTCGACCGAGACGGTGTCGTAGAAGCCCTCGTGCCCCTCGACGAACTCCTCGACGGCGATCGAGTCGACCTGCTGCGCGCCGAACCTGCCGAGCGCGGCCTCGAGCTCGCCGTCGCCGTCGACCCGGGTGGTGTCCAGGGCCCCCGCGCCCGTCCGCGGCTTGAGGACCAGCGGGTAGCCGATCTCCCTCGCGAACGACCACACCTCGCCGGCGGTGGAGGCCGCGGTCGACGCCGCCGTCGGCACGCCGGCCGCGCGGAGGACCTCCTTCATCGACGGCTTGTCCCGGCACAGCCACGCCGTCCGCACCGAGGTCCCGGGGATCGTGCAGTTCTCCCGCACCCGCGCGGCGGCCAGCGTGTGCGACTCGATGGTGGCCTCGAGCCGGTCGACCCAGACCCGGTCCTGGATCCACCGGACGGCGTCGGTCATCACGCCGACGTCGGTGACGTCCGGGACCTGGTGGTAGTGCACCATCCACGACCGCAGCTCGTCGTCCAGCCACTCCCCCGGGCGGTCGCCGACGCCGTAGACCGACGCCCCAACCTCGGCCAGGGCGCGCACGAAGTGGCGTTGCGTCGACGGGAAGGCCGGATCGACGAACACCACGTTCATCCCGAGAACTCTAGAAGGCCTCTCGGCCCCCCGCAGGGTCCCGCCGCGAGCGTGCGAGCGGTGGGGGGCGGGGGGTCCGTTCGGTAGCGTCCGCCCATGGTCGTCGCCGCCTTCGTCGCGCCGTACCTGATGGAGGCCACGACCCGGTTCGTCTCCGTCGCCGCGGAGCTGCCCGGCGTTCGGCTCGGGCTGGTCACCTGCGAGCCCGTGGAGCGGATCCCGCCGCGGCTGCGCGAGCGGCTCGACGGCCACTGGCGGGTCGACGACGCGCTCGACCCGCGGCAGCTGGCGTGGGCGGTGAGCGGCCTGGCCGGGCAGATCGGCCGGGTGGAGAAGCTGGTCGGCGCCCTCGAGCAGTTGCAGGTGCCACTGGCGCAGGTGCGCGAGTCCCTCGGCATCGAGGGCATGGACGTGCGGACGGCCCTCAACGTGCGGGACAAGTCGCGGATGAAGGAGACGCTCCAGGCGGCCGGCATCCCGTGCGCGCGGCACGCGCTCGTGCGCTCCCCCGGCGAGGCGCTGGCCTTCGCCGACGGGGTCGGGTTCCCGCTGGTCGCCAAGCCACCCGCCGGCGCCGGCGCGCAGTCGACGTTCCGGCTCGACGACGGCGGCATGCTGCAGGGCTGGCTGGCCGCCGTGCCGCTGGGCAGCGACTCGCCCGCGCTGCTCGAGGAGTTCCTCACCGGCGAGGAGCACACCTTCGACAGCGTCACCCTCGGCGGCTCGACCGTGTGGTCGTCGATCGCGGACTACCGCCCGCCGCCGCTGGAGGTCCTGCGCACCCCGTGGATCCAGTGGACGGTCGTGCTGCCCCGCGACATCGGCGGCCCGCGGTACGAGGGCATCCACCGCTGGGGGCCGGCGGCGCTGGCGGCGCTGGGCGTCACCGACGGGCTGACGCACATGGAGTGGTTCGCCCGGCCCGACGGCTCGGTCGCGGTCTCGGAGGTGGCCGCCCGGCCCCCCGGGGCGCAGCTGACCTCGATGCACGGCTACGCGCACGACGTCGACCTCTACCGCGCCTGGGCGGAGCTGGTGGTCCTCGGCCGGTTCGACGTGCCCGAGCGCCGGTACGCGGCCGGGACGGCCTACCTGCGCGGCATGGGGCGCGGCCGCGTGCGCGCGGTGCACGGTGTCGACGCCGTCCAGGAGCAGATCGGGCACCTCGTGGTGGAGGCGCGGCTCCCCCGGCCCGGGCAGCCCGCCGCCGGCGACTACCTGGGTGAGGGGTACGCGATGGTGCGCGACCCCGACACCGCCGTGGTGGAGGACGCGCTGCACCGGATCGTCAGCGGGGTGCGCGTGGAACTGGCCGAGGCCTGACACGAGGGGCCTGACACGACCCGGAGGTGCGATGGACGTCGTGATGCTCTCCCCCGGCTACCCGGCGGAGATGGCGTACTTCACCCGGGCGCTGGCCGACGTCGGCGCCCGGGTCATCGGGGTGGGTGACCAGCCGCCGGACGCCCTGCCCGAGGCCGCCCGCTCGTCGCTGGCCCACTACGAGCACGTGGACCTCGCCGACGAGGGTGCGGTGCTCGGCGCGCTGCGCGGGCTGTCGCAGCACGTCGCGATCGACCGGGTGGAGTGCCTCTGGGAGCCGTACATGCTCCTGGCCGCGCGCATCCGGGAGACCTTCGGGCTGCCCGGCATGACCGTCGAGCAGACCGTGCCCTTCCGCGACAAGGAGCGGATGAAGCGCGTCCTCGACGCCGCCGGCATCCGGACGCCGTGGCACGTCAGCGCGCGCACCGTCGCCGAGGTGTGGGCGGCCGCCGAGAAGGTGGGCTACCCGCTCATCGTGAAGCCGATCGCGGGCGCCGGCTCGGCGGACACCTACCGGGTCGACTCGCCGCAGGAGCTGACCGAGGTCCTGCCCCTGCTGCGGCACGTGCCCGAGGTCAGCGTCGAGGAGTTCGTCGACGGCGAGGAGTTCACCTTCGACACCATCTGCGCCGACGGCCGGATCCTGTTCGAGCACGTCCTCTGGTACCGCCCGCGACCGCTGCAGATGCGCATGCACGAGTGGGTCAGCCCGGTGTCGATCTCGCTGCGCGACCTGTCCGTGCCGCACCTCGCCGGCGGACGGCGGATGGGCGAGGCCGTGCTCGCGGCGCTCGGGTTCCGCACCGGCTTCACGCACATGGAGTGGTACCTCAAGCACGACGGCGAGGCGGTGTTCGGCGAGATCGGGGCCCGCCCGCCCGGTGCCCGCGTGGTCGACGTCATGAACTACGCCACCGACGGCGACACCTACGTCGGCTGGGCGCAGGCCGTCGTCCACGGGTCCATGCAGCCCCTGGAGCGCCGGTACAACGCCGGCGCCGTCTTCAAGCGCGCCCGCGGCTCCGGGCGGATCACGCACTCGGAGGGCCTCGACGCGCTGCTGGGCCGGTACGGCGACCACGTGGCGCTGGTCGACCTGCTCCCGGTGGGGGCACCGCGCCGGGACTGGCGCTCGACGGTCACCGGCGACGGCATGGTCGTCGTCCGGCACCCGGAGCTGCAGCAGGTCATCGAGATGACCGAGGCCTTCGCCCGCGACTTCCAGCTGTACGCCTCGTAGCAGGGCCCTCAGCAGAGCTCGTCGAGGTACTGCGGCAGCATCCGCCGCCAGGTCTCCCAGTCGTGCGGCCACTCCGGGCCCCAGACGTCGACCCGGTTCGGCACGCCCTTGCTGCCGAGCACGTCGCCGGCGTCCCAGGACGCGCCGACGTCCTCCCACGCTCCCTGGCCGGTGGCGATGACCGCGAACCGGGTGCGCAGCAGGTCGAGCTGCTCACCCTCCAGCCCGGGGAGGAAGTCCAGCGGCGAGGCGAAGAAGAGGTCCGGCGAGGACCGGTGGTCGAGGAACTTCTGGATCCGGTACGTGCCGCTCATGCCCACGGCGGCGCGGAACACGTCGGGGAACCGGCACAGGACGGCGAGGGAGTTGAACGCCCCGATCGAGGCGCCGGTGACGACGACCGGCGTCTCGTCCCCGCCCATGTCGGTGCGGATGGCCGGGACGACCTCGTGCCGGATCGCGTGGTGGAACTGGTTGAACAGCCACATCCGGTACTCCGGCGGACCCGCCTTCGCCACCATGGCCTGCCCGGGCACGCTGTCGCAGGAGTAGAGCTTGACCCGGCCGCTCTCGATCAGCGGCCAGCAGGCGCCGACCACGCCGTTGCGCTCGATCTCCTCGGCGTCGCCGCCCGCCGTCGGGAAGACCAGGACGGGGGTTCCGTAGTGGCCCCACCGGGCCAGACCGATCGGCTGGTCCATCCGCTCGGAGTGCCAGCGGTCGGTCACCTTCACGCCGGTGACCCTTGCACGGCCCCCCACCGGCGACAAACGCGGCAGCGCACCGGGTTCTGTGCCAACCTGGCCGCACGTCGGCACCGATGGGAGGCGACCATCGTGGGGCAAGAGGTCGAGGCCCGGACGTTCTCGCGCGCGGACCGCCTGCGCTACCGGGAGAAGCTGCGCCGCTGCCTGGACGTGTTCGGCCGCATGCTCAACGAGTCGAAGTTCGACTTCGAGCGGCCGCTGACCGGCACGGAGATCGAGTTCAACCTGGTCGACGCCCGGCAGGACCCGGCGATGCGCAACGAGGAGGTCCTCGCCGCGATCGCCGACGAGGTCTTCCAGGCCGAGATGGGCCAGTTCAACATCGAGATGAACGTGCGGCCGACGTCGCTGGCCGGCACGGCCGCCGCGGAGCTCGAGACTGAGCTGCGGGCCAGCCTCAACGCCGCCGAGGAGCGCGCCCGCGCCATCGGGGCGCACATCGTCATGATCGGCACGCTGCCGACCCTCGGGCCCGAGCACGTCACCGGCGAGGCGATCACCGCGCACCCGCGCTACGCGCTGATCAACGAGCAGATCTTCGCCGCGCGGGGCGAGGACCTGCACATCGCCATCTCCGGGCCCGAGCGGCTGGACGTGCACGCCGACACGATCGCGCCGGAGGCCGCCTGCACCAGCACCCAGTTCCACCTGCAGGTCAGCCCCCAGGACTACGCGGCCCACTGGAACGCCGCGCAGTGCATCGCCGGCGTCCAGGTGGCGCTCGGTGCCAACTCGCCGTTCCTGTTCGGCAAGGAGCTGTGGCGGGAGACCCGGATCGCGCTCTTCGAGCAGGCCACCGACACCCGCCCACTGGAGCTCAAGGAGCAGGGCGTCCGGCCCCGGGTCTGGTTCGGCGAGCGCTTCATCACCTCCGTGTTCGACCACTTCGAGGAGAACGTCCGCTACTTCCCCGCGCTGCTGCCGGTCTGCGACGAGGAGGACCCGCTCGCCGTCCTCGACCGCGGCGACACCCCGCAGCTGGCCGAGCTGCGGATGCACAACGGGACCGTCTACCGCTGGAACCGTCCCGTCTACGACGTCCACCGGGGCCGGCCGCACCTGCGGGTCGAGAACCGGGTGCTGCCCGCCGGGCCGACCATCGTCGACGTGTTCGCCAACGGCGCCTTCTACTACGGGCTGCTGCGCACCCTGGCGGCGCAGGACCGGCCGGTGTGGTCGCAGATGTCCTTCGCCACCGCCGAGGAGAACTTCGACGAAGGCGCCCGCAACGGCATCAACGCCCAGCTGTACTGGCCCGGCCTCGGCACGGTGCCGGTGACCGAGCTGGTGCTGCGCCGGCTGCTGCCCATGGCCCAGCAGGGCCTGGCCGAGTGGGACGTCGACACCTCGGTCAGCGACCGGCTCCTGGGCGCGATCGAACGCCGCTGCACCGCCTACCGCAACGGCGCGGAGTGGCAGGCGGAGGTGTTCCACCGGATCGACGAGCAGCGGCAGCCGCTGGACCGCCGTGACGCGCTGCGGGAGATGCTGCGCCGCTACAGCGAGCTCATGCACGCCAACGAGCCGGTCGCGGACTGGCCGCTCGACTAGGGCCTGTCCCGCGGATCTGGTGCGCCGCCCACGTCCCTGGAGGCGGCCGATGGGACACCGGCTGACCGGCGCAGTGTCAGCCCGGCAGGATCGTTGCTGCAGATGGCGTCTGCCGTTGGGCAGCGACAGGGGTCCTCCCTGCGTGACGTGCGCAGTCGGTTGCCGTACGCCCTCGTGCCGGGGCTGCTCGTCCTGGTCCCGGTGTGGTGGCTGGACGACCTCCGGTCAGCGATCGGCCTCGCCCCCGCCGGTGTCGTCGCCAGTGCACTCGCGTTGCCGTTCAGCCTGCCGCGAGGTGATCGCCGCCAGCGGGGCTGTACCCGAGTGAGCCGCTCGAGGACACCGCCAGGCCAGCCCAGAGGGCGGCTCCAGGGACAGCGGCAGGAGCCGGGGCGTGGCACACCTCTGGTTGCCGCGTGCCGCTGCCCCCGTCACCGAGAATCCGAGGCCCTCGACGCCAAGGCCGAGAGAGTGCCTGATGGAATCAGAGGCAGTAGGGACAGCCCGTGCCGTCGGCGGCCACCGTGCGCAGGCAGTGGAGCAGCGGACCGAGACGAGTGCCCTTCGGCACCACGGCGCGAGCACCGGCTACCCCGGCCTGGGAGCGCGCCTCGGAGCCTTCACCAGTCAACACGATGACCCGGGTCGGGGATCGGGCGGCACGCAGCGCCTCCGTCGCTGCGAACCCGCCCATCACCGGCATGGACAGGTCCATGAACACGACGTCGGGGCAGAGCCTCTCAGCGGCCTCCACGACCTGTGACCCGTCCTCGCACTCGCCGACGACGGTGAGGTCGTCCTCGTCGGACAGGGCTTCCGCCAGAGCCCTGCGCACGTGTGGATGGTCATCGACGACGAGCACGCGGATCTCGGCGGGGGCACCGCTGCCACTGCGGTCTCCGGTCACCCACGCACTCCTCTCGGCACGAGTACCTGCCGAGATCCGCTCGCCTGGCAGGTCGGACACCTCCAGTATCGGCACCGCGAGACAGCGGCGGCCACAGCGCGCCGGACGACACCCCCGGCGATGCGTATCCCTCAGTGGGCTGCACAGGGACAGGGCCGGATCGCTCGAAGGGCGCGACTTCGGGACGCTGGAGGCGGCTGGACGTCCGGGGAACGAGGCGCGCTGGCAACCGTCACGGGCCCGGCGGAACGTGCCGACGGCGACGTCGAAGGGGCCGACGCCCACGTCGCTCCCTGCGCCGCGACGTCCTCGAGGTGGCTACTGCCCGCCGCTCACCAGGAGCACGACACCCGCGACGATGGCAACAGCGCCGGCAAACAGGGCCTGACCCTCGTTGTAGCCCGTCCAGACGGGGGCGGACCTCTCGCTCTTGCCGACAGACCCCAGGCCGAACAGCAGGACGAGTCCGGCGACGATGCACAGGACGCCGATGACGCGCACGCGGACCGATCCATCCCTCCCTCGACAGCGAGGCGAGTGGATCACGGGGACGGCGGGCGTTGCGCAGCGATTCACCTACACGTGTCCCGAAGAGGGCCGCATGGGGACATCCGAGCGACTGGCGGACTCGGCTGCGAGGGCAGCAGCCTGACAAACCAACGTCGAGTCAGCGCCACGGCCTGTGGAGGACCACCCAGTACAGATACACGACACAGGCGAGGGCCAGCACTGAACCGACGATCGAGAAGGCGTCATCCCGGGTCCTGTGGCTGCGGTGTGCGGCAGCCGGCCGGTGCGGGCGCTCACGGCGCAAGTGCCGTCAGACGGCCCGCCACTCCGCCGTCCTGCGGACGAACTGCTCGAGCGCGAGCACGTCGAAGCCGTGCCAGAGCAGGCGGTATCCCCTTCCGAGGAGCGCCTGCGTCTGCTCGGGCGTCAGCGCCGCGCCGCCGAGCGGGATGCCGGCCTCGGCGGCCACTTGCTCCACGTGGGTGATCGCCTCGACCAGCTCCGGTGCGTCGAGGCGTCCCGAGACGCCCATCTCGGTGGAGAGGTCGAACGGCGCGATGGTCAGGCAGTCGATGCCATCGACCCGGCAGATCTCCTCGATGTTCTCGACGGCGCTGAGGGTCTCGATCAGCAGCGTGCAGACCGTCTCGCCGCCGCGCCGGCCGAGGTACTCGAACAGGCCGACGCCCCACCGCGCGTGGGCCACGAACGGTCCCCATCCCCGCCGCCCCTCGGGCGGGTACCTGGTGAGGGCCACACACTCGGCGGCCGACTCGGCGGTGGTGACGAGCGGGAAGACGATCCCCTCCGCGCCGGCATCCAGAGCGGTCTTCACGGCGGCCGCGTCACAGCCGGGCACCCGGACCCACGGGGAGCACCCGGTCCCTGCGGTGCTCGCGATCATGGCGTGCAGGCTCTCGGGTCCGATCGGGCCGTGCTCCTGGTCGATCATGACGACGTCGGCGCCGGCCGCGGCCAGGGCCTGCGTGACGACGGCGGACGGGACGATGTTGATGAACGCCGCCAGAGGGACCTCGCCCTGCAGGCGCTCTCGGACGCCCGGCATGACCCCTCCCGCACACGCATCCGCCCGCCAGGGAGCACGGACGGCCCGTCGTGACGGGCCCACGGTCCCAGAACCTCCGTCGCAGCGTCCATCACCTCCCACAGCTCCGCGGGACCGCAGGCGCTTCGCGTTTCCGATCCATTCGTCGGCCGGCTGGAGCCCGCGCCGGCGTCCGCCGGCATGCCAGCGTCGAGCAAGCAGCCGCGGTCCCGACCCCGCTCAGTGGATGTCTCGGTGGAGACGGGCCGATCTCTCGGCGTGACCAGCCGGACCACCTGGGCAGTGCTTACTGGCGTGCCGATGATCGGTTGGGCCGTGGCTGTCGGGCTGCTCGTGGCCTTCCTCACGGACTGGCCAGGCGACACGAAGGTCCTCGTCGCGGCTGTCATCTCGGGTCCGGGAGCTGGAGCTGTCCTCTGGTCATCCCGTCGAGCACGGCCCCACGCGCGAGGTGATGGCATCGGACCGGGATGCTCGCGGTCTGCTACCCGCTCACGACGAGGGCCGGGCGCCTGGGCACGGAAGGCTCCCGGGACGGGTCAGCGAGGCGTAACGTGCCGCCGTGACACCGTCGTCAGTGTCGCCGTTCGCCGTCCCCCGCGACGGTGGTGAACGGTTCAGCTTCAGTGGGACCACCCTGATCCTGCGAGCGGCAGCAGACGCGACTGGCGGCTCCTGCACCGTCCTGGAGGAAGCGACTCCGCTGCTCGACACCCCGACCCACGTGCACTCTCGCGAGGACGAGATGTACTACGTGGTCGAGGGCGACCACGTCTTCGTCTGTGGCGGGCGGGAGTTCCAGGCAGGGCCGGGCGGCCTCGTGTTCCTCCCCAGGGGGATCCCGCACGCCCACCGGCGGCTCGTGCCGGGCTTCGGGCGACTCGTCTGCATCCTGACGCCCGGGGGCTTGGAGGGGTTCTTCCGGATCCTGGCCGAGGCGACGCAGACCGGTGGGCCGATGGACGAGGCCTACGCGCGGGCGTCCCGGGAGTACGGGATCACCTGGCTGCCCTGACCATCCCGCCCGTCCCGTGTGCCGCCGCTGGAGGACGCCGGCCGGCTCGCCGGGCAGGTGGCTCAGGCCTGGGCGTGCACGTGGGCCCGGTCGACGTGGCCCCTGGAGGACCCAGCCTCTCCCACTGTCCGGGCTCGTTCTCCCAGAAGAGGACGACGTACTCGTAGTCGCCGTCGACGAACAGGTCCACTGCCACCCGCTCGGTGGAGACGATCACCGAGTCGACTCCGGCGTCGGCTGCCTGCGGCCGGTCGGACAGGGCGAGGAGCGCCGGCCGCTGCCGCTCGGCACCATCGAGGTCGCCCATGGTGCCCACCTCCGGAGGCTGTGGCGATCGTCGTCCGTGAGCCGAGCGGACCCGTCCCGTGGCGGGCCGATCCGGGACACCGGCAGCGGCGCACACGATCCGCAGGCCAGGCCCTAGACGCGACCGAGCCGGCTCTCCTCGTCGCGCATCCACATGCCGAGCAGCCCCCGGTAGTGCGCGATGAAGTGGTCGTGCTCGTGCGGCGGGAACGTGGAGCGCACGGTGTCGACGAGGAGCCGGTCGAAGTCGGGGCTGCGCACCCAGTCGAGCACGACCTCGTCGAGGTGGGCGAGCCGGCTGGCGCAGAAGTCGGAGTAGGCCTCGACCTGGAAGTACTCGTCGGCCAGGCCGCGGTAGGCCTTGAGCTTCTCCCCGTAGCCCAGGTCCTCGCGGTCGGCGATGTCGAAGTACCGGCGGGTGTCGAGGTCGTACCGCGGCCGGCGACCGGTGGCGGTGCAGTACACCGACCACCGGACCAGCGCCTTCAGCGCCCACGGGAAGTAGTAGTGCAGGCTGGTCAGCGCGATGTCCGGGCAGGCGTTGGCGTAGTCGATGGGGTGGACGACGCCGTCCCTGATCAGGGTCTCGCAGGAGTTGAACTCCCAGCGGAAGAAGGCGTTGACCAGCCGGCCGATGGTGACCGTCTCCTCGCCGGTGGCGGCGTCCAGGAAACCGTGGGCGACCGAGTACCGGCCGTGCATCGGCTGGTCGGGGTCGAACTTCATGACCATGGTCTCGGGGCCGATGGACAGGCTCCGCGCGAAGACGTCGTACCCGGCGACGGCCTTCTGCAGGTGCATCAGCCGCTGACCGGAGGCGTCGTACGCCCGCTGCAGCTCCTCGGCGTTGCGGATCATCGTGACGCCGACCCAGGCGCCCCCGTCGTAGGGCTTCATGAACAACGGGTAGCCCATCCGCTCGGCGATCGCCGTCAGGTCGAAGGGCCGGTTGTACTTCTCCGCCGTGTAGGCGTACTTGGCGTGGTCCGGCGGGTTCTTGTACGGGATGAGCACCGTGTCGGGAACCCGCAGCCCCAGCCGCAGCATGGCGCAGTACGCCGCGTGCTTCTCCATGCTCTGGAAGGTGAAGGGGCTGTTGAGCAGGTAGACGTCGTCCATGAGGGCGGCCTTCTTCAGCCACTCACGGGGGTGGTAGTACCAGTAGGCCAGGCGGTCGATGACCAGGTCGTAACGGGGCTTGGCACACAGGTCGAACGGCTCGACCGTGATCCGCTCGACGTCGTACTCGTGGGCGGCACCGGTGCCGTCGTGCACGGTGCCGAGGCGGCGCACGATCGACTCGAAGGCGGTGGGCCAGTCCTCCTCGGTCCCGAGCAGCAGGCCGATGAGGTGCCGGTGGTCGGACATCGACGCTCCTCCAGCGGTGGCAGGGCCTCCCGCGTCGCTCCGGTGACCAGGGCGGACGCGGACGCAGCCTATGACCGGCCGGGGATCACTGCGAGTTCGCGCCAGAGGTGCGCGGCCGCCTCGGCCCCGCGGTACAGCATGGGCAGCAGCACCCGCTCGTTCGGTGAGTGGATCCGGTCGGTGGGCAGCATCGCGCCCAGGAACAGCAGCGGAGCACCGAGCCTCTCGACCAGAGCGGCCTCCGGTCCGCTGCCGCCCTCGCGCAGGTAGAGCACCTCGTCGGGATCGCCGTCCCAGGCCCGGGCGATGGCCCGCCGCAGGGCGCCCATGTGCGGGGAGTCGAGGTCGCTGGCGCACGGGGCGACGCCGGCCTTCTCGGCCCGCACGTCGGCGGTGATCCCCGCCGGCAGCCGCTGGTCGACCCAGGCGCGGACCTGGTCGGCGACGTCCGCCGGTGCCTGGTCGGCCACCAGCCGGAAGCTGATCTTCGCGTGCGCCTCGGCCGGGACGATCGTCTTGTGGCCGGGGCCGGTGTAGCCGCCCCACATGCCGTTGACCTCGGCGGTGGGCCGGGCGCCGATCCGCTCCAGGGTGCTGAACCCGGCCTCGCCGCCCGCCGCGGAGCCCGCCGCCGGCCCGGCCAGCCAGGCCTCCTCGTCGAAGGGCAGCCGGGTCATCAGCTCGCGCTCGCGGTCGCCGAGCGGGCGCACCCGGTCGTAGAAGCCGGGCAGCGTGACCCGGCCCTGCTCGTCGTGCAGGCCCGCCAGCATCTCGGCCATGGCGTGCAGCGGGTTGGGGACCGCGCCCCCGAACGACCCCGAGTGCAGGTCCACCTCGGGGCCGCGCAGCGTGATCTCCGCACCGGCCAGCCCGCGCAGCGAGACGACCGCGCCGGGGACGTCGGGAGCGGCCATGCCGGTGTCGCTGACGACGACGACGTCGCAGTCGAGCCGGTCCCGCCGCTCCTGCAGCAGTGCGGCGAGGTGCGGCGACCCGGACTCCTCCTCGCCCTCCACGAGCAGCTTCAGGGTCACGGCCGGGGTGTCCCGGCCGCTCGCGGCGAGGTGGGCGCGCACGCCGAGCAGGTGCATGGCGACGTTGCCCTTGTCGTCGCTCGCACCGCGGGCGTGCAGCTCTGGGCCCTGCGGGCCCTCGACGACCGTCGGCTCGAACGGCGGGTGGACCCACAGCTCCAGCGGGTCCACCGGCTGCACGTCGTGGTGTCCGTACACGAGCGCGACCGGGGCGCCGGGGTCGTCCGACGGCCACTCGGCGAAGACCGCGGGCGCGCCGGGCGTCGGCCAGATCTCGACCGTCGGGAAGCCGACCCGGCGCAGCGCCTCGGCCAGCCACCCGGCGCTGCGGGCGACGTCGGAGGCGTGCGCGGGATCGGCGGAGATCGACGGGATCCGCACCCAGGCGTCGAGATCGGCCCGCAGGTCGTCGAGGTGCGCGGTCACGAACTGGCGCTCGGGGCTGGTCACGACCCCCGACCGTAGCCCGCCGGCGAGGACGTCCCGCTGCCGTCCACCGCACACGGGCGACACGCGCTCCAGGGCGACGTCGGCGCCGGGCGGTGCAGGCAGGATGTCCGCGGCCCGGCCGGGCCCCCGAGCGACGCCACCGGATCGAGGAGTGGCCGCCCCGGCGGCCGGCACCGAGGAGGGAGCTGACGATGAGCCGATCGCGGTACGAGATGGACCCCGGCCTGCAGAGGGTGGGCCGGCTGCTCGGCCGCCTGACACCCAGCACCTCAGCGGGTTACCGGCGGCAGGTCCGGGTCCTGAACGCCCTCGCCCGGCGCCGCCACCGCCCCGGGCAGGAGACCAGCCGGGTCCGCGGCGACATCGAGGTGGGGCCGGGGGGGGGGGCCCGCCGGGCCCGGTCCCCCCGGGGGCCTGTGGGACTCCGGCGGGCCGG
>NZ_JBJGZA010000031.1:0-55151 GCF_054050255.1 Geodermatophilus sp. SYSU D00700 | reverse complement strand
GACCGGACAACCGACCAGGCCACGGGGGTTTGTTACTTGGCACTGACTTTCGGCACGCTGTTGAGTTCTCAAGGAACGGACGCACACCAACTCCACCCTTCCGGGCTTCGTCGATCGCGGCTTGTCCTACTGTACGCCCGCAACGGGGGCTCCTGCTGGGGCCTTCCCGCTCGCCCTCCCGGGCCGTGCGGCGCGCAGAGAAGAAGTTACGTGGCTGTCGTACCCGTGTCAAACCGGCTCCGCCGTGACGACCGACACCGTTCCGAGACCGGCGTGTCACCTGGCGTTCACATGGGCGCCGCCGCCGGCTACCGGCCCGCGGGCACCCGCTGGACACCGGCGACCGCCCGCTTCCCGCGGCGCAGCACGAGCCACCCGCCGGGGAGCCAGGCGTCCTCCCCGGGCACGGCGTCGGCGTCGGTCACCCGCTCGTTGTTGAGGTACGCGCCGCCCTCCTTCACCGTCCGGCGCGCTTCGGACAGGCTCGCGACCAGACCGGACCGCTGCAGCAGCTGGGCGACGGTCGGCGTCTCACCGTCGACGGTGACGCTGCCGGCCTCCCGCAGGGCGGCGCCGAGCGTCTCGGCGCCGAGCGTCGTGAGGTCGTCCCGGCCGAACAGCGCCCGCCCGGCCGCCTCGGCCTGGCGCAGCTCCTCCGGCCCGTGCACCAGCGCGGTCAGCTCCTCGGCCAGGGCGCGCTGCGCCGCCCGGGAGGCCGGTCGCTCGGCGCTCTCGGCGAGGATCGCCTCGACCTCCTCGGCCGGGCGCTCGGAGTACAGCGGCAGCCAGGCGCGGACGTCGGCGTCGTCGGCGTTGAGCCAGAACTGGAAGAACGCGTAGGGCGAGGTGAGGGCTGGGTCCAGCCACACCGCGCCGCCCTCGGTCTTGCCGAACTTGGTGCCGTCGGACTTGGTGACCAGCTGGGTGGACAGGGCGTGCACGGTCGCGCCCTCCACCCGGCGCACGAGGTCGATGCCGGCGGTGAGGTTGCCCCACTGGTCCGAGCCGCCGGTCTGCAGCGTCACGCCGTGACGGCGGAACAGCTGCAGGAAGTCGTGGGCCTGCAGGATCTGGTAGCTGAACTCGGTGTAGCTGATGCCGGCCTCGGAGTTCAGCCGCGCGGCGACGGCCTCCTTGGCGAGCATCCGGCCGACCCGGAAGTGCTTGCCGAGGTCGCGGAGCAGGTCGATGGCCGACAGCGGCTCGGTCCAGGTCAGGTTGTCGACGTAGACCGGCGCGGCCAGGCCCTCGCGCTCGGCGGGCAGCTCGAGGAAGGGCGAGAGCTGGCGGCGGATGCCGTCGACCCAGCCGGCGACCGTCGCGCGGTCGTTGAGCTGCCGCTCCGCGGTCGGCCGGGGGTCGCCGATCAGCCCGGTGGCGCCGCCGACGAGGACGACCGGCCGGTGCCCGGCGCGCTGCAGCGCCCGCAGCACCATGACCTGCACCAGGTGGCCGACGTGCAGGCTCGGGGCGGTGGGGTCGAAGCCGCAGTAGTAGGTGACCGGGCCGGCGGCGAGGTGCGCGCGCAGCGCCTCCTCGTCGGTGCTCTGGGCGATGAGCCCGCGACGGTGCAGGTCGGACAGGACGTCGGTCACGGGTGCCCATCCTGCCCGGCGGCGCGACGGCGGCGCTGCCCGCCCGGGCGGAAGGCGCTCACCGACGGCGCGCCGGTCTCCCAGAACCGCCACGGCAGCTCGGTGGCCCGGCTGATCCCCACCCGCGGACCGGCCGACACGGCCGACGGCGGCGCGCCGGCGTGCAGCCGCACCGGCGACGACGGGTCCAGGACGTCGGCGCCGCCGTCCTCCGGGCCGATGGCGAGCGCGGCGGTGAGCCGAGCCGGGCCGCGGGCGAGGTCGCGCGGCACCTTCGCCGAGGGCCGGCGGGTGGCGGCCACCGACTCCCCCGCGACGACCTCGCCGGCCCGCAGGAGCACCGCCGAGCCGCGACCGGCGGGCCCGACGACGACGTTGGCGCACCAGTGCACGCCGTAGCTGAAGTAGACGTAGAGCCGCCCGGGCGGGCCGAACATGATCGCCGCGCGGGGGGTCGGCCCGCGGTGGGCGTGCGAGGCGGGGTCCTCGCCCTCCCCCGAGTACGCCTCCACCTCGGTCAGCCGCACCGCGACGGTGCCCTCGGGCCGCTCGGTGACCACCCAGCAGCCCAGCAGCGCCGGCGCGACGGCGTCGACGGGCCCGAGGAGCTCCCCCGCCGTCAGCAGGCGGCCCGCGGACCTCAGAGCGCGGCCGCCACGGGCGAGCCGGCCGACCAGCGGCCGTGCGCGGCGACGACGTCCTTGAGGGCGGCGAGCTGCCCGGCCACCCGCGCCGGCGCCGTCCCCCCGCGCGTGTCGCGCGCCTCCAGCGCCCCCCGGACCGACAGCACCGCGCGCACCTCCGGGGTGAGCCGTTCGTCGATGCCGGCGAGCTGGTCGTCGTCGAGCTCGCCGAGCTCCAGGCCGGCCTCCTCGCAGAAGGAGACCATCGCGCCGGAGATCTCGTGCGCCGAGCGGAAGGGGACGCCCTGCCGGACCAGCCACTCGGCGACGTCGGTGGCGAGGGCGAACCCCTGCGGCGCGGCGGCCTCGAGGACCTCGGGGCGCAGGGTCAGCGTGGCGACCATCCCGGTGACCGCGGGCAGCAGGAGCAGCAGCTGCTCGAGGGAGTCGAAGACCGGCTCCTTGTCCTCCTGCAGGTCGCGGTCGTAGGCCAGCGGCAGGCCCTTGAGCATCGTCAGCAGACCGGTGAGGTTGCCGACGAACCGGCCGGACTTGCCGCGCGCGAGCTCGGCGATGTCGGGGTTCTTCTTCTGCGGCATGATCGACGACCCGGTGGCCCAGGCGTCGTCGAGCCGGGCCCAGCCGAACTCGGTGGAGGTCCAGAGCACGACCTCCTCCCCCAGCCGGGAGAGGTGCACGCCGATCAGGGCGGCGGCGAAGCAGAACTCCGCGGCGAAGTCGCGGTCGCTGACGGCGTCGACGGAGTTGTCGGCCGCGCGGTCGAAGCCGAGCTCGGCGGCGACGGCGTCGGGGTCCAGCGGCAGCGACGACCCGGCCAGCGCTCCGGAGCCCAGCGGGCTGACGGCGGCCCGGCGGTCCCAGTCGGACAGCCGGTCGACGTCGCGGGCGAACGCGTGGGCGTGGGCGAGCAGCTGGTGGCTGACGAGCACCGGCTGGGCGTGCTGGAGGTGGGTCATGCCCGGCGCGGGGACGTCGAGGTACCGCTCGGCGAGGCCGAGCAGCGCGTACTCCAGCGAGGCGAGCTCGCCGACCAGCGCCCGCACGTTGTGCCGCAGGTACAGCCGCAGGTCGGTGGCGACCTGGTCGTTGCGGGAGCGACCGGCGCGCAGCTTCCCCCCGAGCGGGCCGAGCTTGCCCAGCAGGCCGCGCTCGAGCGCCTCGTGCACGTCCTCGTCGGCCTCGACGGGGCCGAAGGTGCCCGCGGCGACCTCCGCCGACAGCTCGGTGAGTGCGCCGACCAGCTGCGCGAGCTCGTCGTCGGTGAGCAGGCCGGCGCGGTGCAGCACCCGGACGTGCGCGCGTGAGCCGGCGAGGTCGTAGGGCGCCAGCCGCCAGTCGACGTCGGTGGACTTCGACAGCGCCGCCATGGCCGGCGACGGCCCGCCGCCGAAGCGGCCGCCCCAGAGCCGGGTCGGCGAGGCGGGGCCGGACGGGTCGGTCACGGGGCGGTTCCTCCGGGCGGGTCGTCGGTGAGGTCGGTGTGCAGCTCGGGGTAGACCGCCGGCGTGCGGGCGGCCAGCGCGCGCAGCCGCTCGGCCAGCGCCGGGCCGCCGTCGGGGTCGCGGGAGACCACGAGCAGCGTGTCGTCCCCGGCGATGGTGCCCAGGACGTCGGGCAGTCCCACCTTGTCCAGGGCCGAGGCGAGGAACTGCGCCGCCCCGGGCGGGGTGCGCAGCACGGCCAGGTTGGCGCTGCCCTCGGCGCTGGTGAGCAGGTCGGCCAGCAGCCGGGTGAGCCGGGCCGGCGCGGTCTGCGCCGGGCGCAGCGGGGCGTTCTCCGGCGGCAGCACGTAGGACGCCGGGGCGCCGTCGGTGCCGCGGAGCTTGACCGCGCCGAGCTCCTCCAGGTCGCGGGAGAGGGTGGCCTGGGTGACCTCGACGCCCGAGGCGGCCAGCAGCGCCGCGAGCTGGGTCTGCGAGCTGACCGGCTGCGCGGTGATCAGCTCGACGATGCGGGCCTGGCGCGCCGACCGGGTCAGCGCTCCGGTCACCCGGACCGCTCCAGCAGCCAGCTCAGCAGCGCCTTCTGCGCGTGCAGCCGGTTCTCGGCCTCGTCCCAGACGGCGCTCTGCGGCCCGTCGATGACCGCCGCGGCGATCTCCTTGCCGCGGTAGGCCGGCAGGCAGTGCAGGACGACGGCGCCGGCGGCGGCCCGGTCGAGCGCCGACTCGTCGACGGCGTAGGGCCGGAACGGCGCGATCCGCGCCTCGTACTCGCCCTCCTGGCCCATCGACACCCAGGTGTCGGTGGCGAGGACGTCGGCGCCGTCGGCGGCGGCCGCCGGGTCGGCGGTCCACTGCACCGACCCGCCGGTCTCCGCGGCGATCTCCCCCGCCCGCTTCAGCACCTCGGGGGCGGGCTGGTAGCCCTCCGGGGAGCCGATCCGCACGTGCAGGCCGGCGGTGGCGCCGCCGAGCAGGTAGGAGTGCGCCATGTTGTTGGCGCCGTCGCCGAGGTAGGCCAGCGTCCGCCCGGGGAGCGTGCCGTGGACCTCGGCGACCGTCTGCAGGTCGGCCAGGACCTGGCAGGGGTGGAAGTCGTCGGTGAGCGCGTTGACCACCGGCACCCGGCTGGTGGCGGCCATCGCCTCGAGCCGGTCCTGCCCGAAGGTGCGCCACACGATCGCGGCCACCTGCCGGTCGAGCACCCGGGTGGTGTCCTCCACCGGCTCGCCGCGGCCGAGCTGGCTGGTGCCGGCGTCGACGACCAGCGGGTACCCGCCGAGCTCGGCGACGCCGACCGAGAACGACACCCGGGTGCGGGTGGAGGGCTTGTCGAACACGACCGCGACCGCCCGCGGCACGCCGTTCGGGGCCCGCAGCGGGGTGGGGGCGGCGTCGGTGTGCCGGGTGCGCTTGAGCTCGGCGGCCAGCGCGAGGACCTCGGCCTGCTCGTCGGGGGTGAGGTCGTCGTCGCGGGTGAGGTGCCGGGTCACTGGTCGGTCTCCTGCAGGGCGGTGTCGAGGGCGGCCGGCAGCGCGGCGACGAAGGCGTCGACCTGGGCGTCGGTGACGACCAGGGACGGCGCCAGGCGCAGCACGTCGGGCGCGACGGCGTTGGTGAGGAAGCCGGCGTCGCGCAGCGCGGCCTCCAGCCCGGCGGCGACCGGCGCGGTGAGGACCACGCCGAGCAGTGCGCCCCTCCCCCGCACCCCGGCCACGCCGGCGTGCCCGAGGCCCTCGACACCGGCGGCGAACCGGTGCTCGAGCTGCTTGGCACGCTCCAGGAGGCCCTCGTCGCGGATGGTGTCGAGGACGGCGAGCGCGGCCGCCGCGGCGATCGGGTTGCCACCGAACGTGGAGCCGTGCGAGCCGGCGGTCATCAGGTCGGCGGCGTCGCCGAAGGCCAGGGTGGCGCCGAGCGGCAGCCCGCCGCCGAGGGCCTTGGCCAGGGTGACCAGGTCGGGCTGCAGGCCGTCGGCCTGGTGGGCGAACCAGTGGCCGGTGCGGCCGGTGCCGGTCTGCACCTCGTCGACGGCGAACAGCGCGCCCGCGGCCCGCGCCGTCTCCGCCGCGGCGGCGAGGTACCCGGGGGGCGCGGGCAGCACGCCGCCCTCGCCGAGCACCGGCTCGAGCAGCACCATCGCCGTCGCGTCGCCGACCGTGCCGGCCAGCGCGGCGGCGTCGCCGTAGGGGACGTACCGGACGCCGCCGGGCAGCGGCGCGAAGGCCGCGGCCTTGGACGGCTGGCCGGTGAGCGCCAGCGCGCCCATCGTCCGGCCGTGGAACGCGCCCTCGGCGGTGACCACCTCGGGCCGCCCGGTCAGCCGGCTGATCTTGAACGCGGCCTCGTTGGCCTCGGCGCCGGAGTTGCAGAAGAACACCCGCCCGGGCCGGCCGGCCAGCTCCAGCAGCCGCTCGGCGAGGGTGACGCCGGGCTCGTGCATCGCCAGGTTGGACACGTGCCCGAGGGTCTGCGCCTGCCGGGTGATCGCCTCGGTCACCCGCGGGTGCGCGTGGCCGAGGATCGTCGTCGCGATCCCGCCGAGCAGGTCGGTGTACTCCCGGCCGTCGACGTCCCAGACGACCGCGCCCGCGCCGCGCGCCAGCGCGACCGGCGGCGTCCGGTAGTTGCCCATCATCACCGCCGACCAGCGGCCGGCCAGCTCCTCGGTGCGGGTCATGCCGGCTCCTCCCCGGTCGGTGCGTCGTCGGTCGCGGTGGCGGCGGGGACGACCATCGTCCCGGTGCCCTCGGTGGTGAACATCTCCAGCAGCAGCGCGTGCGGGGTGCGGCCGTCGACCACGGTGGCCCGCCGCACGCCGCCCTCGACCGCCCGCAGGCAGGCGGCCATCTTCGGGACCATGCCCGCGTCCAGGGTGGGCAGGATCTCGGCCAGCTCGACGGTGTCGATCTTCTGCACCAGCGAGTCGCGGTCGGGCCAGTCGGCGTAGAGGCCCTCGACGTCGGTGAGGACGACGAGCTTGACCGCGCCCAGCGCCACGGCCAGCGCCGCGGCCGCGGTGTCGGCGTTCACGTTGTGCACCACGCCGTCGCGGTCGGGCGCCACGGTGGCCACGACCGGGATCTTGCCGCGCTCGAGCAGCGCGGTGACCGGCGTGGGGTCGACGGCGACGACGTCGCCGACCAGGCCGACGTCGACCGGCTCGCCGTCGACGACCGCCGCCGTCCGCTCGGCGGTGAACAGCCCGCCGTCCTCCCCGGACAGGCCGACCGCGAGCGGGCCGTGCTGGTTGACCAGGCCGACCACCTCCGGGGTGACCTGGCCGGTGAGCACCATGCGGACGACGCCGACGGTCTCCTCGTCGGTCACCCGCAGGCCGCCGCGGAACTCGCTCTCGATGCCGAGCCGGCCGAGCATGCCGGTGATCTGCGGCCCGCCGCCGTGCACGACGACGGGCAGGATGCCGCACGTCCGCAGGAAGACCATGTCCTCGGCGAAGGCCCGGCGGCACGCGTCGTCGACCATCGCGTGCCCGCCGTACTTGATCACCACGACGTTGCCGTGGAACTCCTTGAGCCAGGGCAGCGCCTCGGTGAGGACCGCGATCCGGCGGGCGTCGCCCTCGGGGTCGTGGGTCCGCATGACCCGCCGGGTGCCGATGCGCCGGCGCGGCGGTGGCGGCGCCTCGTCGACCCGGACGTCGGGGGGCGTGGGGTCCTCGTGGGTGTCCTGGGGGGTCGCGTCGGCGGTCACGTCGAGTACGCCGAGTTCTCGTGCACGTAGGCGATGGACAGGTCGTTGGTCCAGATCGTGGCCTGCTCGGTGCCGGCCCGGAGGTCGACGTCGATGGTGACCGCCCGGCCGGTGAGGTCGACGCCCTCGCGGGGGTCGCCGATCGCGCCGCCCCGGCAGACGGTGACGCCGTTGATGGTCACGTCGACCCGGTCGGGCTCGAAGGCGGCGTCGGTGGTGCCGATCGCGGCGAGCACCCGGCCCCAGTTGGGGTCGTTGCCGAACAGCGCGGTCTTGAGCAGGTTGTTGCGCGCGCACGCCCGGCCGGCGGTGAGCGCGTCCTCGACGGTCGCCGCGTTCCGCACGGTGATCGCGATGTCCTTGGTCGAGCCCTCGGCGTCGGCGAGCAGTTGCATCGCCAGGTCGGTGGCCGCGGCGGTGAGCGCCTCGGTGACCTCCGCGGCGGTCGGGGTGACCCCGCTCGCGCCGTTGGCCATCGCGACCACGGTGTCGTTGGTGGACAGGCAGCCGTCGGAGTCGACGCGCTCGAGGCTGACGCCGGTGGCCGTCTTCAGCGCGTCCTGCAGCACGGCCGGTTCGACCACGGCGTCGGTGGTGAGGACGACGAGCATCGTCGCGAGGCTCGGGGCGAGCATGCCCGCGCCCTTGGCCATGCCGCCGACCGACCAGCCGTCCCGCTCGACGACCGTCGTCTTCGGCACGCTGTCGGTGGTCATGACAGCCCGCGCGGCGTCGGGGCCGCCGTCGGCCGACAGCGCCTTCGCCGCGTCGGTGACCCCGGGCAGCAGCCGGTCCATGGGCAGCCGGACGCCGATGAGGCCGGTGGAGGCCACCGCGACGTCGATCGCGCCCAGCCCGAGCTCGGCGGCGGTGTGCTCGGCGGTGGCGTGGGTGTCACCGAAGCCGTCGGTGCCGGTGCAGGCGTTGGCGCCCCCGGAGTTGAGCACGACCGCCCGCAGCCGCCCGTCGAGGAGCACCTGCCGGCTCCACAGCACCGGCGCGGCGGGGAACCGGTTGGTGGTGAAGACGGCGGCGGCGGCGTCCCGCGGGCCGTCGTTGACGACCAGGGCGACGTCGGGCGCGCCGGAGCTCTTCAGCCCCGCGGCGACGCCCGCGGCCCGGAACCCCTGCGGCGCGGTGACGCTCACGGCGCCACCCCCACGACCGGCAGGCCGGTGGTCTCGGGCAGGCCGAGGGCCAGGTTGGCGCACTGGACCGCCGCGCCCGCGGTGCCCTTGGTGAGGTTGTCGACGGCGGCGACGACGACCAGCCGGCCGGCGTCGGGGTCGACGGCGACCTGCAGCGCGACGGTGTTGGCGCCGAGCACCTGCGCCGTCGTGGGCCACTGGCCCTCGGGCAGCAGGTGCACGAACGGCTCGTCGGCGCAGGCCTTCTCGTAAGCGGCCCGGACGTCGGCCTCGTTCGCGCCGCCGGCCAGCGGGGCGGTGCAGGTGGCGAGGATGCCCCGGCTCATCGGCACCAGCGTCGGGGTGAAGCTGACGGTGACGTCCCGGCCGGCCGCCCGGGAGAGGTTCTGCACCATCTCGGGCGTGTGCCGGTGCACCCCGCCGACGCCGTAGGCGGTGACCGACCCCATGACCTCGCTGCCGAGCAGGTGCGGCGCGGCCTTCTTGCCCGCGCCGGAGGTGCCGGAGGCGGCGACCACGACGACGTCGGGCCCGGCCACACCGGCGGCCAGCGCGGGCGCCAGGGCCAGGGTGACCGCCGTCGGGTAGCAGCCCGGGACGGCGATCCGCCGGGCCCCGGCCAGCCGCTCGCGCTGACCGGGCAGCTCGGGCAGGCCGTAGGGCCAGCTCCCGGCGTGCTCCGAGCCGTACCAGCGCTCCCAGGCGGCCGGGTCCTCGAGCCGGTGGTCGGCGCCACAGTCGATCACCAGCGTGTCCTCGGGCAGGGTCGCGGCGACGGCGGCGGACTCCCCGTGCGGCAGGGCGAGGACGACGACGTCGTAGCCGGCGAGGTCCTCCGGCGCGCTGGGCCGCACCTCCAGGTCGGCGAAGGGCAGCAGGTGCGGCTGCAGCTCGCCCAGGCGTCGGCCGGCGCTCGAGCTGGCGTGCACCCCGGTCAGCCGCAGGTCAGGGTGCCCGGCCAGCAGCCGGACCACCTCTCCCCCGGCGTACCCGGTGGCGCCGGTGACCCCGACCGTCCACGTCCGCGCTGCACTCATGATGCATGACCATACAAGGCCGTGCATGACCTTCCACAGTCACCCGGCCAGGTGTACTCCCGCGCGCGGTCGTGCTCTGCTCCGCATGGGGAGCAGAGCACGACGGAGCCGGCGGCTCACCCCCCGCGCGTCGTGCCCTGCTGCCGCTGTGGTGGACGGAGATCGGGCCCTGGCCAGCCGGCAGGCAGGCCGGGCCGCGGGCGCCGCGGCGTCGGCGCGTCGACCTCGTTCCAGAAGCGTCGCGCGCGATCATGCCGCTCGAGCCAGTACGGGGATCCGGGGGACGAGAGATGCTCAAGCGCCATGCCCGAACGCTCGTCGTGATGACGGCCTGCCTCGCACCCTTGGTGGCAGCCTGCAGCGGCGCAGAGGTCACTCCGCCGAGCGCCTCCGGCGCGACGACAACGGCAACCCAAGACTCCAGCACGAGCACGGCACCGACGTCGACGTCGACGTCGACGTCGTCCAGCCAGACGACCACGTCGCCGTCACTCACTCCCACGGGAGGCGTCCTCGAGCCTGAGAGCTCGGGCGAGGAACTCGGACTCGAGGACTTCTTCCAGCCCAACGAGGCGCACTGGCAGGAGAACCGGTTCGACATCGCGGATCAGCCGGACGTGCAGGGCATGGCGGCGGTCGCCTCGGGCTGCGGCTCCAACTACACGCGAACGCTCGAACTCCGGCTCAGCAACAGCTTCGAGAACCTGACGTTCAAGGTCGGACAGTCGAACGACTCCGAGTCGTCCGATCAAGAGCTCACCGTCGAGGTCCTGGCGAACAACGAGCAGGTGGAGATCCGCCAGGTGCCCTTCAACCAGATCCAGGAGTTCGAGATCCCCGTCCGGGCCGTCAACGCACTGAAGGTCCAGACCTACCTGAACCCCGACAACCCCGACTGCAGGGGGTCGGTCATCGGGGTCGTCCACGACGTGTCCGTGTCGTAGTCGGGCGTCTCCCGTGGCTGAAGACCAGGACGAGAGCCGGGTTCCCCCGCCGGCAGAGCCGGCACCGACACCCGCTCCGGCACAGAGGTCCTGGTTTCAGAGTCCCGCCGTGCAGGCCTTCCTGGGGGTGGGCGGCTTCCTGGCCGCCGTCGCCGGTGTCCTGGTGCCCCTCTGGGTGGCGCCGGAGGACGACGGCGGCTCGTCCGCCAGCCCACCCTCCGCCACGGCTCCTGCCCCGCTTCCCGCGACCGGGGCCCCTGGCCAGTCACAGACCTCGAACCCGGCTGGCACGAGCGCGAGCCCGACAGCCGTCGTCGGCGCTTGCCTGTCGGCGACCGACGACCCACTGCCCTGCGACGGCCCCCACCTCGCGGAGGTGATCGGTCCCGCGTCCGACTGCAGTGAGTCCACGCTCGTACGTCACCTGGGAGGGCTCGCCGGGGTCGACGTGCTCACGCCCGACGCGGGAGTCGCCGTCACGGACATCGGGGGCTCCTCCGTCTGCATCGGCCACAGGGGCGCGGGGGTGGTCCTGACCGCGCACGCGCGTGACGCGCTCATCGACGGCCGGGGAGACGAGTGGCGCTGGTGCATCGACGACCGATCCGGCAGGAACGTGTCGTGCGGCGAGCCCCACACGGCAGAGGTGGTCAGCGATCCGCCATCTGACGGGGAGGACCTGGACTGCCATCGTCGCGCTGACGCGTACACGGCCACTGACCTGTCGGAGCACGTCTTCGAGCTGTCGGTCTCGCCGCGTGGCCCGGCAGGAGCCCAACAGTGCGTGATCGCCGTACGGAACGACGGTTCACTCACGGCGTCACTGAGGGACCTGCGCTCCCGGGCACTTCCTGTCGAATCGGGGTGACAGGGGTCGCAGACTCCCGACGCCCGACCCGTCCCGCGACCGAGCGGGCACGCGCCCATCGGTCGACGACTGAGCGCTCCGGGCCTCAGGCGAGCGGGTCGCCCTCGCCGTAGGGGACCAGCCGCAGCCGCCGCGCGTCGCCGGCCGGCGTCGTGGCGCGCAGCGTGTCGAGGGCGTCAGCCCCGGCGCGGAAGAACCGGCCCGACCAGTGGTCGAGCTCGCCCGCGGCGATCGCCACCACCAGGTCGACCACGTCCTCGGGGCGGGTCCACTCGGTGCGCCCGGCGTGCATCGGCATGGCGCGGGTCATCGCGGTGTCGACCACCCCGGGCGCCAGGTCGAACGCCCGCACACCGTGCGGCGCGCCGGCCAGGTCGATCGACTCGGTGATCCGCACCTGCGCGGTCTTGCCGGCCGAGTAGGCGCTGTAGTGCGGGTTGGCCCGCGTGGAGATCCCGCTCGCGAGCCCCACCACCCGGCCGCCGCCCGCGGCGAGCATCCCGGGCAGGACGGCGCGCGCGACGAGGAACGGGCCGCGGACCTGGCTCTCGACCACCGACCACCACTGGTCGGGGTCGGCCTCCCACAGCGGCACCTCGGCGGCGTCGATCAGGCCGGCGTTGTTGACCAGCAGCCCGACCGGGCCCAGCTCCCGGGTCACCTGCGCGACGGCGGCGTCCACGGCCGCGGCGTCGGTGACGTCGGCGGGGACCGCGAGGGTGCGCGCGCCGGTGGCCGCGGCGACCTCGGCCATCGCGGTCCGCAGCCGGTCGCCGCCGCGGGCGAGCCCGGCGACGGCGGCGCCGCGGGCGGCCAGCCCCTCGGCCAGGTACCGGCCGATGCCGGCCGATGCCCCCGTGACGAGCGCGACGAGCCCGGTCAGGTCAGGCATCCCCGCTCCGCAGGGTGATCCCCTGCATCCCGACGACGGCGACGATGCCCTCGCGCACGCGGGCGACGTCCTCGGCGGTCAGCGTGCGGTCGGGCGCGCGCAGCACCAGCGAGTACGCCAGCGACCGCGACCCCGCCGGCACCGGCGGGCCGGAGTACACGTCGAACAGGCGCACCGCCTCGAACAGCTCGCCCGCACCTCCGCGCACCAGCGACTCCACGTGCGCGGCGGTGAGCTCGTCGGGCACGACGAAGGCGAGGTCGATCAGGACCGGGGGGAAGGCGGAGATCCGCGGGCCCACCGGCACCGGCGGCGGCGGGAGGGCGTCGAGGTCGAGCTCCATAACGGAGGTGCGGGCGGGCAGGTCCAGCGCCGCGCACACCCGCGGGTGCAGCTCCCCGGCGTGGCCGACCACCCGGTCGTCGACGACGAGCTCCGCGCAGCGTCCGGGGTGCCAGGGCGCCCGCTCGCCGGGGCGGACGAACAGCTCGACCCCGGCGGCCTGGGTCACCAGCCGGGCGGCCTGCACCGCGTCGGCCCAGCCGGCCGGCCGGCCCGGGCCCCACCAGCCGCGCGGCTCGCGGGCGCCGGTCAGGGCGACGGCGACGTGCCAGGGCTGGGCGGGGACGGCGCCCAGCAGCGCGGCGAGGGTCTCGTCGTCGGGCCGCCGGTCGACGCCGGGGACCGGCGCGGGGGTGCGCCGGCCGCCGGGGAAGACCGCGCCGTGCTCGAAGACGGCGATGTCGCGCTGGCCGCGGGCGAGGTTGCGGGCCAGCGTCGTGAGCAGCCCGGGCAGCAGCGTGGTGCGCAGCGCCGGCTCCTCCTCCGACAGCGGGTTGCGCACGAGCACGACCTGCCGGCGCTCGTCGTCGTCGGCCAGGCCGAGCGCGTCGAACACCCCGAGCCCGACGAAGGGGTAGGCCAGGGCCTCGACGTAACCGGCCTCGGCCAGCGTGCGGCCGAGGCTGCGGCGGCGGCGCTGGTCCTCGGTCAGGCCGCGGCCGGGCGGGGCGGTGGGCAGCACCGAGGGGACGTCGTCGTAGCCGGCCAGCCGGACGACCTCCTCGACCAGGTCGGCGGGGTCGGTGAGGTCGGGGCGCCAGGACGGCGGGGTGACGGTGAGCGAGCCGCCGTCCGCCGCCACGTCGCAGCCCACCGCCTCGAGCAGCTCGACCACCCGCTCCGGGGCGTAGGGCACCCCGGCGACCCGGCCGGGCCGGTCGGCGTCGAGCGCGATCGCCGGGCGGGGGGCGCGGGTGTCGACGTCGACCGGGCCGCCGACGACGCGGGCGCCGCCGTACTCGGCCAGCAGCGCCGCGGCGCGGGCCAGCGCGACGACGGTCATCTCCGGGTCGACGCCGCGCTCGAAGCGCTTCGCGGCCTCGCTGGGCAGCCGGTGCCGGCGCGCGGTGCGGGCCACGCCGGTGGGCTCCCAGTGCGCGGCCTCGAGCAGCACGTTCCGGGTGCCGTCGCCGATCTCGGTGGAGGCGCCGCCCATGACCGCGGCCAGCCCGATCGGGCCCGTGTCGTCGGTGATCAGCAGGTCGTCGGGCGTCAGCACGCGGTCGGCGCCGTCGAGGGTGGTCAGCCGCTCCCCCTCCCGCGCCCGGCGGACGACGATCGGGCCGGTCACCGCGTCGCGGTCGAAGGCGTGCATCGGCTGGCCGAGCTCGAGCATCACGTAGTTGGTGACGTCGACGGCCAGCGAGATCGACCGGATGCCCGACTGGGTCAGCCGGCGGCGCATCCACCACGGGCTGGGCGCGGTGGGGTCGAGCCCCTCCATCGCGACCATGGAGAAGCGGTCGCAGCGGTCGGGGTCGGCGACCGTGACCTCCCACGCCGGCCCGCCCGGGGCCTCGACCGCCGGCGTCGCCGCGCCCGGGTCGCGCCAGCCGACGGCGAGGCCGGCGCCCATCTCGCGGGCGATGCCGCGCATGGCCAGGCAGTAGCCGCGGTCGGGGGTGACGGCCAGCTCGATGACGACGTCGTCGAGGCCGACCACCGGGCGGGCGTCGGCGCCGGGCTCGGGGCCCTCCCCGCCGGTGGCCAGCACCAGGATGCCGGCGTGGTCCTCGCCGATGCCCAGCTCGCGGGCGGAGCAGATCATCCCGTCGGAGACGTGGCCGTAGGTGGTGCGGGCGGCGATCTCGAAGCCCCCGGGCAGCACCGCGCCGGGCAGCGCGACGACGACCGCGTCGCCCACGGCGAAGTTGGTGGCGCCGCAGACGACGCCGCGCGGCTCGGCCTCCCCGACGTCGACCCGGCAGTACCGGATCGGCTTCTTGAAGCCGGTCAGCTCCTCGATCTCCAGCACCCGGCCGACCACCAGCGGGCCGGTGACCTCGGCCGGGTGGTGGACCTCCTCGACCTCGAGGCCCAGCCGCACGAAGGTGGCGTCGAGCTGCTCGACGGTCGTGCCCTGCGGGATGTCGACGTGCTCGGCCAGCCAGCCGATGGGGACCCGCACTACTGCTCCACTCCGAACGCTCGCGTGAACCGGACGTCGCCCTCGACGATGTCGCGCATGTCGCCGACCGCCGAGCGGAACTGCAGGGCCCGCTCGATGCCCATCCCGAAGGCGAAGCCGCTGTACTCCTCGGGGTCGATGCCGCAGGCGACCAGCACCCGCGGGTTGACCATGCCGCAGCCGCCCCACTCGACCCAGCGCGGGCCGTCGCGGTGCTCGGGGAACCACACGTCGAACTCCGCCGATGGCTCGGTGAACGGGAAGTACGACGGCCGCCACCGGGTGCGCGCGTCGGCGCCGAACAGCGCCCGGGCCAGGTGGTCGAGGGTGCCCCGCAGGTGCGCCATCGTCAGCCCGCGGTCGACGGCCAGGCCCTCGACCTGGTGGAACACCGGGGTGTGCGTCGCGTCGAGCTCGTCGGTGCGGTAGGTCCGGCCGGGCGCGACGACGTAGATCGGCGGCGTGCGGGCGAGCATCGTGCGGGCCTGCACCGGGCTGGTGTGCGTGCGCAGCACCAGGCCGGAGTCCTCCGGCGCGACGAAGAAGGTGTCCATCATCGTGCGGGCCGGGTGGTCGGGCTGCATGTTCAGCGCGTCGAAGTTCAGCCACTCCGCCTCGAGCTCGGGGCCCTCGGCGACCTCGTAGCCCATGCCGACGAACACGTCGGCGATCCGCTCCATCAGCGTGGTGATCGGGTGCCTCGCGCCGCGCGGGGTGCGGTCCCAGGGCAGGGTGACGTCGACCCGCTCCTCGGCCAGCACCCGGGCGTCGCGCTCGGCCTCGAGCTCCGCGCGGCGGGTGTCGAAGGCCGCGGTGACCGCCTGGCGGGCGGCGTTGACCCGCTTGCCGGCGTCGGCGCGGGCGGCCGGGGGCAGCGCGCCGAGCTCGCGGCGGGCCAGCGGCACCGGCGCGCGGTCGCCGAGGTGGGCCGGGCGGACGGCGGCCAGCTCCTCGAGGTCGCCGGCCTTGCCGAAGGCCTCGCGGGCCGCGGCGACGGCGGCGTCGAGGGCCTCGGCGGAGAGGGCCGCGACCTGCTTGGGGTCGTAGGGGTCGTTGGCGCCGGACACGGGAGGCCATTCTGCCCGCCGGTCCCGCGCGGCCGCTGCCGGGTTTGCGGACGGCCGGCCCCTCCCCCGTCGAGAGCACGTGATCTCGGCGCTCCGGGGGCCCCACGGCGTCGAGATCGCGCGCTCTCGACCGACGAGCGGGGCGGTGTCGGTGGCGGCTGCCAGGATCGGCGGCAGGAGCGAGACGGGGAGGCGCACCGGATGGCGTTGCTGCTGGCGCTGGCCTCGGCCGTCGTCTACGGGGTGGCCGACTTCTGCGGCGGTCTCGCCAGCCGGCGGGCGGCCGCGGCCACCGTCGTCGCGGTGTCGCAGGCCGCCGGGCTGGTGGTGGTCGCGCTGCTGCTGCCCTGGCTGGGCGGGGAGCCCGCGGGCGCCGACCTGGCGTGGGGAGCGGTGGCCGGCGTCGCCGGGGGCGCCGGGCTGCTGCTGTTCTACCGGGCGCTGGCCGCCGGGGTGATGAGCGTGGTGGCACCGGTGACGGCGGTGTCGGCGGCCGCGCTGCCGGTGCTCGGCGGGCTGGCCCTCGGCGAGCGGCTCGGCCCGGCGGCCGCGGTCGGGATCGTGCTGGCGCTGGTCGCGGTGGTCCTGGTCGCCGCCGAGGGCGGCCTGGCGTCGCTGCGCGCGGCCCGGCTGGGCACCGTCGCGCCGGCGCTGGCGGCGGGGGCCGGGTTCGGGCTGTTCTTCGTGTTGCTCGAGCGCACCGGCGACGACGCCGGGCTCACCCCGCTGGCGGCGGCGCGGGTCGTGTCGGTGCTGCTGGTCGGCGGGCTGGCCCTGGCGACGGTCCGGTCGCCGCGGGTGCCGCGGCGCGTGCTGCCGGTCGTGCTGCTGGCCGGGGTGGGCGACATGGCGGCCAACGCGCTGTTCCTCCTCGCCACCCAGGCCGGCGGTCAGCTGGCGATCACCGGGGTGCTCGCCTCGCTGTACCCGGTGAGCACGGTCGTGCTGGCCCAGGTGCTGCTGCGAGAACGGCTGGCCGGCGCCCAGCGGGCGGGCCTGGCCGTCGCGGCCGCGGCGGTGGTGCTGATCGCCCTGCCGTCCTGAGCCCTGCCCCCTCGGGGTGACCCCGCCGGCCGGCCGGGTGCGTCCGGCGCCACCGCTGCCGAGAACTCCTCCGTGACCGTTCCCGCGCAGGCACCCGGGCAGCCCGGACCCACGACCGACGCCGTGCTGGAGGCCGCCATCCGCGGGGTGCGCAGCGTCTTCCAGCCCATCGTCGAGATCGACACCGGGCGGGTGGTGGCCTACGAGGCGCTCGCCCGCGGCCCGGTCGGCCCGCTGGAGCGGCCCGACGCGCTGTTCGCCGCCGCGCGCACCGCGGGCCGGCTCGCCGAGCTCGACGAGGCCTGCCGCGCCGCCGCCTTCCGCGGCGCGGTCGAGGCCGGGCTGGTCGCGCCCCTGACCCTCTTCGTCAACGTGGAGCCCGAGGTCTTCGACACCGCTCCCCTCGAGGACCTGATGGCCATCGCCGAGAGCGCCCCCGGGCAGGTCCGCGTGGTCATGGAGATCACCGAGCGGGCGATCGCCGCACGACCGGCCGAGCTGCTGCGCACCGTCGAGCGGGTCCGCGAGCTGGGCTGGGCCGTGGCCGTCGACGACGTCGGCGCGGAGTCGATGTCGCTGGCGTTCCTGCCGCTGCTGCGCCCCGACGTCGTCAAGCTCGACCTGCGGCTGGTGCAGGAGCGCCCGGGTCCGCAGATAGCCGAGATCATGAACGCGGTCAACGCCTACGCCGAGCGCAGCGGCGCCGTCGTCCTGGCCGAGGGCATCGAGGACGAGCGCCACCTGCGCACCGCCCGCGGCCTCGGCGCCACGCTGGCGCAGGGCTGGCTGTTCGGCCGCCCGGCCCCCGGCGCCGCGCCCGACCTGACCGTCGGCGAGCTGGTGCTGCCCGGCGCGGGCCTGCCGGCCGGCGTGCTCGGCGCGGTGTCGCCGTTCGCCTGCCTGCCCGACGGCACGCCGCTGCGGCGGGCGCCCAAGGCGCTGCTGATCGAGCTGTCCAAGCAGCTGGAGCGGGAGGCGCTGCGCCTGGGCGAGACCTGCGTCGTCGCCGCGACCTTCCAGGAGGCGCGCCACTTCACCGTCTCCACCACCCAGCGCTACCGCGACCTGGTCGAGCGCACCGGCTTCGTCTGCGCGCTGGGCGAGGACCTGCCGGTCGAGCCGCTGCCCGGCCTGCGCGGCGCCCACCTCGACCCGGCCGACCCGGTCCGCGGCGAGTGGGACGTCGCCGTGCTGTCCCCGCACTTCAGCGCCGCGCTGCTCGCCCGCGACCTCGGCGACGACGGCCCCGACGCCGAGCGCACCTTCGAGTACGCGCTCACCTACGACCGGGACACCGTGTCGCGGGCGGCGTCCTCGCTGCTGTCGCGGGTCGCCCCGCGGGCCGGTGCGGCGCCGGAGCCCCCGGCCGGGCACGTGCCCCCGGCGGCAGCACCGGCGGGCCGGCCCGCGGGCGGGCTGGCCGTGGGGACGACGAACGCCGAGGTGCTGCTGCGCCGGGCGCTGGAGGCCACGCCGAGCGGGGTCACCGTGGTCGACATGCGGCTGCCCGACCAGCCGATCGTCTACGCCAACGCGGCGTTCCGGGAGCTGGCCGGCCTGTCCGCCGAGCAGATCCTCGGCCGCAACTGCCGGCTGCTGCAGAGCCCCGACACCGACCAGGGTGCCGTGGCCCGGATCCGCGCGGCGGTCGAGGCCGGTGCCTCCTGCCGGGAGACGGTGCTCAACCTGCGCGGCCCCGAGCGCACGCCGTGGTGGAACGAGCTGCACCTGGCCCCCGTGCACGACGCCGACGGGTCGGTCGTGCAGTACATCGGCGTGCAGGTCGACGTCACCGCCCGGGTCGAGGCCGAGCGGGCCCTGGTGCGCGAGCGCGACCGCACGCAGGCCGCGCTGGCGCGCATCCAGGAACTGGCCTACACCGACCCGCTGACCGGCCTGCCCAACCGGCGACGCCTGGAGGAGCAGGTGGAGACGGCGATCTGGGAGGCCCGCGCCCGCGGCGACGCGCTCGGCCTGCTGTTCGTCGACCTCGACGGGTTCAAGGCGGTCAACGACGCCCTGGGCCACGCGGCCGGGGACGAGCTGCTGCAGGTGGTCGCCGGGCGGCTGCGGGACCGCGTCCGGCGGCGGGACCTGCTCGCCCGGCTCGGCGGGGACGAGTTCCTCGTCGCGCTGCCCGACCTGCGGCCGGAGACCGCGGCGGCCGAGGCGGGCCGGGTGGCCGACGAGCTCGCCGCCTCGATCCGCCGACCGGTCACGCTGCGCGGCACCGAGGTCTCGCTGGGCGCGAGCATCGGCGTGGGCGTGTGCCCGGACGACGGCGTGGTGTTCGCCGACCTGCTGCACCGGGCCGACCTGCGCATGTACGACCGCAAGGCCGCCACCCGCGGCGCGGCCGCCCGCGCGGCGACCGCGCGGGCCGCGGCCGCCGCGGTGCCCCCTCCGGCGGCGCCCGCGCTGCCCTGATCCCCCGCCGCGGCGGTCAGCCCTGCGCGAGCTGTGTCGCGTAGAGGCAGATCGCCGCGGCGGCGGCCAGGTTGAGGCTCTCGGCGCGGCCGCGCATCGGGATGCGCACCCGGGCGTCGGCGGCGCCGGCCAGCTCCGGTGGCACGCCGCGGGCCTCGTTGCCGAACAGCCACAGCACCCGCCCGGCCAGCGTGGTCCCCAGCTCGTCGAGGGCGGTCTCACCGCCGCCGTCGGCCGCGAGCACGGTGACCCCGCGCCCCTGCAGGCCGGCGACCAGCGGGCCCAGCGGCGCCCCGCGGACGACGTCGAGGTGGAACAGGCTCCCGGCGCTCGAGCGCACCGCCTTGCCGCCGTAGGGGTCGGCCGACCCGGCGCCGAAGACCACCGCGCCGGCCCCGCAGGCGTCGGCGGTGCGCAGCACGGTGCCGGCGTTGCCGGGGTCGGCGAGGCCGGCGAGGGCGACGGTGAGCGCGGGCGGGTCGGCGGCCAGCCGGTCGGCGGGGACGTCGCGCAGCGCGCAGACGGCGACCAGGCCCTGCGGCGTCACCGTCTCCGACAGCCCGGCGGCGGCCTTCTCGGTGACCAGCCGGACGGGGACCGGGGCGGCGGCCAGCAGGTCGGGGTGCGCGGCCGCGGCGGCCTCGGTGGCGAAGACCTCGCGGACGTCGCCGGGCGCGGTGGCCAGCGCCTCGGACACCGCCTGACGGCCCTCCGCGAGGAAGGCGCCCGTGGCGTCGCGGCCGGCCCGCCGGGTCAGTTTCCGCGCGGCGGCGACCCGCGCCGACCGCTCGGTCAGCAGCTCGCGCACGTCGTCGTCCCTCCCCTGTCCCGTCGAGATCACGCGATGTCGACGTCTACGGCGCTCTCGGCCGTCGAGATCACGTGATCTCGACCGGGAGGAGCGTGCCCGCACACGGCGACGCCGCCGGCGCCGGCCCCGAGGGACCGGACGCCGGCGGCGTCACGTGGTGCCGGTACGGCCCTGCCTCAGGCGGCCTGCTCGCCGCCGGCCGGAGCCGCGGCGACGGCGGCGCGGGCGGTCTCCACCAGCGCGGCGAAGGCGGCCGGCTCGTTGACCGCGAGCTCGGCGAGCACGCGGCGGTCGAGCTCGATGCCGGCCAGCTTGAGGCCCTGCATGAACCGGTTGTAGGTCATGTCGTTCTGCCGCGCCGCGGCGTTGATGCGGGTGATCCACAGCTTGCGGAAGTCACCCTTGCGCACCTTGCGGTCGCGGTAGTTGTAGGTGGCCGAGTGGAGGATCTGCTCCTTGGCCTTGCGGTACAGGCGCGAGCGCTGACCGCGGTAGCCGCTGGCGGCCTCCAGGACGGTGCGGCGCTTCTTCTGGGCGTTGACCGCCCGCTTCACGCGTGCCACGTGAGAACTCCTTACTGGTTACGGGAGGCGGGGGCTCAGATGCCCAGCAGCTTCTTGAGGGTCTTCGAGTCGGCCGGGCTCAGGACCTGGTCCTTCTCCAGCCGGCGCTTGCGCCGCGAGGACTTGTGCTCGAACTTGTGCTGGTTGTTGGCCTGCTCGCGCATGAGCTTGCCGGTGCCCGTCACGCGCACCCGCTTGGCGGTGCCCTTGTGGGTCTTCTGCTTCGGCATGTCCTCGTCGTCCTCGTTCGTGGTTGTCGGCGCCGCGCGGCAGCACGGGACTGCCGCGACGGCGCCGGCCGTCTCGGTGGTGCGGTCCTGCGTGGCCTCAGGCCGTCGGGGTCTGTCCCTCGGCGGCCCGGTCGGCCTTCGCCTGGCGCCGGGCGCCGTCGGTGGCGGCCTGGTTCCGGTGCGGGGCGATCACCATGACCATGTTGCGGCCGTCCTGCTTCGGGTTGGACTCGACGACGCCGAGCTCGGCGACGTCGGCGGCCAGCCGCTGCAGCAGTCGGTAGCCCATCTCGGGCCGCGACTGCTCGCGACCGCGGAACATCACGGTGATCTTGACCTTGTCGCCGCTCCGCAGGAAGCGCTCGACGTGGCCCTTCTTGGTCTCGTAGTCGTGCGGGTCGATCTTCAGGCGCAGCCGCATCTCCTTGATGACGGTGAGCGCCTGGTTCCGCCGGGCCTCGCGGGCCTTCTGCGCGGACTCGTACTTGAACTTCCCGTAGTCCATCAGCTTGACGACCGGCGGACGGGCCATCGGCGCGACCTCGACGAGGTCCAACTCGGAGTCCTGCGCCAGTCGCAGCGCCTCGCCGATCGGCACGATGCCGACCTGCTCGCCCTCGGGCCCGACCAGGCGGACCTCGGGGACGCGGATACGGTCGTTGATACGGGGCTCGGTGATGGCCTCTCCTCTGCTCTTCACACGGGAGGAGTCGCGCCCATCCGGCACCGGGAAGGACTCGGGCCCCGTGAGCGGTGTGCTCACAGGGCCCGTCTCGCCGGTGCGGCACGGGACCCGTCGCCGGGCCGTGCACGTCGCGAGGGACCGGCCCGGGTGGGACGGTCCTCCGCGAACCGGGACCTGGGCACCTCGACGGCGCCAGGTGGGAGCGGGCTCCTCTTGGTCAGCGGCCCGGGGCAGGGCCGCTGGATGGTGGTTCACGCGCCTCGTGTAGCGGGGAGGCGTGCCCATGCTACAGCGTCGCGAGGACGCCGGTCATTCCCTCCCCGCCGCCGTCCTGGGCGAGGAAGGTCCTCGTCAGTCGTCGTAGAGGAGCGGGGGCTTCGCGGGCTGCTGCGCCTGGTGCGCGGCCAGCAGTGCCCGGAGCCCGTCGACGGCGTCCAGGGCCCGCCGGCGGTCGACCGCCTGCACGGCGAGCACGGCGATCTCGTCGCCGTTGGCGAGCTCCAGGGAGGCCCAGGACGAGTGCCGGTCGAAGCGCACCGCCCGGACCGCCTCCCACGGCAGCTCGTGCCGGACGAGCACGTTGCGCACCCGCACCCCGGCGGTGTCGGCGTCCACCCGCGAGGCGCCGGCGAGCAGGACGGCGGCGCCGACGAACAGCCCGAGGCCGGCGATCGCGACCTGGTCGACCAGGCCGAACGTGATCACCCCGGTCGACGACGACGTCAGCAGCACGGCCACGACCGTCATGACGCCCACGACCAGTGCGGCGGCGATCCCGCACATCAGGCGCAGGCGGCGCGGCACGGCGGTCACGGCGGCGGGCGTCGTCGGCACGTCCCTCATGCTCCCAGTCCCCGCGCCGGGCGGTGGCTGGCAGAGTGCCCGGGCGTGGAGGTGACCGGGCAGGCGCAGCGGACGGCGTGGCGCGAGCGGACCGTGCCCGCGGTCGAGCGGGTGCGCCCGGGGCTGTGGTCGGTGCCGGTGCCCATGGGCGGCCCGCTGCGGTGGGTGAACGCCTACGTGCTGGAGCTCGCGGGCGGCGGGCTCGGCCTGGTCGACACCGGCTGGGACGCCGACGACAGCTGGGCGGCGCTGTGCGCGGGGCTGACCGGCCTGGGCGCCGGCGTCTCCGACGTGCGCGGCGTCCTGGTCACCCACATGCACCTCGACCACGTGGGGCTGGCCGCGCGGGTGCGCGAGGCCTCCGGCGCGTGGATCGCCATGCACCCGGCCGACGCGGCGGCGCTGGCCACGCTGCGCGAGCGCTCCCCCGAGACCTCGATCGAGCGCGAGGTGGCCTTCCTCGTCGGCCTCGGCGCCCCCGAGGCCGACGCCCGCGCCGACGCCGGCACGCCCGAGCAGCGGGTGGGCTGGCGGCGGCTCGCCCGGCCCGACCGGCTGCTCGAGGACGGCGACCGCGCCGACCTGCCCGGCTGGTCGCTGCGCGCCGTGCACACGCCCGGGCACACCCCCGGCCACCTGTGCTTCGCCGACGAGGACGACGGCCTGTTCTTCTCCGGCGACCACGTGCTCCCGCGGATCAGCCCGAACGTGTCGACCCACCCGGGCGGGGCCGCCGACCCGCTGCGCGACTACCTCGGCTCGCTGGAGGCGGTCACCGCGCAGCCGGCCGCCGAGGTGCTGCCGGGGCACGAGTGGCGCTTCCGCGGGCTGGCCGAGCGGGCGCAGGAGCTGTGCGCCCACCACGAGCGGCGGCTGGGCGAGCTGCTGGCCGCCGTGCGCGCGCACCCGGGCAGCACCCCGTGGCAGCTGGCCGCGCACCTGACCTGGTCGCGGCCGTGGTCGGAGTACGCGCGGCGGATGCGGATCTTCGCCGTCACCGAGACCGACGCCCACCTGCGGCTGCTGGCCAGCCGCGGCCTGGTGGTGGGCGACGGCGGGGCGGTGCCCACCTGGACGGCGGCGCGGCCGCGCTGAGCGGGCCCGGCCGACACCGGCCCCGGCGGCCGCGCACCATGGTCGGGTGACCGCGCTGCCCGACGCCGACCCGACCGGCCCGGCCCCGCTGGCGGGCTACACCGTCGCCGTCACCGCCGAGCGGCGGCGGGAGGAGCTCGGTGCGCTGCTCGAGCGCCGCGGCGCGCGGGTCGTGTACGCGCCGGCCATCCGGATCGTGCCGCTGGCCGACGACGCCGAGCTGGCCGCCGCCACCCGGGCCGTGCTGGCCGCACCGGTCGACCGCGTCGTGGCCACCACCGGCGTGGGCTTCCGCGGGTGGCTGGAGGCGGCCGCGGGCCGGGGCCTGCCGCTGGTGGAGCACCTGCGCGGCGCCCGGGTGCTCGCCCGCGGTCCCAAGGCCCGCGGCGCCATCCGCGGCGGCGGGCTGGTCGACGCGTGGTCGCCGGCGTCGGAGTCGTCGGACGAGGTGCTCGAGCACCTGCTGTCGGGCGCCGAGAGCCCGCTGGCCGGGCGCCGGGTCGCCGTCCAGCTGCACGGCGACCCGCTGCACGGGTTCGTCGCGGCGCTGCGGGCCGCCGGTGCCGAGGTGCTCACCGTGCCGGTCTACCGCTGGGTGCTGCCCGCGGACCTCGCGCCGCTGCACCGGCTGGTCGGCGCGGTGGCCGCACGCGAGGTCGACGCGGTGACCTTCACCAGCGCCCCGGCCGCGGCCGCGCTGCTGTCGGTGGCCGACGGGCTGGGCCGGCGCACGGACCTCGTGGCCGCGCTGCGCGACCGGGTGCTGCCGGTCGCCGTCGGCCCGGTGACGGCAGGGCCGCTGGAGGCCGCCGGCGTCAGCACCGTGCAGCCCGAGCGGGCGCGGCTGGGCGCGCTGGCCCGCGAGGTCGTGGCCCGGCTGCCCGCCCGCGACCCGGTGCTGCGGGCCGGCGGCACCGACCTGCAGGTGCGCGGGCACGTCGCCGTGGTCGGCGGCCGGCTGGTGGAGCTGCCGCCCGGTCCGCTGGCGGTGCTGCGGGCGCTGGCCACGCACCCGGGTGCCGTGGTGGCCGACGCCGACCTGGCGCGGGCACTGCCGGACGGCGGCGCGGTCGCACCGGCGCTGGCGCGGCTCCGCTCGGCGCTCGGGCCGGGCCTGGTCGAGACCGTCGAGGACGGGCACCGCCTGGCCGGGTGACCGGGCCGACTGCCCCGCTGTGGGGAGGGGACGAACTCCCCGGCCGACGGCGGGGAGCGCGGCGGGCGATGATCGTCGCCGTGGCTGAGCACACGGACACCGCACCGGGACGGGCCCTGGTGGAGGCCGGCGAGCTGGTGGCCGGGTCGATGGCGCGCACGGCGGCCGGCCTGGTCTTCGACGACGGCTCGGCCCGGGTGCGGCTGGACGGCGGGCTGGCGGCGTGGCTGCGCCGCACCGCGGCCGCGGCCGACGCCGACCCGTCCGCACCCGTCTCCTCCCGCGCCCGCTGCCGGGCCGGCGCCGCGCTGGCCTTCGCCGCCGAGCTGTCGGTGACCCGCGCCGCGCAGGGCCGGGCGGTGCGCACCGACGGCTTCCTCGCCCCCGGGCCCGGCGGCCGCGCGCCGGCCGACGAGATCGGCGAGGCGGTGGTGCTGGCCGCGCGGGCGGCGACCGAGGAGTGGCGGGTGCGGCACCTGGGCTACCTGCTCGCCGAGGCCGCCGTCTCCCCCGACCTCGACGCCGCCGTCGTCGCCCGCGGCCTGTCCCTGGCCGGCGCCCTCACCGGACGCCAGCTGGTGCTGCTGGCCGCCGTCGGCCGGCGCGAGCGCACCCCGCTGCCGATGACGCCGGTGCCGCAGGACCCGCGCGGCTGGACCGCCTGGGGCGCCCTGGAGGACCTCGGCGACCTGCAGCGCGGGGGCCTGCTCGACCCGCCGCCGGCCACCCCGCGCCCGGGCGGTGCCGCCCTGCCGCGGCTGCGCCCGGCCGACCTGCGGCTGACCCGCCGCGGCGTGCTGGTGCACCGGCTGCTGGCGCTGGACTTCGTCCGCGACCAGGCGGTCGCCGCCGCCCTGGCCGACCTCGCCTGATCCTCAGGAGCCGGTGCCCGCCCGCGCGGGACCGGGGAAGCGTGCGCGCAGCGCCCGGTGGACGGCGTCGGGGTACGGCTCGGCCGCGGCGACCGTCTCCGCGACCAGCTCCACCGCGACCGACGTCCCCGCGCCCAGGGCGGCCCGGGCCGGCGCCGTCGCGAGGACGTCGGAGGCCAGCAGGAGCTCGACGGCGAGGACGTCCTCCAGCAGCCCGAGCGCGGCGTCGGCCTTGCGGACGCTCACCGGGGCGCCGGTGGCGTGGTCCTCGATGCCCAGGTCGAGCGGCGGGGTGTCCAGGGTCGCGGGCGCGGCCAGCTGCTGGAGCTCGGACATGACGGCGGCCGCGGGGTAGCGCAGCGCCAGGCCGTACGCCGCCGAGGACGGCGGGCCGGTCATCTGGCCGAAGAACGCCGTCCACAGGTGGCCCAGGCGGCGTTCGCTGAGCTGGCCGACCTGGGCGAGGGCGATGCGCAGCGCGTCGGCGGCGATGGCGAGCACCATCGGGTGAAAGTTGCCGTTGCTGAGCAGCGTGCCGTCCTCGACCGACACCAGCGGGTTGTCCGCCGCGGCGGCCAGCTCGGTCTCCACCGCCGTGCGCAGGACGGTGACGTACTCCCGGAGCGCCCCGTGGACCTGCGGGACGACCCGGAAGGACAGCGCGTCCTGCACCGACGCGGCGCCGTCGGGCCCGAGCAGCGCGCTGCCGGCCAGCAGGTGCCGGAGGTGGTCGGCGGCGGCGACCTGCCCGGGGACCGGCTTGGCCCGGCCGACGGCGGGGTGCAGGACCGAGGGGTTGGCCCGCGTCGCCTCCATCGACACCGCCGCCGCGACGTCGGCGGCCTCCGCGGCGCGCGCCGCCCGGGCGACCACCAGCGCCGCCTGGCCCACCGACACCCCGTTGGCCGAGATCAGCGCCAGCCCGTCCTTGCCGGCGAGGACCAGCGGCGCGATCCCGGCCCGCCGCAACGCCTCCCCGCCGGCCAGCACCTGCCCCTGGTACTCGGCCCGGCCCAGCCCGACGGCGACCTGCGCCATCCCGGCCATCTGCCCGATGTCGGCCGCACCCACCGAGCCGGTCCCCGGCACGACCGGGTGGACCCCGGCGTTCAGCATCGCCGCCAGCGTCTCGGCGACCGCCGGCGAGGCACCCGACCCGCCGCGGGCGATGCCGGCCAGCCGCACGACGAGCGCGGCGCGCACCACGGGCACCGGCAGCGGCGGCCCGATCCCGCCGGCGTGCGACAGGACGAGGAACTGCTGCTCGCGGTGGATCTCCTCCGCCGTCAGCCGGGTGTCGCGCAGGTGGCCGACCTGGGTGGTCAGGCCGTAGACGGCGGTGCCGGCGGCGAGGGCGTCGTCGACCACCGCCCGCGCGGCGGCGACGCGGTCGAGCGCCGGCCGGTCCAGCTCCACCCGGGCGCCGTCGACGACGGCGAGCAGGTCGTCGACCGACACCGGCGCTGTGCTGATCCGCACGACGGTCATGGGCGCCTCCCGGGGCGGGCCGAGCCTACGGTCGGGGCGGCTCCGGCGGGGTGGTACCGGGCGCCCGGCGACCGTGCGCGCTCCGTGCACGTACCGCGGCCACGGGCGCCTCTCGGCCGCGACGTGGGCACACCGCGTGCCGACGACGACCGTCACGGCGCGTTCCGGAGGACCGCCGCGCGGGCACCGACCCTGGTGCGGACGCCGCGCGAGGAGGATGACACCCGGTGCCACGGGGGCCCGGGACACGAGGCGGCGGGAGGTGCACGTGGACGGCGAGGACACCATCCCGATGTGGCGCCCCGACCGCGACTCCCCGGAGGGGCGCAGGATCGTCGTGCCCGCGGGTCCCCCGGTCACCGGCCGGACGGGGCTCGACCGCCGGCGCATCCTCGGCGCAGCCCTCGAGTACATCGACCGGCACGGCCTGGCCGCGCTCACCATGCGCCGCCTGGGCGCGCACCTCGGCGTCGAGGCCATGGCCCTCTACCGCTACGTGCCCGGCCGCGAGCAGCTGCTCGACGGCGTCGTCGAGACCGTCGTCGACGAGCTCTACGGCGACCCGGAGGTGCACCTGCACGCCGCGCACGGCTGGCAGGACTACCTCCAGCGCCTGGCCCACGGCGTCCGGCGCATCGCCCTCGCCCACCCGGAGGTGTTCCCGCTGGTCGCCACCCGACCCCCGGCGGCCCCGTGGATCCGCCCCCCGCTGCGCAGCCTGCGCTGGATCGAGTCCTTCCTCACGGTGCTGACCGACAACGGGTTCAGCGCCGAGGCGGCGGTGGCGGCCTACCGCGCCTACTCCAGCTTCCTGCTCGGGCACCTGTTGTTGGAGGTGTCCCAGAAGGGGGTACAGATCAACGCGGAGGACGCCCCGGAGGGCGTCCCGGGCACCGGCACCGACCTGAGCGAGTACCCGTTGGTGGTCGAGCTGGAGGAGCTGCTGTCCCGGGACGAGTCCGCGGCGGAGTTCGAGGAGTCGCTCGAGAACCTGCTCGAGCGGCTGGCGTCGGTGCGGGCCGAGGGACGTGTCCCCGGCGAGAACTCCGGGTGAACGGGTTTACGTCGTAAAGCGCCGGGGCATGACTGTCCTGGCCCGCTGACCCCGGCATCCGGACGCCTGAGGGAGCCGGCCGTACCTGATCCCCACCCGTGAGGAGTGCACGTGATCACCGAACAGCAGATCAGCACCGTCATCGGCACCACCGCCATCGACAACGACGGCGACAAGATCGGCAAGATCGGCGAGGTCTACCTCGACGACGAGACCGGCCGCCCGGAGTGGGCAACGGTGAACACCGGCCTGTTCGGCACCAAGGAGACCTTCGTCCCGCTGGCGCAGGCCGAGGTCAGCGGCAACCAGGTCCGCTTCCCGTACGACAAGGCGAAGATCAAGGACGCGCCGCGCATCGACACCGACGGCCACCTGTCCCCGCAGGAGGAGCAGGAGCTGTACCGGTACTACGGCGTGGGCACCGCGGGCACCACGACCGGCCAGGCCATGACCACTGGCACGACGACCGGCACCACGACCGGCACGACGACCGGCACCGCCGGCCTCGGCGTGGACCGGGACCGCGACGGCATCCGCGACGACCTCGAGACCCGCGGCACCGTGGGTCACGACACCTCCGGCCCGACCACCGACACGGCGATGACCCGCTCCGAGGAGCACCTCAACGTGGGCACCCAGCGGGTCGAGGCCGGCCGGGCGCGGCTGCGCAAGTACGTGGTCACCGAGAACGTGTCCCAGACCGTGCCGGTCTCCCACGAGGAGGTCCGGGTCGAGCGCGAGCCCATCACCGACGCCAACTACGGCAAGGCGATGGACGGGCCGGCCATCTCCGAGGAGGAGCACGAGGTCGTCCTGCACGCCGAGCGCCCCGTGGTGTCCAAGGAGGCCACCCCGGTCGAGCGGGTCCGCCTGGACACCCAGACGGTGACCGAGCAGCAGCAGGTCACCGAGCAGGTGCGCAAGGAGGAGATCGAGGTCGACGGCGGCACCACCGGCGTGGCCGGCACCGGCACCACGACCGGGACCACCGGGCGGGACGAGCGCGGCTTCGTGCAGAAGGCCAAGGACGCCCTCGACCGCGACAACGACGGCAAGATCGGCCGCTGACCACGGCCCCCCTGCCGGGGGGCCAGCACGGCACAGCAGCACCCCGACGGGGCCGGCCCACCACGGGCCGGCCCCGTCGCCGTGTCCGGGCCCGGCCGCCGCACCCGTGGTGTCATGGCGGCATGAGCGAGCCCGGGCCGACCGTGCACGTCGGCGTCCCCGTGGTCCGGCCGGCCGAGCCGCGCGACGTGCCGCGGATCGCGGTCACCCTGACCGTGGCGCTGGCGGAGTCGCGCTGGGTGCGCTGGGCGCTGCCGGCCGATGGGCGCACGCAGCGGCTGACCCGGCTCGCCGAGCTCGACGCCCACCGCGGGGTGGCCACCGGAACGACCTGGGTCAGCGCGGACGCCGACGCCGTCGCCTCCTGGCAGGCCCCCGAGGGAGCCGCCGCCCCGCTGCCGCGGGACGTCGCCGCGGCGCTGGACCGCGAGGTGCCGCGGCTGCACGCCGACCGCGCCGGCGCGGTCGCGGCCACCGACGCCGCGCTCGCCGCGGTGCTGCCGGACGGGCCGCACTGGCGGCTGCGCGCACTCGCCACCCGGCCGCGGTCCCGCCGTCGCGGCCTCGGCGGCGCGGTGCTCGCGCCGGTGCTGGCCCGCTGCGACCGCGACGGCGTCCCCGCCGCGCTGGTCGCCCCCGCGTGGGCGGTGGTGCGCTTCGCCCGCGGGTTGGGCTTCGAGGTGGTGCAGGCGACGCGCTCGGCCGACGGCGCGCTGCCGCTGTGGGTCGCCGTCCGTCCGCCCGGCGTCCCGATGCCCGAGCTGTAGGACCGTCCCGGGCGGGCTGTCGATCCGGGGCTGCCTCGTTCGTACAGGGGGTGCAGGGCCGGTACGGTGCCGGCCGCCCACCCGAGGAGATCCCATGCCGCACTACCTGCTCACCGTGGTCCAGCCCGGGGACGGGACCCCGCCCCCGCCCGAGGTCCTGGAGCCGATCGTGCGGGACACCGACGCGGTGCACCGGGCGATGGTCGACGCCGGCTGCTGGGTGTTCGGCGGCGGCCTGCTCCCGCCGGCGGTCGCGACGACCCTGCGACCCCGGGACGGGGACGTGCTGGTCGTCGACGGGCCGTTCGCCGAGGGCAAGGAGCACGTCGGCGGCTTCTCCGTGATCGACGTGCCGGACCTCGACGCCGCGCTGGTGTGGGGCCGGCGCCTGGTCGCCGCGACCACCCTGCCCATCGAGGTGCGGCCGTTCCACGACGGCTCGGGCCGCCCCTGAGCGGCATGCCCGCACCGGACGTCGAGGCGGTGTTCCGCGCGTCCTACGGGCGCGCGGTCGCCGTCCTCACCCGCCTCCTCGGCGACATCGACGCCGCCGAGGAGGCGGTCCAGGACGCCTTCGCCACCGCCGTGCAGCGCTGGCCGGCCGACGGCGTGCCACCCAGCCCGGCCGGGTGGATCGTCACCACCGCGCGGAACCGGGCGATCGACCGGCTGCGCCGCGAGTCGAGCCGGGCCGACCGCCACCGCGCCGCGGCGCTCCTGCACGACCCGGATCCCCCGCCCGAGGAGGGCGCCGTGCGCGACGACCGGCTGCGCATGCTGTTCACCTGCTGCCACCCCGCGCTGGCGCCCGCCGCCCGCGTCGCGCTGACGCTGCGGCTGGTCGGCGGGCTGACCACCGCCGAGATCGCGCACGCCTTCCTCGTCCCCGAGGCGACGATGGCGCAGCGCCTGGTGCGGGCGAAGGCGAAGATCCGCGACGCCCGGATCCCCTACCGGGTGCCCGCCGAGGCCGACCTGCCCGACCGGCTCGCGGGCGTGCTCGCCGTGGTCTACCTGGTCTTCACCGAGGGGCACACCGCCAGCGCCGGGCCGGAGCTCGTCCGCACCGACCTGTGCGCCGAGGCGATCCGGCTGGGGCGGGCGCTGGTCGAGCTGATGCCCGACGAGCCCGAGGCCCTGGGCCTGCTCGCGCTCATGCTGCTGGTGGAGTCCCGCCGGCCCGCGCGGGTGTCGGCGTCCGGGGAGCTGGTGCCACTGGCCGAGCAGGACCGGCGACGCTGGGACGCCGCCCTGGTCGCCGAGGGGCAGCACCTCGTCCGGCGCTGCCTGCGCCGGGACGCGCCCGGGCCCTACCAGGTGCAGGCCGCGATCCAGGCGGTGCACAGCGACCCGCCAACCGACTGGCGGCAGGTCGTCGCGCTCTACGACCTGCTGATGGCGCTGGCCCCCTCACCGGTCGTGGCGCTGCACCGGGCGGTGGCGGTGGCCGAGGTCGAGGGGCCCGCGGCGGGGCTGGCGCTGGCCGACGCGCTCGACCTGCCGCGCCACCACCTGCTGCCCGCCGTCCGGGCCGACCTGCTGCGCCGCCTGGGCCGGGACGCCGAGGCGGCCGCGGCCTACGGCGAGGCGATCGCGCTGGTCGGCAACGCCACCGAGCGGGCGTTCCTGGAGCGCCGCCGGGCGGAGGTCAGTTCCACCGGCGGCGGGACCGCTTGAGCTCGCCGCGCTGCTTCTTCGCCTGGATGCGCCGCTCCTGCGAACCGCGGGTCGGCTTGGTGCGACGGCGGGCGGGAGGCGGCGGCGCCAGGGCAGCGCGCAGCACCGCGGCCAGCCGCTCGCGCGCGGCCTGCCGGTTGCGCAGCTGCTGCCGGTGCTCGCTCGCGGTGACGGTCAGCACGCCGTCGACCAGCCGGCCGGCCAGCCGCCGGGCCAGCCGGTCGCGCTGCGCGTCGGTCAGCGTCGGCAGCTCCAGCGGCGACACCGACAGCTCCACCCGCGAGTCGGCCGTGTTGACGCCCTGCCCGCCGGGGCCCGACGAGCGGGAGAACCGCCACGACAGCGCCGCCGCGGGGACGACGAGGGAGCCGGTGACCGGGAGGTCACCGGCGGCGTCGTCGGCAGCGGGCACGCCGTCCAGTCTGCCGGGCGGGCGCAGGATGGTGCGGTGACCACCCCCCTGCCGGCCGCGCTGGCCGCCGGTCCGGTCCTGCTCGACGGCGGGCTGTCCACCGAGCTCGAGGCGCGCGGGCACGACGTGTCCTCGGCGCTGTGGTCGGCGCGGCTGCTGCGCGACGACCCGGACGCCGTCGTGGCCGCGCACGCCGCGTTCGCCGCGGCCGGCGCACAGGTGGCGACGACGGCGAGCTACCAGGCGACCGTCGAGGGGTTCGCCGCCGCCGGCCTCGACCGCGCGGAGGCGCTGGCGCTGGTGGCCCGCTCCGTGGAGCTCGCGCGGCGTGGGGCACCGGGGTCCTGGGTGGCCGGCTCGGTGGGGCCCTACGGCGCCGCGCTCGCCGACGGCTCCGAGTACACCGGCGCCTATGCGGACGAGGTCGGCGTCGCCCGGCTGCGGGCGTTCCACCGGCCGCGGATGGCCACGCTCGCCGAGGCCGGGGCCGACGTCCTGGCCTGCGAGACGGTGCCCGCGGCGGCCGAGGCCGAGGCGCTGCTGGCCGAGGCCGAGGCCCTGGGTGTGCCGGTGTGGCTGTCGCTGACCACGGTGGTCGACGGCGACGGCGTCGCGCGCACCCGGCGCGGGGAGCCGGCGGCGGAAGTGTTCGGCATGGCGCGCGGGGTGGGCGCCGTGGTCGCGGTCGGGGTCAACTGCACCGACCCGGCGGGCGTGCCGGCGGCGCTGCGGGCGGCGGCGGGCGCGGGGCTGCCGCTGGTGGCCTACCCGAACAGCGGCGAGGGCTGGGACGCCGTGGCGCGGCGCTGGACCGGCACCGGCGGGGTCGACCCGGCCGCCGTCCCGGGGTGGGTGGCGGCCGGCGCCCGGCTGGTGGGCGGCTGCTGCCGGGTCGGCCCGGCCGGGATCGCGGGGCTCGCGGGGGCACTGCGCCACGATCAGGGTCCCTGATCGTGCGGCGTCCTCCCCCACGGTGGGACGTGAGGGAGGACGCCCGGGGATCAGGGACCCTGATCGTCGCGGGCGCGCCGCTACAGGATCGGGTTGCCGCCGGTAACCGCGACCCGGGCGCCGGAGACGTAGGACGCCTCGTCGCTGGCCAGCAGCACGTACACCGGCGCGAGCTCGGCCGGCTGCCCGGCGCGGCCCATCGGCACCTGCTGGCCGAAGCTGGCCACCTTCTCCTCGGGCATGGTCGAGGGGATCAGCGGCGTCCACACCGGTCCGGGCGCCACGCTGTTGGCCCGGATGCCCTTCTCGGCGTACATCTGCGCCAGGCTCGCGGTGAAGTTGGCGATGGCGGCCTTGGTCATCGCGTAGGGCGCGAGGCTCGGGCTCGGCATGTCGGAGTTCACCGACGACGAGTTGATGATCGACCCGCCCGAGGGCATGTGCGGAATCGCGTCCTTGCAGAGCACGAACATCGCCGTCAGGTTCGTGGCGAGGGTGTGGTCCCACTCCTCGTCGGGGACCTCCTCCAGCGAGTCGTGGCTCATCTGGAACGCGGCGTTGTTGACCAGGACGTCGACCTTGCCGAACGCCTCGACGGCCTTCGGGATGATCGTCTTCGCGTGCGCCCGGTCGGAGATGTCACCGGGCACCAGCACGCACGTGCGGCCGGCCTCCTCGACGTACTTCTTCGTGTCCTCGGCGTCCTCGTGCTCGCTGAGGTAGCTGATCAGGACGTCGGCGCCCTCGCGGGCGAAGGCGATCGCGACCGCGCGGCCGATGCCGCTGTCGCCGCCGGTGACCACGGCGGCCTTGCCGGTCAGCTTCCCCGACCCGCGGTAGGTCTCCTCGCCGTGGTCGGGCTTCGGGTCCATCTCGCCCAGCGTGCCGGGCGGGGTCTGCTGCTGTTCGGGCTGGGACTCGGGGCGGGGTGACGACACGGGTGCTCCTCGGTGCGCGGACAGGCGGGCGGCGCGCGGTGGACGGGGTGGTCTCCCCCGTACCGCGTCGCCGTCCGCCTACCCGCACACCCGGCGGCAGAACCCGACCGGCCGTCAGGCCGTCTTGCCCAGCCGCGGGGCCTCGGCCGGCGCGCCGAGCGCGACGGCGTCCCAGCGCATCTCCATGTGCCGGTGACCGTGCCGGTCCACGACGGGCACCCACCGGATCAGGGGTCGTTCCTCGACTCGCATGGTTGCATCCACCTCCCGTTAACCCATTGTTCACCTTCTCTGCCCGAGTCGGCCACCTCACACCCGATCTGCACCGGTCGTTACCGTTTCGTGACCCGGAGATCCTGCCGGGACCCCGCTCGGGAGCCCCGGCGGGAAGGCCGCGGCCGTCGGGCACGCTGTCCACACGATGACCGCGACGGCTCCCCTCCCCCTGCTCGACGACCCCGGCGACCTCTCGGCGCTGCGCGCGCGCGGCGACGACGCCGACGAGCTGTTCACCTCCTTCGCCGGCTGGGCCGAGGACGGCGGCACGCCGCTGTACCCGCACCAGGAGGAGGCGCTGATCGAGCTGGTCAGCGGCGCCAACGTCGTCCTGGCGACGCCGACCGGGTCGGGCAAGTCGCTGGTGGCCACCGGCGCGCAGTACGCGGCCCTGGCCGCCGGGCGGCGCAGCTTCTACACCGCGCCGATCAAGGCGCTGGTCAGCGAGAAGTTCTTCGCGCTGTGCGGCGTCTTCGGCGCGGCCAACGTCGGCATGCTCACCGGCGACGCGAGCGTCAACGCCGGCGCCCCGGTCATCGCCTGCACCGCCGAGATCCTCGCCAACGTGGCGCTGCGCGAGGGCGCCGACGCCGACGTCGGCCTGGTCGTCATGGACGAGTTCCACTTCTACGGCGACCCCGACCGGGGCTGGGCCTGGCAGGTGCCGCTGCTGGAGCTGCCCCGCGCGCAGTTCCTGCTGATGAGCGCGACGCTGGGCGACACCACCCGGCTGCGCGAGGACCTCACCCGCCGCACCGGCCGCCCCACCGCGCTGGTCGCCTCCGCCGAGCGCCCGGTCCCGCTGCACCACTGGTACGCGACGACGCCCGCGCACGAGACGATCCAGGAGCTGCTCGACACCCGGCAGGCGCCGGTCTACGTCGTCCACTTCACCCAGGCCCAGGCGCTGGAGCGGGCGCAGGCGCTGATGAGCGTCAACGTCTCCTCGAAGGAGGAGAAGGCGGCCATCGCCGCGGCGATCGGCGGGTTCCGGTTCACCTCGGCGTTCGGGCAGACGCTCTCCCGGCTGGTGCGCCACGGCATCGGCGTCCACCACGCCGGGATGCTGCCGCGGTACCGGCGGCTGGTGGAGACCCTCGCCCAGGCCGGCCTGCTCAAGGTCATCTGCGGCACCGACACCCTTGGCGTCGGCATCAACGTGCCCATCCGCACCGTCGTGTTCTCCGCGCTGAGCAAGTACGACGGCACCCGCACCCGGCTGCTCTACGCCCGCGAGTTCCACCAGATCGCCGGGCGGGCCGGCCGCGCCGGGTACGACACCGCGGGCACCGTCGTCGTGCAGGCCCCCGAGCACGAGGTGGAGAACCTGCGGCAGTTCGCGAAGGTCGCCGACGACCCCAAGAAGCGCCGCAAGCTGGTGCGGAAGAAGGCGCCCGAGGGGATGGTGCCGTGGTCGAAGGCGACGATGGAGCGCCTGGTCGCCGCCGAGCCGGAGCCGCTGTCGAGCTCCTTCCGGGTGTCGACGGCGATGCTGCTCGACGTCGTCGACCGGCCCGGCGACCCCGTCGCGGCGATGCGCCGCCTGCTCACCGACAACCACGAGCCACGCAAGCGGCAGCTGCGGCACGTCCGCGAGGCGGTCGGGATCGCCCGCTCGCTGCTGCAGGCCGGCGTCCTGGAACGGCTCGACGAGCCCGAGCCGGACGGCCGGCGCTACCGGCTGACGGTCGACCTGCCCCCGGACTTCGCCCTCAACCAGCCGCTGTCGACGTTCGCGCTGGCCGCCGTCGAGCTGCTCGACCCCGACTCGGACACCTTCGCCCTCGACGTCGTCAGCGTGCTGGAGGCCACCCTCGACGACCCGCGGCAGGTGCTGGCCGCGCAGGCGAACAAGGCCCGCGGCGAGGCGGTCGCGCAGATGAAGGCCGAGGGGATCGAGTACGAGGAGCGCATCGAGCTGCTCGAGGACGTCACGTACCCGAAGCCGCTGGAGGAGCTGCTCGAGCACGCCTTCGACGTCTACGTGCGCAGCAACCCGTGGGCCCGCGACGCGCACCCGTCGCCCAAGTCCGTCGTCCGCGAGATGTGGGAACGGGCGATGACCTTCCGGGAGTTCGTCTCGGTCTACGGCCTCACCCGCTCCGAGGGCGCGGTGCTGCGCTACCTGTCCGACGCGGTGAAGGCGCTGCGCTCGGGCGTCCCGGCCGCGGCGCGCACCGAGGAGGTCACCGACGTCGTCGAGTGGCTCGGCGAGCTGGTCCGGCAGGTCGACTCGTCGCTGCTCGACGAGTGGGAGCAGCTGACCAGCCCCGACCAGCCCCTCGACGAACCGGTGGCCGTCCCGGCCCGGGCGCGGCCGCTCACCGGCAACGAGCGGGCGTTCACCGCGATGGTCCGCAACGCGCTGTTCTCCCGGGTGCAGCTGTGGGCCCGGCGCCGCTGGTACGACCTGGGCGAGCTCGACTCGGGCGCGGGCTGGGACGCCGAGCGCTGGGGCGAGGTGGTCCGGGCCTACTTCGCCGAGCACGACGAGGTGGGCACCGGCGCCGACGCCCGCGGGCCCGGCCTGCTGGTGTGGGACCGCAGCACGCCGGGGCTCTGGCGGGTGCGGCAGATCGTCGACGACCCGGCTGGCGACCACGACTGGGGCATCGACGCCGAGGTCGACCTCGGCGCCTCCGACGAGGCAGGCGAGCTCGTGCTGCGGGTCGTGGGCGCCGGCCGGAGGGACGACGCGTGGACCTGAGCCCGGTCACCACCCCGCGGCTGCGGCTGGACGCCGTCGTCCCGGGCGACCTCGAGGAGCACTACGCGCTGCTGTCCGACCCCGGTACCTGGACGCACCTGCCCTCGGGCCGGGTCACCTCGCGCGAGCAGGTCGCCACCCGGATCGGGCACTCCGTGGCGGACTGGGCGCACGCCGGGCTCGGCTACTGGACCGCCCGCCTGCGCGAGGACGCCGACGTGCCGGCGCTGCGGCCGGGCCAGGTGGTGGGCACCGGCGGCTGCGCCTGCCCGCCCGGCACCTCGTGGTGGAACCTCTACTACCGCTTCACCCCGCCCGCGTGGGGCCACGGGCTGGCCGCCGAGCTCGTGACCGCCGCGCTGGACGCCGCGCACGCCGTCGCCCCGGACCGCCCGGTGGTCGCCTACCTGCTCGAGCACAACGAGCGCTCCCGGGCGCGGGCCGAGCGGGCCGGGCTGACGCTGGCCTGGCGCGGCCCGGACGCCGGCAACCCCGACCCGGCCGCCGTCCGCCTGGTCTACGCCGACCGGCCGCTCGACGACGCCCTGCTCGCCACGGTCACCGGCCTGGCGTGACGGCCCGGCGGCGGTGACCGCGTGACCCCGCTGGAGGCGCTCGCGGTCGCCGCCGCGGGACTGGCCGCGGGCGCGATCAACGCCGTCGTCGGCTCGGGGACGCTGGTGACCTTCCCCGTCCTGCTCGCCACCGGCCTGCCGCCGGTGACGGCGAGCATCTCCAACAGCCTCGGGCTGGTGCCCGGCAGCGTCGGCGGCGCGGTGGGCTACCGGCGGGAGCTGGCCGGGCAGCGCGGGCTGCTGCTGCGGCTGGTGCCGGCCTCGGCGCTGGGCGCGCTCACCGGCGCGGTCCTGCTGCTGCACCTGCCGGCGGCGGCGTTCGAGGCGGTGGTGCCGGCGCTGGTCGGGCTGGCCGTGGTGCTGGTCGCGGTGCAGCCGCTGCTGACCCGCCGGCTGGCGGCGCGGCAGCCGGCGCCGGGCGCTCCCCCGCGCGGGCCGCGGCTGGCCGGGCTGGTCGCCGCCGCGTACGCGACCGGCAGCTACGGGGGCTACTTCGCCGCCAGCCAGGGCGTGCTCCAGGTGGGCCTGTTCGGCCTGCTGCTGGCCGAGCCGCTGCAGCGGCTCAACGCGCTGAAGAACGTGCTGAGCTCGACGGTCAACGCGGTGGCGGCGCTGGTCTACGTCGCCGTGGCCACCGACCGGGTGCACTGGACGGCCGCGGCGCTGGTCGCGGCCGGCTCCGCGGCGGGCGGGCCGCTCGGGGCGCGCTACGGCCGGCGGCTGCCGCAGGCGGTGCTGCGGGCGGCGATCGTCGTGCTCGGCGCGGTCGCGGTCGGCGTGCTGCTGGCCCGGTGAGGAGTGTGCGCCGGCCGCCGTGACAGGCTCGTCCGGATGCCCGCCCGCCGACCCCGACGCCCGTGAGCGTCCTCGAGTGGCTCCTGCTGGTGCTGGCGGGGATCGGGGCGGGCCTGTCGGGGAGCATCGCCGGGCTCGCCTCGCTGGTCAGCTACCCGGCGCTGCTGGCCACCGGGCTGCCGCCGGTGACCGCCAACGTCACCAACACCGTGGCGCTGGTGCTCACCAGCGTCGGGTCGGTGAGCGCCTCGCGGCCGGAGCTGTCCGGGCAGGGCCGCCGGTTGCTGCCCCTGGTCGCCGCCGGGGTGCTCGGCGGGGCCGCGGGCGCGGGGCTGCTGCTCGTCACGCCGGCCGAGGCGTTCGAGCGGCTGGTGCCCGTGCTGATCGGCGGGGCGGCGCTGGCCATCGTGCTGCAGCGCCCGCCGCGCGAGCTGGCCGCCGAGGGAGCGCGCCGGCACCGACGCCGTGACCCGTGGTGGCTGGTCGCCGGGACGGCACTGGTGGCCGTCTACGGCGGCTACTTCGGCGCCGCGGCCGGCGTGCTGCTGCTGGCGCTGTTCCTGCTGGGCACCGGCGAGGGCCTGCCGCGCAGCAACGCCTTCAAGAACGTCGTCCTGGGGGTGGCCAACGCGGTGGCCGCCGTCGGCTTCGTGGTGCTCGCCCCCGTGGTGTGGAGCGCGGTGCTCCCGCTGGCCCTGGGCTGCCTGGCCGGCGGCCGGCTGGGACCGCGGGTGGTGCGCCGCGCGCCGCAGCCCCTGCTGCGCCGCCTGATCGGCCTGGCCGGGCTGGGCCTGGCGGTGGTGCTGGCGGTGGACGCCTACCGCTGAGGCCCCCGGGTGGTGCCGCGGGGGTTGGGGCACGATGGTGGACGGCGGAGAAGGAGGACGGCAGACGGTGACGAGCAACGACGCGGCGGGACGGTTCCTCCAGGCGCTGCAGGAGCCCGCGACCCAGGACGAGACCGGCCCGGAGATGGCGCCCTCGCGGCTGGCCCGGGCGTTCGCCCAGGCGGTCGGGGTCGACGGCGCCGCGCTGAGCATCCACGAGGGCGCGGGTCTTCGGACGCCGATCGGCGCCAGCGACCGCACGACCTCGCACGCCGAGCAGCTGCAGTTCACCGCCGGCGACGGCCCGTGCCTGCGCGCCCACGACACCGGTCAGGCGATCGTCTTCGACATCGAGGACATCAACCGCAACTGGCCGGAGCTGCACACCGCGCTGCTGGGCGAGACGCCCTTCCGGGCGGTGTTCTCGCTGCCGCTGGCGCCGCCGCTGGGGCCGACGGTGATCGTCGACCTCTACGCGCGCGAGCTGGAGACCCTCACGTCCGTGCCGCGCGACGACGTCGAGGCCGCGCTGCTGGTCCTGACCGAGGAGATGGTGCGCTCGTCCGGGGCGGCGCCGGCCGACGAGGGCGCCCGGTGGTGGGACTCCCCCGACGCCCGCCGCCGCAGCCGGGTGTGGCAGGCCACCGGCGTGGCCACGGTCGCGCTGGGCCTCGACGTCGTCGACACCCTGACGGTGCTGCGCGCGCACGCCTTCGCCACCGGCCGGGTGGTCGACGACGTCGCCGACGACATCGTCGAGGGCCGGCTGGACCCCGCGACCCTGCGCGACCCCGACACCGTCGCCTAGGCGGACCCGTTCAGCGGCCGGTGTAGGCGGCCAGGAACAGCACGAACGCCGAGGTGGCCAGCAGCAGCCGCGCCGGCGTGAGCCCGTTGACCAGCCCCGCCGTGGCCTCGACCCAGGACGGGCGGACGCCGGCCTCCCGGGTGCCGCGGCGGACCAGCCGCACCTCGTCGGCCAGCAGCACCCCGGCCGCGCCGAGCAGCGTCAGCCCGACGACGAGCAGCACCAGCGCCAGCTCCTCGGCGAAGGCGTCGGCGCGGCCGGCCAGCAGCAGCGCGGCGAGCAGACCCGCGACCAGGCCCAGCACGGCCCCGGCGACCGGCGCCCACGGGCCCATCCGGGTCATCGGGCCGGAGCGCCGGTGGGCCGGGGACGGCACCGCGGACGGCGTGGGCGCGGGCGGCGCCGGGGGGCGGCCGGGCAGCGGGCCGGTGGGCCGCTGCCCGGGCGGGAGCGACCCGTCCGGCGGGACGGCGGGTCCGGCGGCGGGCACGGCGGTCGCCGCGGTGGCGCCCGTGGGAACCGGTGCGGTCGGCGGCGCGGTGGCCGAGGGAACGGCCGGAGGGGCGGCGGGAGGGACGCTGGGCTCGGTCATCGCCGCTCAGGCTAGGGGCCGCCGTCGCGCGGCACCGCCCGGGTCAGGGCAGGCGGCGGCTCCCCTCGGTGACCAGCCGCAGCCAGCGGTACCCGTAGCCGTCGAGGGTCAGCTCGACCGCGCCGCCGTCACCGATCGGCGTCGTCCGGGTCTCCAGCAGGTCCTCCAGCCGGGAGGACGCGTCGCAGCCCTCCAGCACGAGCGGCACGGTCCGCGGCTCGGGGCCGAGGTTGTGCACCGCCAGCGTCGTGCCGTCGTCCCACGCGCAGAGGTGGGCCAGCACCTCGCGGTGCGGCTGCTCGAGCACCCGGAACGACCCCCAGCCCAGCTCAGGGGACTCGCGGTAGCGGCGGACCAGCAGCTTGACGAACGACAGCAGCGAGTCGGGGTCGCGGCGCTGGTCGGCGACGTTGACGAACTCCGGCGCGAACCCGCCGCTGACCACCGGGCCGGGCAGCCGGTCGGGCTCGGCGGAGGAGAACCCGCCGTTGCGGCCCGACGTCCACTGCATCGGCGTGCGGACGGCGAGCCGGCCCTCGGCGTCGAGGTCCTCCCCCATCCCGATCTCCTCGCCGTAGAAGAGCACCGGCGTGCCGGGCAGGGAGAACAGCAGGCTGTAGACCATCCGCACCCGGCGCGGGTCGCCGTCGAGCATGGGCGGCAGCCGGCGGCGCAGTCCGCGGCCGTAGACCTGCATCCGCTCCTCGGGCCCGAAGGCGGCGAAGACCTCCTTGCGCTCGTCCTCGGAGAGCTTGTCGAGGGTGAGCTCGTCGTGGTTGCGGACGAAGGTCGCCCACTGGCTGTCGGGGTTGAGCGAGGGCCGGGCGGTGAGCGCCCGCACCAGGGGGCCGGCGTCGCCGCGGGCCAGTGACAGGTACGTGGCCTGCATGCCGACGAAGTCGAACAGCATGGTCAGCTCGTCGCCCTCGTCGCCGCCGAAGAACTCCCGCTGCTGCTCGTGCGGCAGGTTCACCTCGCCGAGCAGGACCCCGCTGCCGGTGCGCCGGCCGAGGAAGGACCGCAGCGCCCGCAGGTAGTCGTGCGGCTCGGGGAACTCGTCGGTGTCCCCGCCCTCGGTCTCCAGGAAGAAGGGGACGGCGTCGACGCGGAAGCCCGACAGGCCCAGCTGCAGCCAGAACCCCATGATCTTGGCGACCTCGTCCCGCACCCGCGGGTTGGTGACGTCGAGGTCGGGCTGCTCCTTGTAGAACCGGTGCAGGTACCACTCGCCCGTCGGCTCGTTGTGGGTCCAGGTCGACGCCTCCTGGTCGGGGAAGACCACCTGGTCGGAGGTGTCGGGCGGCTCGTCGTCGCGCCAGACGTAGAAGTCGTGGAACGGCGCGTCCCGGGCCTGCCGGCCCTGCTCGAACCACGGGTGCCGGATCGAGGTGTGGTTGACCACCAGGTCGGCGATCACCCGGATGCCGCGGTCGTTCGCGGTGCGGATCAGCTCGACCAGGTCGCCGTGCGTGCCCAGGCGCGGGTCGACGCCGTAGAAGTCGGTGATGTCGTAGCCGTCGTCGCGCTCGGCGGTCGGGTAGAAGGGCATCAGCCACAGGCAGGTGACGCCGAGGTCGGCCAGGTGGTCGATGCGCTGGGCCAGTCCCTCGAAGTCGCCGACGCCGTCGCCGTTCCAGTCCATGTAGGTCTCGACGTCGAGGCAGTAGACGACCGCCGTCTTCCACCACAGGTCGGCCGTGTCGGTGATCCTCATGCGGGCTCCCTCGGCTCGGGTGTCGCGGGGCGTCGAGTGGTCGGTTGCTGCCGGTGACACGTGCGGACACGCTGCCGCGAGCGGCACCAGGTGCGCTCTCGGGGCGCCGGGGACGCCCGGACCGCCGGGTCACCCGCCGGGGCGGCCCTCGGGCAGCACGAAGGACGGGCCGGGCTCGGGCTCCTGCCGCGGACGTCGGGGGCCGCCGGGCCCGTCGAGCGCGACCGCGGGCTGGGGCCGGGTGACGCCGAGCTGCGGCAGCACGTGCTCGCCGAACGCGTCGAGGAAGGGCTTCTGCTCCTTGCCGACGTGGTGCAGGTAGATCTCGTCGAAGCCCAGGTCGACGTACTCGGCCAGCCACGCGGCGTGCTGCCCGAGGTCCGAGCTGACCCGCACGGCGCCCTCGACCGCCTCCTGCGGGGTGTACACGCTGGCCTGCTCGAAGGCCTCGGGCCCGTCGAGGTCCCAGCACAGCGGCGGCGGGAAGGTGTTCGTGTACCACTGCTCGAAGGCGACGGACCTCGCCCGCTCCGGGTCGGGGTCCCAGCACAGGTGCACCTGGAGCACGAGCCGGCCCTGGCCCCCGGCGTCGCGGTAGGCGCCGGTGAGCTCGCGCAGCGTCTCGTGCGGCTGGTTGATCGTGATCATGCCGTCGGCCCAGTCGGCGTGCCGCCGCGCCGTCGGCACGCTCATCACCGGCCCGATCAGCGCAGGCTGCTGCTCCGGCAGCGTCCAGATCCGCGCCCGCTCGACGTCGACCAGCCCGCGGTGGGTCACCTCCTCGCCGGCCAGCAGCGCGCGGATGACGTCGACGCACTCGCGCAGCCGGGCGTCCCGGACCCGCTTGGGCGGCCACGGGGTGCCGGTGATCCGCTCGTTCATCACCTGCCCGCTGCCCAGCGCCATCCAGAAGCGCCCCGGGAACATCGCCGCGAGCGTCGCGGCGCCCTGGGCGATGACCGCCGGGTGGTAGCGCTGCCCGGGGGCGTTGACCACGCCGCAGGGCAGGCCGGTGGTGGCCAGCGCCGCGCCGAGCCAGGACCAGGCGAACCCCGAGTGCCCCTGCGCGGAGTTCCAGGGCGCGAAGTGGTCCGAGCACATGGCCGCGGTGAAGCCGACCTCCTCCGCGTGCTGGACGGCGGCCAGCAGATCGGCCGGGTGCACCTGCTCGTGGGAGTTGTGGAACCCGATCACGGTCACCGCTCGTGCCTACCGCAGGTCAGGAGGGCGCGCGCGGCGGACCGGCGGGTGCCGCAAGGTCAGCCCAGCAGCCCGGCCGTCGTCGCGGGGTCGGTCGCGACGTCGAGGTGCCCGCCGCGGCCGTCCCCGGCGACCGGCCAGCCGCGGGCCCGCGCCTCGGCGGCGTCGGCGTCGTAGGCCGGCGAGAGGTGCACGTAGCGGGGCTCGGCGGTCAGCGGCGGCACCGCGACGCCGGTCGACCACAGGTCCGCCGGCAGCCGGTGCCCCTCGGCGAGGACGGCGGTCCGCACCTCCTCGTCGGGGAGCAGCTCGCGCATCGCGTCGGGGCCCCACCACGTCGTCCAGTCGGCCACCCGGCCGTCGTCGCCGGTCAGCGGCGCCACCCGCTCGCGGACGTCGGCCGGCCACCGCGCCGTCCCGGGGGCCGGCGGCAGGACCGCGTCGAGCCACACCACCCGCCCCGCCCGGACGGCGGCGGCGACCGCGGGCAGCACGATGCCCGCGCCGGAGAACCCGACGACGACGTCGGCGCGCCCGCCCGCGCCCGCCGCCCACCGCCGGTCCCAGCCGGCCGCGGAGGGAGCCGGTGACGCGGGGTCCTGCACGCGGGCACGCAGGTCCGGCACGGCGACCTCCGCGCCGCGGCGGCGCAGCTCGGCGGCCAGCGGTCCCAGGACCGCGGGCCCCAGCAGCGGCGGGTGCACCAGCAGCCAGGCCCCGTCCACGCGGGGAGGATGCCGCACCGGGCCACGGCACGGTGGGGGGCGCCACTCCCGTCCTGCGCTGCGATCAGCCCTGCCCCCCGTGAGGATCGGGGGGTGACACGCACCCCCAGCACCGACCGGTGGGGCATCGACGCCACCTGGCTCGACGCCCTCGACGAGGAACACCAGGTCGCCCCGGCCACCATCGACCGCCTGCGGGAGGTGATCGGCGAGCCGCCGGAGGACCTCGAGGAGCGGGCGCCCATCGTGGCCCGGCCCGGCGACGTCCTGGAGGTCGACGAGGCCGAGGTGACCCTCGAGGACGGCTCGACCCGGCACGTCGACGGCGAGCTGCCCGAGGACTTCCCGCTGGGCTACCACTGGCTGCAGGCCCCCGGCGAGCCGCGGCGCCGGCTGGTCGTGTCGCCGGGGCGCTGCTGGCTGCCCGCGGACCGCGCCTGGGGCTGGGCGGTGCAGCTCTACGCCACCCGCGGCGCGGGCAGCTGGGGCATCGGCGACCTCGCCGACCTGCGGGCCGTGCGCGAGATGGCCGCCGACCAGGGGGCCGGGTTCGTGCTGGTCAACCCGCTGCACGCCGTGGCGCCCACCCCGCAGCAGGAGGCCAGCCCGTACCTGCCGGCCACCCGCCGCTTCCGCAACCCGGTCTACCTGCGCGTCGAGGAGGTCCCCGGCGCCGACCGGGTCGACGTCGACGGCGACGCCGGCCGGGTACTGTCCGACGGCGAGCTGATCGACCGCGACGCGATCTGGGCGCGCAAGCGCGAGGCGCTGCGCCGGGTCTTCGACGCCACCGGACGCGACGACCCCGCCTTCCCCGACTGGTGGTGGCACCAGGGCCAGAAGCTGCAGGACTGGGCCACCTGGTCGGCGCTCGCCGACGTCCACGGCCCCGACTGGCACACCTGGCCCGACGAGCTGCGCGACCCGCGCAGCGAGGCGGTCGGCCGGTTCGTCGCCGAGCACGAGCGCGACGTCGCCTTCCACGCCTGGCTGCAGTGGTGCCTGTCGCTGCAGCTGGAGCGGGCCACCGAGGGCATGACCGTCATCCAGGACCTGCCCATCGGCGTGGCCGGCGGCGGCGCCGACGCCTGGACCTGGCAGGGCGTGCTGGCGCAGGGCGTGAGCGTCGGGGCCCCGCCGGACGCCTTCAACGCCCAGGGCCAGGACTGGGGCTCCCCGCCGCTGGTCCCGTGGCGGCTGCGGGAGGCGGACTACGAGCCGTTCGTCGAGTCGATCCGCGCCACGATGGCCGGCGCCGGCGGGCTGCGCATCGACCACGTGATGGGCCTGTTCCGGCTGTGGTGGGTCCCCGCCGAGGGCGGCGCCGTCGACGGCGCCTACGTCCGCTACCCCGCCGAGGACCTGCTCGACATCGTCGCGCTGGAGAGCCACCGGGCGCAGGCGGTGGTGGTCGGCGAGGACCTCGGCACGGTGGAGGAGGGCGTCCGCGAGGCCCTGGCCGAACACGGGATCCTGGGTTACCGGCTGCTGTGGTTCGAGGACGACGACCCGGCCGAGTGGCCGCAGGAGGCGATGGCCGCCGTCACCACCCACGACCTGCCCACCGTCGCGGGCCTGTGGAGCGGCGCCGACGTCGAGGAGCAGCGCGAGCACGGCACCGGGACCGACGAGGAGCTCGAGCGGGGCCGGACGGCGCTGCTGGAGAAGCTGCCGGGCCTTCGGAAGAACGCCCGGCCGGAGACGGCGGTGAAGCGGGCGCACGAGCTGCTGGGGCGGGCACCGTCGCTGCTGCTGTCGGCCACGCTCGACGACGCCCTCGGCGTGCGGCGCCGCCCGAACGTGCCGGGCACCACCGAGCGCCCCAACTGGTCGCTGCCGCTGCCGGTGCCCGTGGAGGAACTCGCCGGGCACGCGCTGCTCCAGGAGGTCGCGCGCATCCTGGCCGACGGGGTGCGGCGCACCAGCGACCCGGAGGAGGACGCGATCGGCGAGCAGGCCGGCGGGGAGGCCCGCACGGGCTCCTGAGAACACGTCCGGCGCGGCTCCCGGTTCCCCGGGGCCGCGCCGGACGGGTGCTCGGCTGCGGATCAGCCGTCGCTCACGACTCCGCGCCCTCCTGCTCGCTGCTGCCGGTGCCACGGCCCTGGGTCAGGACGTCGTCCTCCCCCGGCCCGCCGACCAGCGTGTCGTCGCCGTTGCCGCCGTCGAGGGTGTCGACGCCGAAGCCGCCGAGCAGCCGGTCGTTGCCGTTCTCACCGGCCAGCCGGTCGTCACCGGCGCCACCGCAGACGACGTCGTCGGCGGTCCCGCCGGTGATCGTGTCGCTCCCGCCGAGGCCCATGATCACGTCGACGCCGGCGGTGCCGCGCAGGGTCTCCCCCGCCTCGGTGCCGCGGATCGTCGGGACGAGGCCGTTGCAGCGCTCCTCCAGGTCGATGCCCAGGACCACTGGGTCGTGGTCGCTGGACCGGTACGGGTCGCGGGCGTAGAGCGCCGGGTCGCCGGTGTACTGGTAGGCGAAGGACTCCACCGAGTTGATGTTCCAGTGCGCTACCCCGGTGACCTTGTCGGTCAGGGCACCGGTCGACAGGGCGTGGTCCAGCGAGCCGGACATGTCGTCGAACACGTAGCTGTACCGGCCCTCGTCGAACAACGAACCCAGGTCGTCGTAGCCGGCCTCGTAGAAGGCGACCATCGGGTCCTCCTGCGTGTAGGCGTTGAAGTCGCCCAGGAGGAGCACGTCCTCGTCACCGGTGGTCCCGCGGAGCTCCTCGGTGAACGCGATGAGGGACTCGGCCATCCGCACGCGGTCGCCGTTCCAGGCACCCTGGCCGTCACCGTCGTCGACGTTGTCGCCGGTCGGCGCGGGGTCGGTGCCGGGGTTCTTCGACTTGAAGTGGTTGGCCACGACGGTGAACGCGTCGCCGTCCTTCACGAAGGTCTGCGCGAGCGGCTCGCGGGCGTTGTCCCACACGGTCTCGTCCACCAGGCCGACGGAGTCGCCGACCGGCTGCACGACGTCGTTCTGGTAGATGATCGCGCTGCGGATGACGTCGCGGTCGACCGCGTAGAGCTCGTCGGCCAGCGGCACGTAGCTCCACTTGTCGTAGCCGGCGGCCGTGTTCAGCCGCTGCACCAGGTCCGCGAGGGCGCCGTCGGCGTTGCCAGGCGAGGTGCCCGTGGAGTCGGTGTCCTCGATCTCCATGAGGGTGACCACGTCGGCGCCCAGCGCCTCGATGGCGGTGACGATCTTGGCCGCCTGCTCCTCGAACTCCGCCGGGCTGCTCGCACCCCGGGCGTTGGGTCCGGACAGGGTGACGAAGTAGTTCAGCACGTTGAACGCGCCGACCTGGACGTCACCGCCGACCTCGTCCGGACTCGCCGGCCGCGTGTTCTGCGGGGCGAAGGTGCCCGCCGCGGTGCCGTCGGCCGGCTGTAGCCGCCACTGGCTGAAGCCGTAGCCGAGCACGGTGGGCTGCGTGAAGGTCAGCTCGTCGCCGACGCGCACCGGGGTGGTGGGCGAGAGGTACGGACGGGTGTTGACGTTCACCCGGGCGCTCAGGCCGTCGTCCAGGACGATCCGGCGCAGCGTGTTCTCCGTCGCAATGGCCTGCGCCTCGGGGCTGCCCGGGCGGGCCAGCTCGGTGGGCTGCACCAGCAGGCCGCCCTCGGAGAGGGTCAGCTCGCCGAAGGAGGTGAGGTCGAACACCTCGCTGACGGTGAGGGCGTCGGCCGGTTGGACGAGCATGCCCTCGAGCCGCTCCCGGGCGGTGTCGTCGGCCGGCAGGTCCAGCGCCGCGGGCTGCGGCAGGTCCGCGCCGGTGCCGTCGGCGCAGACGTCGACGTCGGTGCGCGCGGTGATCTGCGTCTGGCCGCCGAACTCGCCGGCCTGGCCGGTCACCGCGACGGTGTCGCCGAGGTCCACGGCGGCGGGGCTGAACACGAAGACGCCGTCGGAGGTGGCGGTGTCGCCGTCGCCGTCGGGGTCCTGCAGGTAGAAGCCGGACAGCCCGGGGACGTCACCGACGACGACGCCGCGGACGGTGACGGTCCGCCCGCTGAGCGGCGTGGCCGGCCCGGTGCCCTGCACCGCGCCGATCTCGTGGGTCGGGGTGGTCTCGCAGGGGCCGGTCACCGGCGGCGGCGGGGTCGTGGTGCCGGCGGGGTTGACCGCGTTCGGGGTCGCCGCGGCCGGACCGGCCCACACGAGCGCGTCGCCGCTGGCGTCGTAGGTGCGCGACAGCGACTGCCCGGTCGGCTCGGTGCCCGCCTCCCGGACGCCGATGTCGGTGCTGGTCCTGCCGGCGGCCGGACCGTCGGTCGCGGTGAAGGTCCCCTCGTAGGAGAGGAACTCGAGGACCTCGGTCCCCCGGACGAGCGCCACACCGTCGGGGTCGCCGTTCTGGACGCCGTTGGCGGGGTAGCTGACGGTGGCGACCGCCGGGGCGTCCGCCGGAGCCGTGACCGCCGGCAGCGCGTCCGTGTCGTAGACCGTGCCGTTGCCACCGTTGTAGAGCACGACCGAGAGACCGGCCGACGAGGTGCCGGCCGGGAGGTGGACCTCCACGAACTCACCGGCGTCGGTGCCGGTGTTGTCGTAGTGGATCTCGGAGACGTACGGCGCGGTGGGCGGCGCGGCCACGGCGGCCGTGGGCAGGCCCACGACGGCCAGGGACGCGGCGGTGGTGCCGAGTGCGGCGCGGCGCACGAGCATGCGCCGGGAGCCGGGAGTTGAACGCACGGATGACCCTTCGAGAGGTGCGGGGACCTGCACATGGTGAGCACCCGTCGTGCACAGTCCAACAACGGGACGTGACGACCGGGTGACGGTCAGCGCGCGGTGTGACCCACATCACAGGCAAGTCGGCGTGTCGGCATGTCGACACGCCGACGACTACCGACGCGGCGACCGCACCGGACGATCGAACGCGCGTTCGACCGCCGTGCCAGACTGCCGAGGTGGCAGGTGGGATGCACCGGGGGTCGTCGCGACCGTCGCTGGGCGAGCGGGCCGCCGACTCCGGCGTCCGTCCGGCCGGCCCGCTCCCCGAGGCCGCTCCCCAGCCGCGGCCCCGGGAGGAGGGCGCAGGACGGCACTGCTGGGTGCACGACCCGCCCGGCAGCTCCGGCCGGGTCCCCGGGCTGCTCGTCGAGTGGCGGCAGCGGCCCGGGGGCTGGCAGGGCCGGGTGGCCTACGCCGTCCCCGGCGCGCACGGGCCGGTCCTGGTCGAGGCGTGGCTGCCGGCCGGCTCGCTGGAGCAGCGCTGAGGGTTTCCGGCCGGGCGCGACGGCTATGGCCTGCAGGACCGACCGACGACGCAGCGGAGGCAGCACCATGACCACCCCACCCGACCGCCCCACCCTCGACGACGTCATGGACACCGAGGAGTCGGCGCCCCGGGACCGCCAGCAGCACGGCAAGGCCGATCCCCGGCCCAACGACGACGCGCTGCAGCACCGCACCGAGCAGGAGCGGCAGGCCGTCGGCTCCGACGACGCCGACCCGGCCGGCGCGGAGTTCCACTCCGCCACCGACTGAAGACCCTCCCTGACCGCCTCGCCGAGGCGGTCAGGGTGGCGGCGACGACCTCCCCCACGGCGTCGCGGAACCGCGGCCGCGCCGCGCCCGGCCGAGCTCGTCGCGCACCCGGTCGCCGGACCGGCCCCGGCCGGCGACGGCGGGCGCGCGCCCGGCCCGGCTGCTGGGATGGGCCGGTGACCCGACTGGGCCGGGCCGACGTCGGCTGCTGGCTGGTGAAGACCGCGCGCCCGCCCGAGGCGGTGGTCCCGGGCTGGGCACCCGGCCGGGCGCACGAGGTGACCCGCTGCCTGCGGCCCTCCTACCGGCTCGGGCTGATGCGGCCGGGCGACCCGGTCCTGCTGTGGCGCAGCGGCCGCGACCGCCCGGGCGTGCACGCCACCGGGGTGCTGGCGGGCCCGGTCGGCTCCGACGGGCGCGGACCGGTCGCCGTCGTCCGGTTCACCCTGCTCGGGGTCCCGCTCCCGCGCGCCGACCTGCTGGCCGACCCGGTCACCCGGGACGCCGAGGTGCTGCGGATGCCGGCGGGCAGCAACCCGTCGTACCTGACGCCGGCCCAGTACGCCGCCGTCCTGGCCGCCCTCGACTGACCCCGCCGCGGCGGGTCGGGACCACGGCGGCTGGGACCATGGGAGGTGTGCCGAGGAAGCGGATCACCGCGGGCGCGCTCGCCTGGGTGCTGACCCTGCAGTTCTTCGTCGTCGAGACGGTCGTGCAGCTGCGCTCCGAGCTGCCCTACTCGCGGTCGGCGGAGGCGATCAGCGCGCTGGGCGACCCCACCCGGCCCGGGTCCACGCTGATGAACGCCTCGTTCGTCGTGCAGGCCGCCCTGATCGCCGCCGGCGCGGTCGCGCTGCTGCCGGCGCTGCGCGGCCGCGCCGCCCGCCCGGCGGTGGCCCTGCTCGGCGCCGCCGCGCTGGGTGTGCTGCTGGTCGGCGTCTTCCCGCGGCTGACCAGCCCGTCGCTGCACACCACCGGCGCGGTCCTGTACCTGCTCGCCGGCGGGCTGGGGCTGATGGCGCTGGCGTACGCGGTGCGGCCGTGGTCGGAGGCGCTGGGCACGACCGTGGTGCTGCTGGGCCTGTTCGGCACCGCGATGACCGTCTTCTACGGCGCCGGCGTGGTCGGGCTGCTCGGCGAGGGCGGCACCGAGCGGGCCGCGGCCTACGTCCTGCCGATCGGGCTGGCGCTGGCCGGGCCGGCGCTGTGGTGGCTCACCCGCCGCCGCACCGAGCCGGTCACCGGCCGTCCCAGCCGCCGGCAGCTGCGCGCGGAGGAGCGGGAGCAGGAGCGGCTGGCCCGCGCCCGCGCCGCCGCCGAGCGCGACGACGCCCTGGAGGCCGCCGCCCGGCGCACCGACGCGGGCCCGCGGGGAGCCGTCGCCGGCGACCCGGTCCACCCCGCCGACCAGCACGGGGACGACCCCGACGACGACCTCGACCCCGACGACCCGTGGGCGGGGCCGCGCCGGAGGTGAACCGGTCGCGGGCGTCCGGCGCCGCCGCCACGATGGGCCCGTGAGCGCCGAGAGCACGCTGCAGGAGATCCCCGTCGACGAGTGCCACCGGCTCCTGGCCACCCAGGAGATCGGCCGGCTCGCCGTCAACGCCGAGCACCACCCGCTGGTCTTCCCGGTCAACTACGCCATGGACGGCACCACGGTGGTCATCCGCACCTCGCCCGGCACCAAGCTGGCCGCCGCCGACCACGCCGCCGTGACGTTCGAGGTGGACGAGATCGACCGGCGCACCCGCAGCGGGTGGAGCGTCCTGGTGCGCGGGGTCGCCGAGGAGGTCGGGCCGGAGCACCGCGCCGACCTCGTCGCCCGCACGCGGGCCACCGGGCTGCAGCCGTGGGCGCCCGGCGAGCACGGCCACTGGCTGCGCCTGATCCCGACGGCGGTCACCGGCCGGCGGATCGTCCCCGGTGAGCTGCCCCCGGCGGTCGACCCCCGCGCCTACCTGTGAACCGGCTCGGCCACGCGGACCGCGGCACGGACCGTCCCGCGACGGCGTGAGATCGCGACGCCGGCCAGGCAGACGACCCCGCCGGCCACGGCCAGCGGCGTGGGGACCTCGTCGAGCAGCAGCCACGACATGAGCACCACCAGCGGCGGCACCAGGTAGGTGGTGACCCCCAGCCGGCCGGCCTCGGTGCGCGCCAGCGCGTAGGCCCAGGTGCTGAACGCCAGCGCCGTGGGCACCACGCCCAGGTAGACCGTGCCGAGCACCGACGACGCCGGGGCGGCGGCCAACCCGGTCACCAGCGCACCGGCCCAGGGCAGGCAGCACACCGCCCCGATGGCGCACGCGGTCGCCGTCACCTGCAGCGGCGGCAGCCGGCGCAGCACCGGCTTCTGCGCCACCACCCCGACGGCGTAGGTCACCGCGGCGACGAGGCACAGCAGGACGCCGAGCAGGTCACCCCCGCTCCCCCGGCCGCCCAGCCCGATCAGCAGCACCCCCGCGAAGGCGACGGCGAGTCCGGCCACCAGCCGGCGCGGGAACCCCTCCCGCAGCCAGACCCCGGCCAGCACCGCGATGAGGATCGGCCCGACGTTGACCAGCATCGCCGTCGTCCCGGCGTCGAGGTGCCGCTCGGCGGCGTTGAGCGCCACGTTGTAGACGCCGAACCAGCCGATCCCGCACACCGCCAGCAGCCGCCACTCCTGCCGCGTGGGCGCCACCCAGCCGCGGCCCAGGCACAGCAGCGCCAGCACCGCCGTCCCGACCAGCAGCCGCCCGAGCGCCAGGGCGCCGGGTGAGAGGTCCTCGCCCACCGCGCGGATGCCGATGAACGCGGACGCCCAGGCCAGCACGGTGACGGCGACGGCGGACAGCACGGGCAGGGACACCGGGCGGGCGGAGGGCACGGACCGAACCTAGGGAGCGCCACCGACGGTCCGCTGGCGACTTCCGGACGTCACGCCCGCACCGGCAGCCCCGCTGCGGAGTTCGGCAGGAACGGCGCGGTTCAGCCCTGCCGCAGGTGTTCGGCGTAGGTGCGCCGCCCGCGCTGGGCCCGCGGGCCGGGCAGCACGCCGCCCTCCCGGAAGGCCGCCGACAGCCTGCCGGGCAGCGGCGTGGCCACCACCCGCACCGACGGCTCGCGGGCGGCCGCCCAGGCGCGGGCGAGCTCGGCGGCCGAGAGCGCCTCGGGCCCGCCGAACTCGACGACGTCGCCGGTCGGCGGGGCGGAGGCCACCTCGGCCAGGAACCCGGCCGCCTCCCCGACGTCGACCGGTGCGGCCTGCCAGCCCATCGGGACCGGCAGCACCGGACCGCGGCGGGCGGTGGCCAGCATCTCGTCGACGAAGTGGTGGAACTGGGAGATCCGGACCAGGGTCACCGGCAACCCGGAGGCCAGCAGCACCTGCTCGGCGGAGAACTTCGCCCGGTAGTAGTTCCACGGCACCCGGTCGACGCCGACGATCGAGACGTACACCAGGTGCTGCAACCGCTCGCGGTCGAGGGCCTGTACCAGCCGGCGGGTCCCGGCGACGTCGACCTGCCAGTGGTCGCCCCGCGGCGCGCTGGCCGCGTGCACGACCACCTCGGCGCCCCGCACCGCCGCGGCCAGGTCGCGGCCGGTGGCCAGGTCGGCGCGCACACCCCCGGGCCCCGCTCCGCGGCGGGACATCTGCCGCACCCCGTGACCCGCCTGCTGCAGGACGGGCACCAACCTCTGACCGAGCGGACTGGTGCCTCCGGTGACCAGGACCTCCATGCCGACAGTCTGCCGTCCGCCCCGGGCGGACCGGTCCCTCCCGGCGTGGCTCGCCGGGGCATCTCACCTACGAGATACCGTGGACCCCCGTGACCGCGACCGAGTCCACGGCCGAGACGACGGCCCCCTCGACCGTCCTGCCCTCCTCCACCGCCACCGCCGTGCGGATCGGCGCGCTGGTGCGCGACGCCCGCCGGCACCGCGGCCTGACCCAGCAGCAGCTCGCCGAGCGCCTGGGCACCAGCCAGAGCGCCGTCGCCCGCATCGAGCAGGGCGGCCAGAACCTCACCCTCGACCTGCTGGGCCGCCTCTCCGAGGCGCTGGAGAGCCCGCTGATCAGCGTCGGCCCGGCCGGGCCCACGCACCTGCGGGTCACCGGCGGCACCCCGCTGCGGGGCAGCGTGACGGTGAAGTCGTCGAAGAACGCCGCCGTGGCGCTGCTGTGCGCCGCGCTGCTCAACCGGGGCCGGACGACGCTGCGCAACGTGGCCCGCATCGTCGAGGTGGACCGCATCCTCGACGTGCTGCGCTCGATCGGCGTCTCGGCCACCTGGGACGCCGCCGGCCGCGACCTGACCCTGCAGGTCCCCGACGAGCTCGACCTGGCCGGCATCGACGCCGACGCCGCCCGCCGGACCCGCAGCATCATCATGTTCCTCGGCCCGCTGCTGCACCGGGCCCGCGAGTTCCGGCTGCCCTACGCCGGCGGCTGCGACCTCGGCACCCGCACGGTGGAGCCGCACATGATCGCGCTGCGGCCGTTCGGGCTGGCGATCGAGGCGCACGCCGGCGAGTACCACGCCAGCGTCGACCCCTGGGCGACCGAGCGGCGGACGATCGTGCTGACCGAGCGCGGGGACACCGTCACCGAGAACGCGCTGCTGGCCGCGGCCCGCACCGAGGGCACCACCGTCATCCGCAACGCCAGCTCCAACTACATGGTCCAGGACCTGTGCCTGTACCTGCAGCTGCTCGGGGTCGGGGTCGAGGGCCTCGGGACGACGACGCTCACCGTGCACGGGCGCGCCGTCCTCGACGCCGACGTCGACTACACGATCAGCGAGGACCCGGTCGAGGCGATGAGCCTGCTGACCGCCGGCATCGTGACCGGCTCGGAGCTGACGGTGCGCCGCGCGCCGGTGGAGTTCCTGGAGATCGAGCTCGCGGTGCTGGCCGAGATGGGGCTGCGGTACGACCTCTCGGAGGAGTACCTGGCCGACAACGGCCACACCCGGCTGGCCGACGTCACCATCCACCCGTCGCAGCTCAAGGCCCCGATCGACAAGATCCACCCGATGCCGTTCCCGGGGCTCAACATCGACAACCTGCCGTTCTTCGCGGTGATCGCGGCGTCGGCGACCGGCTCGACGCTCATCCACGACTGGGTCTACGACAACCGGGCGATCCACCTGTCGGACCTGACCCGCCTGGGCGCCGACGTCCGCCTCATGGACCCCCACCGGGTGCTGGTCACCGGGCCGACCCGCTGGCGCAACGCCGAGGTCGTGTGCCCGCCGGCGCTGCGGCCCGCGGTGTGCATCCTGCTGGCGATGCTCGCCGCGCGCGGGACGTCGGTGCTGCGCAACGTCGACATCATCGCCCGCGGCTACGAGCACCTCTACGAGCGGCTGGTGGAGATGGGCGCCTCGATCGAGGTCTTCTCCGACTAGCCGGAGGCCCGCTTCGTCGAGATCACGCGATCTCGACGCTCCAGGGGCCCCGGGGGGGGGGGGGGGGGGGGGGGTGGGGGGGGGGGGGGGGGGGGGGGGGGGGGGGGGGGGGGGGGGGGGGGGGGGGGGGGGGGG